>DATJXL010000371.1:0-10679 GCA_035500135.1 Kofleriaceae bacterium
GGCCAGCGCGGCGCGCCAGCCCGCGGCCTTGACCTCGGTCTCGGCGAGCTCGCCCGCGGGATCGGAATCCGCGACGATGCCGCCGCCGACGTG
This sequence comes from Kofleriaceae bacterium, assembly GCA_035500135.1. Lineage (GTDB taxonomy): Bacteria > Myxococcota_A > Polyangia > Haliangiales > Haliangiaceae > JABFXX01. The sequence continues at coordinate 94 of DATJXL010000371.1, forward strand.
GATGCGCAGCTCGTCGCCGGCGAGCACGCCGATGCGGATCGCGATCGCGAGCTCGAACGCGCCGCGCGCGCCGAAGTAGCCGAGCGCGCCGCAGTACGGGCCGCGGCGCGCGGGCTCGAGCTCGTCGACGAGCTGCATCGCGCGCACTTTGGGCGCGCCGGTGATCGAGCCGCCGGGGAACGTCGCGCGCAGGAGGTCGGCGTAGCCGACGCCGGCGCGCGGGCGCGCCGACACGCGCGACACCTCGTGCACGAGCGCCGGCAGCTCGACGATGTAGCCGAGCGCGTCGACGCGCACCGAGCCGGTCTCGGCGATGCGCCCGAGGTCGTTGCGCTCGAGATCGACGATCATCAGATGCTCGGCGGCATCCTTCGCCGACGCCGCGAGCTCGGCGGCCGCGCCCGGTGCGTGCGGCCGCGTGCCCTTGATCGGGCGGGTCTCGATACGATCGCCGACCGGCGCGAGGAACCGCTCGGGCGAGCCCGAGATGATCGTGACGCCGTCGGCCTCGATCAGCGCGCCGTACGGTGCCGGCGCGACCGCCGCGAGCGCCGCGTACAGCGCGAGCGCATCACCGGGCGCTTCGACGCGCGCGACCAGCCGGCGCGCGAGGTTGACCTGATAGACGTCGCCGGCGGCGAGCAGATCCTGGATGCGCGAGACGCGCGCCATGTGGTGCGCGCCATCGTCGTCGGCGGCCAGCTCGGACAGGCGCGGCGGCGCGCCGGGTTGCGCGGGTGCGGTGGCGTCGAGCCATGCGGGCACGTGCTCGGGCGTGGCGCCGCGCCAGCGCGCGAAGTCGTCGTACGCGGCGAGCCACAGGTCGGGCGTGTCGTGGCCGAGGCGCGGCCCGCCCGGCAAGCGCTCGACGACGCGCGCGAGATCGTAGCCGAAGTAGCCCGCGACACGCGGCTCGGGCGGCGCGCTCGCATCGTGCGGCGCCAGCGTGCAGCCGTGCTCGGCGAGGAACTGCTCGGCGGCGGCGAACGGATCGGCGGTGAAGCGCGCGCTCGGCCGGCCGTGCTCGTCGAGCCGCACCAGCGAGCGGCCGCGGCCGATCAAGGTCGCGCGCGGCTCGGCCGCGACGAACGACCACGCGCCGAGCCCGTCGTCGTCGCGCGCCGAGTGCAAGAGCACGCGGCCGCGGCGCCCGGCGAGCCGCGCGCACGCGCCGATCGGATCCATCAGAACTCGTCGTCGCCGCCGAGATCGAGCTTGGCCTCGGCAGCAGGCGCGGGCGGCGGCGTGCTGGGCGGCTTCGCGCGCACGTCGCGCACGTCCGGCTTCGGCGCGCCGGCGTGCGGATCGCCGACGGGATCGACGAGCACGACGCCCTCTCCGGTGCACTCGACGCACACTTCTCCCATCGGGCCGCCGGCCGGCGGCACGACCGCGCGCGGGATCACGCGGCCGATCCAGCCGGCGAGCCGCGTCGCGTCGACGAACATCACGCCCTGCGCGGGCAGCTTCACCCGCACGAGCGGCTTGCCGCTGCGCAGCGCGACCGAGCCGTCGCCGCGGAACTGCACGACCGGAAACCGGCCGCGCAAACCGGGCACGTTGCCGTTCTCCCACCGCAGCGACGCCTGGAACGCGAACACCAGATCCTCGCGCAGGTAGAAGATGTCGTCGTCGAGCGTGACCGCGGCGAACACGCGGTCGCCGGGCAGCGCGATCAAGTAGCCGCGGCCGCTCACCGACTGCAGCGGCGCCCCGCCGTAGTCGAACTTCTCGTCGGTCTGGTGCCCGCGCGAGCGCCGCTGCGCGGGCTCGAACGCGAGATCGCCGCCGGTGACGTGCACGCCGTCGAGGCGCGTCATCACGCGGTCGGTGACGCGCACGACGAGCGCGCCCGAGGCCGAGACCTCGAGCGGATGGTCTCCGTCGTCGGGGCGCACCAGCTCGTCGGTCGCGAGCTGCGAGAGCGCGACCGGTGGCGCGCTACCGGCCGCGACCCGCGCGGCGGCCGCCGCGGTCGCCGCCTGCGACGGCGACGCCTGGTCGACCGCAGCCGAGATCATCGACACGCCGTCGGCCGGCTTCGGGATCGCGTCGCGCGCGGGCAGCACGAACTGCAGCGAGTCGGTCATGCGCGGCGCGTGGAGCTCGTGGGCCGGCGCGATCACGACCGGTGATGGCGGCGGCGTCGCAGCCGGAGGCGGCGGAGGAGGCGGCTGGTCGGCGTGCTTCTCGACGAAGATCTCCATCGACTGCGATGGCTCGGGCTCGGCCTCCGGCTTCGGGACGTGGATCACGGCCGCGCTCGCCGTCCCCGAAACCTCGATCGGTCGGATCGGCTGCGTGATGACGTCGTCCTGCGAGACCTTGGCCTGCGGTTGCGGCGGCGGGCGCGGGGGCGGCGTGCGCGTGCGCGCGACCGCGACGGCTGGCTCGACGCCCGAGCGCTGCAGCTGGGCGTGGATGGTGTCCCGCTCGGCCTGCGTCAAGTTGATCTCGATCTCGGACGCGAGCTCGTTCTGGCCCGCGAGCAAGAACGCGCGATAGGCCTCGGCATAGCGGCCCGCGCGCGCGTACGCGAGGCCGAGGTAGCTCACCGCGCGACCCTGGCTCGGATCGAGCGCGCGGCTCGCCTCGAGCGACGAGATCGCGCGATCGGAGTCGCCGAGCTTGAGATACACGAGGCCGAGGTTGAGCCGGTGCGACGCGTCGGTCGGCGTGCGCTCGACGAGCTGCTCGTAGATCGGCCGCGCGTCGCCGAACTGGCCGGCGCGAAAATGCGACAGCCCGAGCAGCGCGAGCACGCGCGCGTTCTCGGTGTCGAGCGCGAGCGCGGCGCGAAACACCTTCTGCGCGTCGTCGAGCTTGCCTTGCTTGAGCAGCTCGCTGCCGCGCACGACGGCTTGCTCGACATCTCGCGCGGTGCTCGCCACGGCCGTCGATTATCGCCGCGTTGCCGCCGGCTGTCACGGCGCGCCGGGCGCGAATCGGGCGAGGGCGAGGTCGCCGGCGTCGTCGATCGTCACCGTGATCGCGCCCGAGACATCCGTGCGCTCGACCGCAGCGCCGGCCGCACGCCAGCGGGCAACCACCTGCGGCGATGGAAACCCGAAATGGTTCGCGACGCCGCACGAGATCACCGCGAGCTCGGGGCGCGTCGCCGCGACCAGCGCCGGCGACGACGAGGTCGGGCTTCCGTGGTGCGGCACCGCGACGACGTCGACGTGGGGCAGGCCGGCCGCGACCAGCGCGTCCTCGCCTTCGGCCTCGATGTCGCCGGGCAGGACGATCGTGCGGCCCGCGTAGCGGATCGCGACGACGAGCGAGTTGTCGTTGACCGTGCGCACCGGATCGGCGCCTTCGACGGCCGGTGCGCCATCCGCGGCCACGTAGCGCGGCGCCCACACGACGAGCTCGACGCCGGCCTCGCGCCGCGCGACGCCGAGCGGCGGATGGACGAGACGCGTGCCGCGCGCCGCGAGCTCGCCCGCGACGTCGGCGAAGCTCGGGATCGCGCCGCGCGCGTGCGGTGCGGCCGGCAGCTCGCGCTCGTCGGCCGACCACAGCTCGTCGATCGGCAGCTCGAGCCCGAGCAAGCCCAGATAATGATCGGGATGCGGATGCGAGACGATCGCGAGGTCGATGCGGGCGTGGCCGTACGCGGCGAGCGTGCCGGCGATCGCGCGGCCCGGCGACGACGCGACCGCGAGATCGGGCGCGCTCGCGAGACCGCCGGAGTCGACGAGCCACGCCGCGCCATCGGGCAGCTCGACGAGCGTGGCCGTGCCCTGGCCGACGTCGAGGAACGTGACGCGCAGCGCGCCCGATGGAGGCGGCGTGCGCGCGAGCGCCCACAGCGCGCACAGCGCCAGCCACAGCGCGACGGCCGCGCGCCCGCGCACGCGCCGGGTCGCGAGCACGAGCGAGATCGCGACGAGCGCGGCCATCATCGGCGCCGAGGCGACCGCGATCGTGCCGACCGGGACGCCGTGCGCGAGCAGCGCCGCGAGCTCGTCGACGCGCGCCACGATCCACACCGCGACATCGATCGCCGGCCCGCAGCCGACGATCGCGCCGGCGAGCGCGAGCGGCAGCGCGACCAGCTCGAGCGCGGGTGTGAGCACCAGGTTGCCGAGCACGCCGCCGGGCTGCACCTGATGGAAGTGGTACGCGGTCAGCGGCGCGGTCACGAGCGCGATCCACGCCGAGGTCGCGAACCCGCGCGCGATCCATCCGACCACGCCGGGGCGCCGCGGTGCGCGCACCTGCGCGGCGAGCACGAGCGCGGCCGCGAACGAGAGCTGGAACGACGGATCGCGCACGTCGTCGGGCCGCCACGCGAGGATCGCGATCGCCGCGACGCCGAGTGCGTCGACGAGCCGGATCGGGCGATCGAGCGCCTGCGCGATCAACACGATCGCGATCACGACGAGCGCGCGCACGGTCGCGAGCTGCGCGCCCGTGATCATCGTGTACGCGATCGCGGCCGCGAGCGCGGGCGGCGCGGCCCACCGCGCGGGCCGGATGCGGCCGCCCCACGGCGACGCTGCGATCAGCCGGCGCAGCAGCGCCGCGAACAAGCCGGCGACGACCGCGAGGTGCAAGCCGCTGACGCTGAGCACGTGGTAGATGCCGCACGCGCGCCAGCGGCGATCGAGGGCGTCGGGAACGTCGCCGCGATCGCCGGTGACGATGCCGGCGAGCGCCGCGGACGCCGGCTCGTCGTCGCGGTGGATCGCGCCCGCCCACTGCTCCTGCGTCGCGGTCGCCCATCGCCACGTGCGATCGCGCCAGGTCGGCTCGTCGGCGACGACCTCGACGTGCGACGCGGTCAGCTCCCAGCGCGCACCGCGGCTCGCGAGCTGTGCCGCGCGATCGGGCGCGCCCGGATCGAGCAGGCCGCGCGGCGTGCGGAGCCGGCCGGTGACCGCGACCTGTTGCCCGGGCAAGACCTCGCGGCCGGTCCAGATCCACACGACGGTGTCGCCGAGGTCGAGCGGGGCGCCGAAGCCGTGCGGGCCGCGCGTCACCGGTGCGCCGATCGTTCCGACCACGCGATCCTCGCCGCGATCGTCGGGCACCGCGCCGTCGGGAACCGACGCGGCGCGCGACCCGACGACGGCGAGCACGGCGGCGAGCGCGATCGCGCAGGGCAGGGGCGAGGGCAAGCGCAAGCGCATGGCCGCGTTATCGACCGGAGGCCGCGTCGGGTTTCTTCGGGCGGCGAGCCGCCGCGTCGGGGCAACGATTCCGGCCACGTAGCTTGCCGCCGCGCGCGTTGCCGGCCTACGATCGGCGTGATGGTCCGGGCACTCGCGGTCGTCTTGGTACTGCACGCCGTCGCCGCGCACGCCGGCACGCTGATCGGCAAGCTCGAGCTGCCGGCGCCGCCCGAGCGCCCGCCGCCGGCGACGCACGGCTTCCTCGACCGCACCGAGAATCCGCTCGCGCCGCTCAAGCCGTACAGCGTGACCGCGCAGCTCGTGGTCGAGCTCGACGGCGACGAGAAGCCCGCCGCGCCGCCGCAGGTGATCTGGAGGCTCGTCGGCGACTCGTTCGATCGCCCGGTGATCGCGGTGCCCGCCGGCGCCGAGGTCGTGATCCGCGACGACTCGAAGACCGCGCGCACGCTCGTGGCCAAGGAAGACGGCAAGCTGATCCCGCCCGGGCCGATCAATCCGAACGGCACCAAGCCGTTCCGCTCCGGCGACTCCGGCAAGGTCTACACGATCGGCGACTCCGACGCGCCGCACCTCAAGGGCACGCTGATCGTCGTCAACACGCTCTACGTCGCATACCCCGACGAGCTCGGTCGCTTCGAGATCGCCGACGTGCCGCCGGGCAGCTACAAGCTGCGCATCTGGTACGGCGGCAAGCTGCTCGATCGCCCCGACGACGACGTCACGATCGCGACGAAGGGCAAGACCGACTTCAACCCGAAGGTTCCGGCCGGGATGCCGGTCAGGCCAGAGAGGAAGTAGCGCGCGCGTGTTCCTGTCGAAGATCTGGTTCTTCGTGCTCGCGCTGGTCGCCGCGGCGGCCGCGATCGTCGCGCTCGTGATGCCGCGGCCGGCGCAGCGCACGCTCGTCACCGAGGAGCGCCACCGGCTCGGCGTCGCGTGCGGCGTGATCGATATCCTGCTCGCGGATGACGCGCGCAACCGCGTCGAGCTCGCCGGCACGTTCGCGCGCGCACCGGAGATCGTCACCGCGCTCGAGAACGCGTCGAACGCGGATCGCCTCGACGAGGCGCGCTCCAAGCAAGTGCGCGAGCTCGGCGAGAAGCTGATCGACGACATGAAGGGCAGCCGCAAGCCGGACTTCGCATGGCTGATCGACCGCCGCGGTCGCGTGGTCGCGAGCGCGAAGTCGAGCTCGGCCGATGCCGGCGACGTGGTCGCGGGACGTCCGCTCGTCGACGATGCGCTCGCCGGCTACCTGCGCGACGATCTGTGGGCGCTGAACGGCACGATGTACCTCGTCGCGGCCGCGCCGGTCGTCAAGCGCGATCCGCCGGTCGCGTACGCCGGCGTCGTGCTGCTCGGCCACAAGGTCACGAACGAGCTCGCGCAGAAGCTCGTCCAGACGTTCCACGACGACAAGCATGCCGAGCGCAACATCGATCTCGCCTTCTTCCTCGGCAACGACGACGTCGCGGGCAGCCAGACGACCGCGCTCGATCACAAGGCGCTCGGCGATGCGGTCGGCAAGCTCTCCGGCAACGAGCTCGCGAAGGACTGCCAGGGCGACGCGTTCGATCTCACCGCCGGCAACGACGCGTTCACCGCGGTCGTCGGCCGGCTGCCCGGCGAGGCGCAGTCGCACCAGGCGTTCTTCAGCGTGTACATCAAGCAGCCCGAGGCGCGCGGCTTCGTCGGCACGCTCAAGGCCGTCGACAAGCAGGACCTGTCGTTCAAGTACTTCCCGTGGCTGCTCGTCGGCGGCTTGTTCGTGCTCGTGCTCGCCGGCGGCATCGGCCTCATGTGGCTCGAGGCCGATCGTCCGCTCAAGCGGCTCGCCGCCGATGCGGTGAAGCTGGCGAAGAACGAGCAGGAGCGGCTGCGCGAGGAAGCGCACGGCGGCAAGTTCGGCTCGATCGCGCGTTCGGTGAACATCCACATCGACAAGCTCGGCCGCGACGCGAAGAGCGCACGCACGAACCTCGATCAGCTGCTCGGGCCGGCGCCGGAGGGTAGCCTCGGTACGATCGATCTGCTCGCCGGCGGCCCGATCCCGACGTCGCCGCTGCCGGTCTCGCGGCCGGGTGGGCCGGCGCCCGCGGTCACGCCGCCGCCGTCGGACTTCCGCTTCGGCGACGCGACGCCGCCGCCCGGTCCGCCGCCGCGGCCCACCCACGCCGCTCGGCCGCCGACACCCGCGCCCGCGCGCCCGACGCCGCCGCCGGCCGCGATGCCACCGGCCGCGATGCCGCCCACCACGCCGCCGCCGCTGCGCCTCGACGACGACATCCTCGGCGCGCCGACCGCGAAGCCGGTGCCGATCGCAGCCTCGGCGTCGCAGCCGAACGAAGGCCCGGTCGATCCGTACTTCAAGCAGGTCTACGACCAGTTCCTCGCGGTCAAGAAGAGCTGCAACGAGCCCACTGCCGGCCTGACGTATCAGAAGTTCGCCGAGAAGCTCGTCCGCAACCGCGACGATCTGATCGCGAAGACCGGCTGCCGCGAGGTCCGCTTCACCGTCTACGTCAAGGACGGCAAGGCGGCGCTCAAGGCGACGCCCGTCAAAGACGCCTGAAGATCGGAAGTACCGCCAAGGCGCCGCAGACGCCAAGGAAGACGCCAGGAAGAGATCCGATTTCGGCGCGCAGCGCGCCGAAAATCAGGTCCTCTCCTTGGCGTTCTGCCTTGGCGTCTGCGGCGCCTTGGCGGTAACTCTGCTCCTCGATCTACGCGACGCCTGCCGCGAGCACGCGCTCGCGCAGGCGCTGCGATTCGGCGAGCGCTTGTGTCGTCGTCGGGCGCCGCGCGGGATCGGGATCGCCGAGCGTCATCAAGTGGTCCTCGAGCGCGTCGGCGAGCACGCCGGCGGTGGCGCGCACGTCGTCGGGCAAGCGGAAGTCGTCGCGGCGGCGCGTGCCGGCCATCACGACGTCGCGCGTCCACGGCGGGCGGCCGGCGAGCATCTCGTAGAGCACGACCGCGGCCGCGAACAGATCGCTCGCGGGCAGGACGTCGCCGCGGCGCTGCTCGGGCGCCATGTACGCGATCGTGCCGACCGCGTCGCCACGGCGGCCGACCTCGTCGGGCAAGTGCGCGACGCCGAAGTCGCCGAGCATGATCTCGACGCCGGGCAGGTCGGCGTTGCGCCGGAACATCAGGTTGCCCGGCTTGAGATCGCAGTGCACGATGCCGCGCCGGTGTGCGGCGGCGAGTGCCGACAGGACCTGGCCGTGGCGCTCGATCGCGCGGCGCGGCGAGCGCGGCCCGCGCTCGCGCAAGACGTCGCGCAGCGTGCCGCCGGCGCCGAGCTCCATGACGATCCGCCGCGACGCCTCGTCGAGATCGAGCACGGCGACGACGTTCGGGTGGCGCAGCGACGCCATCACGCGCGCCTCGTGGAAGAACCGCGCGAGCTGGCCCTGGCGCTCGGCGCCGGCCAGGTGCGGGTGCAAAAGCTTGATCGCGACGTCGCGATCGAGCTCGGCATCGCGGGCGAGGTAGACGACGCCGGTGCCGCCGCGGCCGAGCTCGCGCACGAGCCGGTAGCGCGTGCCGGCTTGCACGCCCGCGAGCTCGCCGGCCGCGATCGTCTCGCCCGCGATCGGCGCGGCGCGGCCCGCGAGCTGGCGGAGTCGCTCGACGCGCGCGCGCACGTTCGGGTAATCGACGTCGCGGCCGAGCACGGCTTCGTAGTGGCGCAGCGCGCGCTCGTGATCGCCGCGCTTGCGCGCGTGCTCGGCGAGCAGGTAGTGCGCGCGCAGCGCGTGGGCCTCGACATCGACGAGCTGCTCGAGGTGCGTCAGCGCGGCGTCGAGCTCGCCGCGCTGATCGTAGCGCTCGACGAGCAACGCGCGCAGCGGCGTCGCCGTGCTCGCGTCATCGGAGCCGGGACCGGTCGGCACCGACAGCAGCTTCTCCATCCACTCGATCGCGAGCCGCTCGTGGCCGGCGGCCCACAGCCCGTCGAGGCGCGCGAGCACGTCGGGGCTCCCCAGCTCGCCGCGGCGCTTGCCGTCGCCGAGGTCGTGGACGAGCTGCGCGAGAAAGACCTCGTCCTCGCTGCCGAGATGTTGCGGCTGATCGGGCACCGGCGGCGGGATCGCCGGCGGCTCGGTTGCCCGGCCGAACATGCGGCGCCACCACGAGGACATGCTGCAGTCTACCCGACGTCGATCTCTTCGCCGTCCGCGACGACGCGATCGCCGCGGATCAGCTGGACGCGCAGGTCGCCGAGCGGCTCGCCCTGGAACGTGACGTCCTTGCACGCGCCGCGGCCGAGCAGCGGCCGGCCGCGCTGGAAGACGAGATCCAATCCGAGCCCGAGCGGCGCGAGGTCGAGCCGCGTGCCGTCGCCACCGGCGATCAGCTGCACGTCGCGGTCGAGGCCGCTCGCGACGCGCAGGATCAACACGCCGCTCGCTTGCTCGAAGTCGATCGCGCACTCGTCGCCGAGCGCGAACCGGCCGTGGCCGGCGAGCGGCACCGAGCCGGCGAGCGGCAGCCCGGCGAACGTCGTGCCGTTGCGCGAGCCGGCGTCGCGCAGCGCGAACCCGCCGTGGGCCCGTTCGATCTCGGCATGCTGTCGCGACACGCCGCCGGTGCGCAGCACGAGATCTCCGAGCGGATCGCGGCCGAGCACGATCTTCGGCGCCGCGCTCGCGACGATCGCGGGCTTGCCGCGCCGGCGGAGCTCGACGCGGCCGCCGGTCAAGAGCGCGGTGTCGAGCTGGTCGAGCAGCCGCCGGTACTCGCCCTGCTGGGTCGCGGCGGCGATCGCGCGCGCGAGATCGGCGCGCGCGTCGTCGCGCCGGCCGATGCGCAGGTGCGTCTCGTAGCTCGCGAACGCGTCGGTCTCTTCGCGCGCGCGGTCGTGCGCGGCTTCGTCCTTGGCCAGCGTCTGCTCCATGCGCTCGACGAGCCCGCCCGCCGAATACGCGGCCGCGGCACCCTGCAGGTCGCCGATCGTCTCGAGCGCGTTGCCGGCGGTCGCGTGATCGCCGCCGGCGACGAGCATCTCGGCCGCCTCGCGTACCTTCGCGCGGTCGCGCTCGGTCGCGATGCCCTCGGCCTTCGCGTTCTCGTACAGCGCGCGGCCGAGCGCCTTCGCCGCGATCTTGTGCAGCTCGGGCTCGTCGCCGGCCCAGCGCAGCGCATCGCGCAGCGCCGCGAGCTCGGCCTGCCGCGTTCCCGCTCGCGCCGCGCGCGCGAGGTGCATGCGCACCGCCGCCTCGTGATCGCCCGCGAGCGCGTAGCGCTCCGCCGCGAGATCGACGTTGCCCGCGGCCTCGGCCGCGACCGCGGCACGATAGTCGGCGGAGAACCGGCGGAAGAAGCTCACCGGGACAGTATAGGCCGAGGTCCGAGGCCGCTTACTCCGGCAGCGCCTGCCCGAACTTCGCCTGGTAGTCCTTCGCGAGCTGGTCGAACGCCGCGGTGTCCTTCGTGCGC
>DATJXL010000372.1:0-13999 GCA_035500135.1 Kofleriaceae bacterium
ATGCGGTTCCAGCCGAAGCGGATCGCATCCTCGAACCTCGCCCACGTGCCCGGGTGCGTCGCCTCCCACAGCGACTTCGCGCGCACGGACATCTCCGCCCAGCTCGCGCCCCTGGAATCGTTCGCGAGCTGCTCGCCGAACTGATAGGCGGGCTCGAGCTCGCTCACGTCATCGCCGGCGACCTGGTCGACGCGGACCTCGGTGTGGCGGATCGTGTCGCGCACGGTCTCGACGTGCTCCGACACATCCTTGTGGACGCGAATCTCCTCGACCACGCGGGCGCGCTTGGTGACGACCGGCCGCTCCGCGGTCGCCTTCATCTCGACCACGCGGTCGCGGAACGCGTCGTCGGCGCAGTCCGCTTCGCGATCGACCGGATGACGTTCGACGCGCACGCGCTCCTCGCGCACCGCGATCGTCTGATCGATCGGTCTGGTCGTGACGTGCGTCGTGACCTTCACGCCGCCGGCCGCGCGCTCGCGCTTGCCGACCTTGATGTCCTCCTTGACGATCGGGACCACCTCTTCGTTCGCGCCGCTCGCCACGAACGACCGCTTCTGCATGATCGACACGGTCTCGGCCTCCTTGTCATCCTCGATCGTGACGACTTCGAGCGTGTTGCCAGCCCGAACGCCCGCGACGAAGCTCGCCGCGTCACCGTGTGGAATGCCGAGCGCGACCAGCGCACCGAGCACGCCGTTGCCGCGCTTGCTGTCGAGCAGCCTCAGCATGCGATCGTTGGCGGCGACCGAGCCTACCTCGCCGAGCTCCAGGGCGTTCATGTGGCGATGGCGGTTCGCGCGGTTCGCGGCCGCCGACGTCAGCAGCCCGATCTGGCGATCGTCGAGACCGACGTTCGCGAGCTCCGCGATCGTCCGTTCGGCCTCGTCGTAGTTCTCGTACAGCCTGACGACGGTCTTCATGGCTGCTGTCCTTTCTTGTCGGCCGGAAGCTCGGTGATCTCGACCTCGGTGCGCCGGAGCGTGTCGCGCACGTGGTCGAGGCGCTCGTCGATCGTTTTCGTGATGACGATCTCCTCGACCAGCCGTGCGTGCTTTTCCACGACCGGCTCTTCGTGCTTTGCCGTCATCTCGAAGCTGCGATCCGCGAACCGCGCGTCCACGTCGACACCCTCGAGTGGCCGATCGACGCGGCGGCGTTCGACCGTGACCCGCTCGTCGCGCAGGTGCAGCTCCTCGCTGATCGGTTCGGCGACGACGTGCGTCCGCACGCTGGCCGCGCCGGCGCTGACCTGGCGCTTCGCGACCTCGATCTCCTCCTCGATGATCGGGATCACGATGTCGGTCGCGCTACTAGCCTGGGCGACCGGCGCCGCGCGCGGCTCGGGACGGGCGGGAACCGCGATGCGTGTCACCGGCGTCGCAGCGGTGGCCGCGACGCCGCGAGCCTCCGCCCGCGCGCGGGCCGCGCCGTTCGTGAGTGTCAGCACGTGATCTCCGATCGCTACGTCGCTGGCGGGAAACTTCTCGTTGTCGGCCAGGACGACGTCGGTGATGTGCTCGGTCGTGGAATCGAAGATAAGCTCCGCGACGGTTCCGAGGGTTCGTCCGTCGGAATCGCGCAGCGTCCATCCGCGAATGTCTTCGTCGTCGCGATCGATCCTCCACGAACGGTGTCGCGATAGTGCCTCGCGCATGACCTGCCTTCCTTGTTGTCAGATATGTAGTGAGTTCTCGAGCTCGTACGCCGCAGTGGTAGTCAGGTGAGTGAAAAAGGTGATGTGGGGGCGTACGACCACCGGGGATGCAACCCGTGCACCGTCGAGAATCGTTGCGACCGATCGCCGCTGGAGCTAGACCGATTCGGTAGCTCAGGTGAAGTAGATAGGCAGTAATCAAATGTCGAGTCTGATGCAGACCATGGAAGGAATGATCGGGCCGCAGCTGATCGATCGCTACGCGAACAAGCTGGGCATCGCGAGCAGCGCGATCAAGAGCAGCTTCGGCGGCATCACGTCGAGCTTGCTCGGCGGGATCTCGAAGAAGACGAACGACCCGCACGCGATGGGCAAGCTCGCGGACCTGATCAACGAGTCGCCCGACGAGGCATACGAGCCGCGGATGCTCGAGGACGAGGGCTCGTCGCCGCGCATGCGCGGTCAGCAGCTGCTCTCGCTCGCGAGCGACGATCCGAGCAGCATGATCGCGAACGTCGGCCGCTCGCTCGGGATCGGCGGCGGCGCCGCGGCCGGTCTGGTCGGGACGGCCGTCGCCGCCGTGATGGCCGGCCTGCGCAAGCTCGGGCGCGGCCGCAACCTGACCGGATCCACGCTCGGTCCGCTGCTCCGCACCGAGCTGAGCGGTTTCGGCGGCGCGACGCAGGTCGCCTCGACGGCCGCGCCGAGTTCGGAGGTCGGTCGCACCGTCGCCACGCACACGGCTGCCGAGATCGGCGTCCATCACGGCCGCCGCGCCTGGTGGTGGCTCGCGGTGATCCCGCTCGCGGCCTTGTTGATCTGGCTGCTCGCGCGGCCGCGCCACGAGCACGCGCGCGTCGCCGCGCCGACGCGGCCGGTCCCGACGATGCCGACGCGGCCGGAGCCGAGACCCGCGCCGGAGGTCACGCCGCCGCCGGCGCCGCCGACCGAGGCCGCGCGTCGTCCCGAGGCGCCGCCACGCGCGACGATGCCACAGCTCGCGTTCCCGGCCGACTCGGCGGAGGGCCAGCTCCTCGCGAACATCCGCTCGCCGGACGGCGAGAACAACAAGTGGTACCAGCTCGATCAGGCGAGCTTCGCGACCGGCAGCGCGACGCTCGATCCGGCGTCGATGGACCAGCTTTCGCACGTCGCGCAGATCCTCAAAGCGTACCCCAACGTCAAGGTCAAGATCGGCGGCTACACCGACATGACCGGTGCGGCCGAGGCGAACATGAAGCTGTCGCAGGACCGCGCCGACAGCGTGAAGCAAGCGCTCGTCGCCGCCGGTATCGACCCGACACGCATCGACGTCGAGGGCTACGGCGAGACGCGGCCCGCCGAGCCGACCGCGGGATCGTCGCAGGCGAACCGCCGCGTCGCGATCGAGGTCACGGCGCGCTAAACCGGTCTACGTGCTCACTTCTTGTACTTCTTCTTGTCGAGGTTCGCGAGCTTGACCGGATCGAGCAGATCCTTGATCTGCGCGTCGGTCAGGAGCTTCTTCTCGCGGACGACCTCGAGCAGGCCCTTGCCGCTCTTGTACGCCTCGTCGGCGAGCTCGGTCGCCTTCTCGTAGCCGAGCACGGGCACGAGCGCGGTCACCGTGCCGACCGTGGTCTCGATGTAGTGCTCGAGCACCTTCTCGTTGACCGTGATGCCGTCGACGCACTTCGTTCGCAGCGCGAGCGCGCCGTTGTAGAGCAGCTTCTGGGACTCCATCGTCGCCAGCCCTTCGAGCGGCTCGTACGCGTTGAGCTGGAGCTGGCCGGAGTGCGCGGCGACCGTGACGCCGGCATCGTTGCCGATGACGCGGAACGCGATCACGTTCACGAGCTCGGGAATGACCGGGTTGACCTTGCCCGGCATGATCGAGGAGCCCGGCTGCAGCGCCGGGAGATCGATCTCGTTCAAGCCCGCGCGGGGTCCGGACGCGAGCAGGATCAGGTCGCTCGCGATCTTCGACTGATCGACCGCGAGACTCTTGAGTGCGGACGAGTAGACGACGAACGCTTGCTGATCCCACGTCGCCGCGAACAGGTCGGTGGCCGGCACGATCGGCTTGTGCAGCATGCGCCCGAGCTCGCTCGCGACCAACCCGGCGTAACCCTTCGGCACGTTGATGCCGCTGCCGATCGCGGTCGCGCCCATGTTGATCGAGTACAGCGGCTTTTCGGATTCGCGCAGGAGCTGGATCTCGGTGTCGATCGATGCGCCGAGCGCGTGGAATTCCTGGCCGACCGTCATCGGCACCGCGTCTTGAAGCTCGGTGCGGCCCATCTTCGGGATCTCGAGGAACTCGTTGCCCCTGGCGTGAAATGCGGCCGACAGCTTCTCGAGCTCGGTGACGAGCTTGCCGTTGCGCAGGATCAGCGCGACCTTGATCGCGGTCGGGTACGAGTCGTTCGTCGACTGCGACATGTTGAGGTCGTCGTGCGGGTCGAGGAACTGGTACTCGCCCTTCTTGTGCCCCATCGCCTCGAGACCGATGTTCGCGAGCACCTCGTTCGCGTTCATGTTCGCGGACGTACCGGCGCCGCCCTGGTACCAGTCGACCTGGAACTGATCGAGGAAGCGCCCGGCGAGCACCTGCTGGCACGCGCGCTCGATCGCGGCGAGGCGGTCGGGCTTGAGCGCGCCGAGCTTCGCGTTCGCGCGCGCGGCCGCGAGCTTGACGAGCGCGTAGGCCTCGACGAACTCGGGGTACGTGCTCATGTTCACGTTCGAGATCCGGAAGTTCTCGAGCGCGCGTGCGGTCTGCACGCCGTAGTACGCGTCGGCAGGCACGTCCTTGGTGCCGAGCAGATCCTTCTCGCTGCGCATCGCACCCGATGTCTGGCCCGGGTGCGAGAGCGCGGTCGCCAGGAACGGAGCCGAGCCGAGGAGCACGAGCACACCGATCGCGATCGTTCGCTTCATGCTGCGGTGTAGTGCGCACGCATCGGAGTGCCATCAGGATGTCCCCGCAAAGCACGGCAATCGCGACTCCGTCACTCGAGGCTAGACTTGCGGATGCAGTACTTCGCACGACTCGTGAACGTGAACGACGCGCGCGATCGCTTCGTCGATCTGTGGGCGAGCAATCTGCCGGTGTGCGGCGATCCGACCGACAAGCTGCGCTGGTTCTATTGCGATGGCCCGGCGGGACGAGGGCAGGGTTTCCTGCTCCATCGCGAGCCCGGTGTCGCCGACGATCGGCCGATCGGATGCGCGGGCATCGGCTCGCGATCGATCTATCTCGGTGATCGGCGCGTGCACGTCGGGCTATTCGCCGATCTCGCGGTCGATCGGAATCACCGCACCGGATTGCCCGCGCTCCGCCTGGTCGGCGCGATCGTCCGCCATGCCGCTGCCAGCTGCGAGCTCGCATACGGTTTTCCGAACGCGAAGGCGCTCGCGGTGTTCAAGCGCGCCGGCTGCCACGAGCTCGGCGCGATGACGCGCTACGTGCGCGTGCTCCGGAGCCGCGCGTATCTCGAGCGCGTCCTCGGCGATGGAATGGTGCGGGGCGCCGTCGCCGGCGTCGCCGACTTCGCGCTGTCCGCGGCCGCTCGGTTCTCGGCGCGGCGTGCTCCCGACGAGCTCGAGCTGTGCTGGCTCGACGACTTCGACGAGCGCTTCGACCGCCTGTTCGAGCGCGCACGCGTACGGCACGCGATCGTCAGCGATCGCGGGGCGGCGGTCCTGCGCTGGCGGTTCTTGCGCGTGCCCGATCACGCGTATCGGATCTGCGCGCTGCGCGGTCGCGACGGCGAGCTACACGCATACGCGGTCGTCCAGATCGACGCCGGAACCGCAGCGATCGCGGACATGCTCGCGCGCGACGACGACGCACTGGACGCGCTGCTGCGCCGGCTCGTGTTCGCGCTCGATGGCGAGAAGTGTGCATCGGTGGGCTTTCGCTTCCTCGGCAACCGGGAGATGCGCCGGATCCTCGCGCGCCATCGCTTCGTCGCGCGCGACACGACGCGCTCGGTCGTGGTGTCGCCCGGCGCGGTGGCCCGCGATCCCGAGGCGTGGTACCTGACCGACTTCGACGAAGACGTGTGAAGATGCGTGCGGGTCAGGGGACGAGCGTGATCGGCGCCGCGTGCAGGTAACGCGCGGCGGACCGCTTGGCGTCGATGTCCCGGTACACGCGCTCGACCTGATCCGGTGCCAGGCCGAGCGCCTCCGCGGCGTGCGCGATCGGCACGCCGTGATCGCGCGCGTACAGGCACGCGTCGAGCGTGTCGTACGGGACGGAGAAGTAGAACTCCTCCTGCGACTGCGGCAGCGAGTACGTGTCGGTCGTCGGCGGACGCGCGCGCACGGTCTCGGGCAGGTCGAGCCACTCCGCGAGCTGGTAGACCTGCGTCTTGTAGAGGTGTGCGATCGGCTTGATGTCGGCCGCGCCGTCGCCGTTCTTGACGAAGAAGCCCTGGTCGTACTCGAGGAGGTTCGGCGTGCCGGCGACGGCATAGCCGAGCCGATCGGCGTGATAGTACTCGAGCATCTTGCGCGTGCGCTGCTTGAAGTTCGTCGCGGCGACGACCTGCAGGTAGACCTCGGGCGGCATGCGGGCGGAGATCATCTCGCCATCGGGGGAGCGCACGACGACCGAAAACACGCGCAGCCGCTCGGCAGCGACGAGGCTCGGCAACACGATCTTGCACCGCCAGCCCGCGCCGTAGCGGGGCACGACCGAGCGGATCGCTTCGTCGCGCCGCGCGTAGCAGCCGGCAGCCGACAGCAGCTGCGAGACCGGCTCGTCGATCGTCGCGATGCCGAGCTGATCGCCGACCTCGCGCGCGATGCGCACGGTCTCCGGCGATGACTCGACCTCGTTCATGTACAGGCCGAGCACGTGGTCCCGGCCGAGCGCGCGCACGGCGAGCGCGGCGACGAGGCTCGAGTCGATGCCGCCGGAGAGCCCGACCACGACGCCTCGCCTGCGCAGCGTGCCGCGCACGGCCTCGCGCACCGCGCGCTCGATGCGCTCGACGACCGCCGGCAGATCCCCGGGCGCGAACCGGATCGATTGCTTCGTGAACATGTCAGCCTCGCTTTCGTCCGATGAAGGTGCACAGCGCTTGGATCGAGCCGAAGTTCGCCGGCACGAGCTCTTCGTCGCCGACCTGGATCCCGAACGTGCTCTCGATGAACGTGACGAGCTCGAGCACGCCGGTCGAGTCGAGGATGCCGGCCTCGATCAAGGGCGTCGTATCGTCGAGCTTCGCGCCGTCCGGGACGTAGAAGTTCGACGTCACGAACTGACGGACGCGTTCGTGGTCGCTGGCCGAATCGATCATGTGTGGTTCCTCGCGAGCTGGGTTTTGTCGATCTTTCCGTTTGCCATGCGCGGGAGCTCGTCGCTCACCACGATCACGGCCGGCACCATGTAGCTCTCGAGGCGCGCCTGGCATTCGCGCTTGATCGCCCGCGCGTCGAGCGCGGCGCTGCCGTCGAGCAAGACGTAGGCGCACACCGCCTCGCCGAGCAGCTCGTCGGGCACGCCGATCACCGCGACCTCGCGGATGCCCGTGATCTGCATGATCGCGGCTTCGACCTCGGCGGGCGGCACCTTCTCGCCGCGCGACTTGATGATGTCGTCCATGCGGCTGACGAAGTAGAGATAGCCCTCGTCGTCGAGCCGGCACAGATCGCCGGTGTAGAGCACGCGCTCGCCCGGTAGCGGCCCGGGACGCAGCTTGCGCGCGGTCTCCTCGGGCTCGCCCCAGTAGCCGGCCATCACCGTCGAGCCGCGGATCACGAGCTCGCCGATCTCGCCGGTGTCGAGCCTGCGATCGTCGCGGTCGACCAGCCACAGCTCGGTGTTCGGGATCGCGATGCCGACGCTGGCGGGCTTGCGCGTGATGTCTTCGGGCGGCAGGTACGTACAGCGCTTGCACTCGGTGAGCCCGTACATCGAATAGATCCGCGCCTGCGGCAACAGCTCGTGCAGGCGCAGCAAGTGCTTCACGGGCAGCGCGGCCGCCGTGTTCGTGAGGTAACGCAGCGACGATAGATCGTGGCGCGCGAGATCCAGGCCGAGCAGCGTGGCGAAGATCGTCGGCACGCCCGGAAAGCCGGTGACGCGCTCGGCGGCGATCCGCTGCACGATCTCGTTCGGAAACGCGAACGAGCGCTCGAGGAACAGGCGCGCGCCGACCGCGACCGCCATGATCATCTGGTAGAGGCCGTAGTTGAACGCGAGCGGCAACACGCTCAGGATCGTGTCGTCGCGGCGCATCGCGAGGCACTCGCAGATCGAGTGCGTGGCCGCGACCATGTTGCGATGCGTGAGCATCACGCCCTTGGGAGCGCCGGTCGATCCCGACGTGTAGATGATCGCCGCGAGGTCGACGTCGAGACAGCGCCGCGGCGGGCCGCTCGCGCCGGCGCCGAGCGCGAGCGCGGCATCCCAGGCGAGCCAGCCGCGCGCCCGCGCCTCGGCGTCGCTCGCGCCGAGCGCGATCACGTGCGCGATCGACGGCGCGGCACGTGCGACGTCGGAAAACGTGGCTTCGAGCCGCGCACCGGCGACGAGCACGCGCGGTTGGCAGCTCGCGACGAGCGCGGCGAGCTTGGCCGGCTTGACCTGCGGATGGACGATCGAGATCACGGCACCGGCTTCGAGCACCGCCCAGAACGCGATCGCGCTCGCGATCGAGCTCTCGGCGAGCACGATCACGCGATCGCCGCGCGCCACGCCGAGCGCCACCAGCGCGTGCGCGAGCTCGTGGGAGCGCTCGGCGAGCACGCCGTACGCGATGCGCTGGCCGTCGCACTCGATCGCGATGTCGGCGGGCGCGCGTCGCGCCGACGCGGCCAGGAAGTCGTGGACGAGCAAGCACGCGCGCGTCATAGACGATCGATCACCGTGCGCGGCGGCGCGGCGAGCGCGTCGCATGGCCGCGAGCGGATCAGCTGCCGGTGCAAGAGCTGCGTCGACAGGATGCCGGTGAGCGCCATGTTGTCCGCGTTCGAGAGCTGACCGTCACCGCGTGCGCGGCACTTGCTCCACAACTGCGCGACACAGGCCGGATCGAACACCCCGCACGCGGAGATCGCCGCTGGCGACAGCTCGTCGCGGATCCACTCGGGCGCGCGCTCGCCGCAGAACGCGAGCGCGTCGGGCGCGCGATACGGCTGCTTCGGTCGCTCGATGATGTCGCGCATGACGAGCCCGGCGGCCGCGCGCTTGAGCACGTGCTTCTCGTCGAGAACGCGCAGCTTGTAGCCGGCGGGCAACGAGCTCGCGAGCTCGACGACGCGCGTGTCCAGGAACGGAAATCGCGCCTCGACCGAGCTGGCCATCGCGACGCGGTCGCCTTGCGAGGCGAGCAGGTAACCCGACAGCAGCGTGCGGATCTCGACGTATTGATCGCGCGCGAGCGGATCCCAGTCGGCCAGCTCGGCCGGGAAGCTCGCGATCAGGCGCTCGACCACGTCGCCGGTGTGCGCGATCTCGGCGCGCAGGTCGCTCGCGAACACGCGCTGCAGCGCGCGCGCCGATCGCCAGCGCGGGCCGTGCGCGAACGTCGGTGCGTGCGCGTGTGCGAGATCGAGCGCGAAGAACTCGAGCGCCATCGCGCGCGCGGCGGCCGGCGAGCGCGCGAGGTAGGGATACAAGCGCTCGAGCAAGCGCGGCCGCTGTCGCGATGCCGGCTCGCGCGCCCAGAACCGGCGGATGCGCGCCTCGCGAAACAGGTCGTAGCCGGCGAGCAGCTCGTCGGCGCCTTCGCCGGTGAGCACGACCTTGAGGCCGGCCTCGCGCACGAGCCGCGCGAGCAAGAACAGCGGCGCCGGTCCGGTGCGCAGGAGCGGGCGCTCGACGTGGCGGATCACGTCGGGCAGCGCCTGCGCGATCGCGTCGCGCGACACGACGATCTCGCGATGCTCGGTCTCGAGCCGCGCGACCAGCTCGCGCTGGAAGCGCGATTCGTCGTACTCGGAGTCCGCGAACGCGAGCGAGAACGTCTGCAGTCGCCGGCCCGACGCGCGCCGCGCGAGCGCCGCGATCATCGAGCTGTCGAGGCCGCCCGAGACGTAGCAGCCGACCGGGACGTCGGCCTGCAAGCGCGCGGCGGTCGCGGCCTCGAGCGCGGCGCGCAGCTCGGCGGCGGCGTCGTCGATCGTACCGCGGTACCCGGCCGCGCCGTCGTGCGGGAACCGCGGCTGCCAGTAGCAGCGCTCGCTCGTGCCGTCGGGCGTGTAGACGCGAACGTGCGCGGGCCGCAGCTCCTCGACGCCGCGAAAGCACGTGCGCGGCGCGACGACCGTCCAGAACGTGAACGTCTCGGCGAGGCCGGTCGGATCGAGCGCGCGCGGGATGCTCGGGTCGGCCGCGAAGATCGCCTTGACCTCGCTCGCGAAGTAGATACGACCGCCGTGCTCGCACAGGTGCAGCGGCCGCACGCCGAAGCGATCGCGCGCGACCAGCAGCGCGCGCGGACGCGGCCACCACGCGGCGATCGCGAACTGGCCCTCGAACCGGGCGAGCGCGGCTTCGCCCCATGTCCGCAGCGCCACCGCGACGACCTCGGTGTCGCACCGCGTGCGGAACTGCGCGCCGCCGCGGCGCAGCTCGTCGCGCAGCGCGGCGTGGTTGAAGATCTCGCCGTTGAACACGACGACGAGCTCGTCGCGGTCATCGGTCATCGGTTGCTGACCGGCCGCGATGTCGACGATCGACAGCCGCGTGTGCGCGAGCCCGCACCACGCGTCGCGGTAGATGCCCGACTCGTCGGGGCCGCGGTGGTGCAGCGCGCCGGCCATCCGGCCGAGCGCGTCGAGCGACGGCGGTGGCCCGTGGTGCGCGAGGATGCCGGCGAGACCGCACATGCCGTCGCGCGAAGACTAGCGTTGAGTAACGATCCGGCCAGGCGCTAGACCGGATCCAGACCCAACTCCGGGATTAGCCGCAGAGTTCGCTCGTGTTGAGCCGAGATCGCGGAGCAGGTCGTGTGAGGTCGAGGCGCTGCCCCGAAGCGCTCCTCGTCGGAACGCGAGGACGCAGCAACGATGGCCTCGCGCGAGCTGCCGCCGCGAGACGGATCAAGACAAGCGAACTCTGGGGCTAGTACTGCGTGAACATCCGCTGCACCTCGGCGGCGTCATGTCGCGGTCGAGTGAGCGCGAGCTGGAGCAGCACGCGCGACTTCGCCGGATTGAGCTCGCCGGAAGCGACGAGGCCGAGCTGGTCGTCGTCGACCTCGGAGTTGCGCAGCACGACGCCGGTCGGAACGCGGGTGCTGCGCACCACCACGATGCCTTGCTTCGCGGCGGTCGCGAGCGCGTCGAGCGCCGCCTTCGACATGTTGCCGTCGCCGACTCCCGCGATCACGAGGCCCTTCGCGCCACCCTTGATCGCGTCCTCGATCAGCGACGCATCCATGTTCGCGTGCGCGTAGATGATGTCGACGCGCGGTAACGTCGCGAGATCGGCGCTCGAAAACTCGCTCTGCGTGGTGTGGCGCTTGTCGGTCGGCTCGAACCAGCGCACGCCGGTGCTTTCGATCGCGAGCCCGGCGGGGCCGCGATCGGGGCTCTTCATCGTGCCGAGGCTGGTGGTGTTCGTCTTCGTTACATCGCGCGCGTTGTTCACGGTGTCGTCCATCACGACGAGCACTCCGCGCCCCTTCGCCTTCGGGCTCGCCGCGACCTCGACCGCGTCGTACAGGTTGGCCGGCCCATCCGCTCCGATCGCCGTGGCCGGCCGCATCGAGCCGACGAGCACGACCGGCTTGTCGCTCTTCACGACGAGATCGAGGAAGTACGCGGTCTCCTCCATCGTGTCGGTGCCGTGCGTGATCACGATGCCATCGACGTCGTTCCGCGCGAGCAGCTGGTTCGCTCGCTTCGCGAGCTGGAGCCAGACCTGATCGTTCATGTCCTGGCTGCCGATGTTCGCGATCTGCTCGCCGCGCAGCTTCGCGAGCTTGTCGATGCCGGGCACCGCGGCGATCAAGTCGTCGACCTTGAACTGGCCCGACGTGTAGCCGTGACCTCCCGATCCGGATCCCGCGATCGTACCGCCGGTCGCGAGGATGACGATGTTCGGTCGCGTGTCCGCGGCCGAGTGTGCTGCGGGCATCGCCGCGAGCGTGGCCGCGATCATCGCGGTTGCAACGTAGATCAAGCTCCGCATGAAAGACTCCTCGATCGCAGCGTAGCGCGCGCCACTCCACCATCAACGCGCGCGTCCGCCACGCGTGGGCGCTCGCAGGCGCGGCGCGTCGGTGGGGGTTGCGCGCGCTCGCTGGTGGCGTACGCGTTGCACCGCGTGCGGCACATGCGTCGAACCCGTAGTGCGTGGGCGTGCGTAGTCGGGTGCGTGATCGTCTCGTCTGCGAGCGCGCTCGCGCAGCCGCCCGGTGCGAATCCGCAGCCGCCCGCATCGACCCCATCGGCGGCGCCGCCGTCGGAATCGACGGCTCCGGAACAGCAAGAGCCGCCGTCGACGATGGACGTCTACGGATTCGCGATGCTCGACAGCGGCTACGACTTCGGCAAGATCGGCGATCCCGACTGGCAAGACGTCCTGCGGCCGACCAAGCTCGAGGCGTTTCCGGATCAATACGGCAAAGGCGGGCGCACGTTCGCCGGCGTGCGCCAGAGCCGGTTCGGCGTGAAGGACGAGCTGCCGACCGATTACGGCGCGATCAAGACGAAGTTCGAGTTCGAGCTGTTCGGGGTCGGCGTCGACGCCGGGCAGACCACGTTTCGCCTGCGCCACGCGTACGGCGAGTGGCACGGCTTGCGCGCCGGCCAGACGTGGAGCCCGTTCATGGATCCCGACGTGTTCCCCGATTCGATCGAGTACTGGGGCCCGCCCGGCATGGTGTTCTATCGCAACGTCCAGGTCGCGTACTCGTTTTACCAGCAGGGCAAATCGGACGTCACGGTCGCGCTCGAGCGGCCGGGCGCGTCGGCGGACGGCGCGGCGATCTCGGATCGCTTCGATCTGTCGAACGTGGTGCCGCGCTTTCCGGCGCCCGACGTGTCGGCCGACATCAAGCTCGGCAACGACTGGGGCTACATCCGCGCGGCCGGAATCTTTCGCTACATGCGGTGGGACGACCTCGGCCCGTCGCCGGTGATCCAGGGCCACGTCTACGGCTGGGGTGCGAACCTGAGCGGAAACCTCCAGCTCGGGCCCGCGCTCGTCAAGCTGCAGGGCGTCTACGGCCGCGCGATCGAGAACTACATGAACGACGCGACGTTCGACGTCGGCCCGAAGCTCGACGGTCCGGTCAACGCGCAGATGGTCGAGGGCGAGGCGCTGCCGGTGCTCGGCATCGTCGCGTTCGTCGACGTCCGCTGGAGCGATCACCTGAGCAGCACCGCGGGGTGGTCGTACATCTGGATCGACAACTCGGCGGACGAGCTGCCGGATGCGTTCCACATCGGCCACTACGCGCTCGCGAACCTGCTCGTGCATCCGACCAAGCAGCTGTTCCTGGGTCCCGAATTCCAGTTCGGGCGCCGCCAGAACAACAGCGACGGCTTCGACGTCAACGACTATCGCGTCCAGTTCTCGATCAAGTACAGCTTCGATCACAAGGTAGATGGTGATCGGTGAGGCGCACCGCCGTCGCGCTCGGCCTGGCGTCGGCGTGGTGCCGCGCGGCGGCGGCAGACCCCGAGATCGACGACAAGATCGACGCAGGCGAAGCGGAGCTCGCGCAGGAGTCGGCGCAGCGCACGAAGTGGAACGAGCTCGATCTTCATTTCATCACGCTGCGCATCGGCGGCGGCGCGCTGTTCGACTGGGCGACGTACTGGCAAGACGCGGCGAGCGCGCGACAGATGATGCTGAGCGCGGCGACCAAGCTGCGCGATTTTCGCGTGCTGCTGAAGGGTCAGGTCGAGCTCCTGCCGCGCGTGAGCTACACGCTCGGCTACATGTACGACGCCGCCGACCAGGATTGGCGGTTTCGCCAGACCGGCATCATGATCGCGGTGCCCGAGCTCGACGGCCAGATCTTCGTCGGCCGCACGAAGGAGGGGTTCTCGACGAACAAGCTGATGGTCGGCTACAACGGCTTCACGATCGAGCGCGCCGCCGCGAACGAGGCGTTCCTGCCGATCCTCGCCGACGGCGTGAAGTGGGACGGCCAGCTGTTCGAGAACCAGCTCGTCTACAACGCCGGCTGGTTCATCGACACGCTGACCGAGTACGAGAAGTTCAACATGAACGATCGGCAGTTCGCGGCGCGCGCCGTGTGGCTGCCGTTCGCGAAGCAGAAGCAGCAGGTGCTGCATCTCGCGGTCGAGTACCGGTACGGCGCGTCGGACGATGGCTTCCTGCGCTTCAAGTCGAGGCCCGAAGTGTTTCCCGCACAGAGCTTCGCGGTC
>DATJXL010000373.1:0-9419 GCA_035500135.1 Kofleriaceae bacterium
GGCTATTTCAAGACCGCCTCGGGATCAACGAGTTAGGTCCGATTACGATTTGTCGTCGGGCGTCGATCCACGCCCGTGTGCAACCGATCTGGTCGGTACGCTGTCGAATGAGAGATACGTGACAAGCAACGGGCCGTGGATCGCTGTGCAGATCCGAAGGGCACGTGTCACGATCTCGTCGCTGTGGTGCTTGCCGACGCGTCGCGAGTCTCGCCGACGAACTGCCAACGTGTCATCTGCACCATGTGCGACATGCAGCGATGCCTGACCGCATCGCGCGTTCAGCTTGCACGACATGAATCGTCGACGGGAGCGTGTCACGCTTCTCGTCGTATGGCCGTAGCGAAGGATGGTGATGGATCGGATCGGCCCGGGGGTACGCCGCCCGAGGCCAGCGCGCTCGACGCGACGGCGGCGAGCTCCTCTGCGTCGATGCGCGTGCACGCGGTGACCGATGTCGACAGCGCGCCTGTCTCATCGGAGACGGTGGCGAGCTCGCGAACACAAACATACGAGACGACCGACGACGAGCTGGCGCGCGCGCTGCGCGAGCAGTTCACACCGCGAGTAAACACCGAGCTGCGGCGGTACGCCGAGTACCGCGCGCGCATGGTGCGCGCCGCCGGTCGCGTGTGCCCACCACCTGAGCGATACGCGCGGGACCTTGTTCACGACGCGTACGCCGACACTTGGTCGGGCGAGCGCGCGTGGGATCCAGGGCGCTGTTCTCTCGTCGATCATCTGCGTGGCGTGATCGACTCGCGCACGTGGAACGAGATCAAGGCCCCACGCAAGCACGTGTCGCTCGACGCGCGGCGGATTGCGAATGATGACGACGATCGCGTCGGCGACGAGCTGCTCGAGCTCGAAGACAAGCTCCCCGCGCCCTACGCCGACATCAGCGCCGTGGTCCTTCCAGCGCTCGTCAAGCGCACATGCCATGCTCTGCGGCAAGCAGCCAAAGAACGCGACAGCCTCGACATCGTGCGCGCATGGGAGCTCGGCTTCATCGAGCGCGACGAGATCTGCGCGCTCACAGGGCTCGACGAGGCGGCGTACCGCCGTGCGCGCAGTCGCTTGCTCTACATCGCCGGCGATCTACCCGATGAGCTGCGTCAACTCGTTCGTGACTACCTAAGGAGCGCTTGAAGACATGGACAGCGACGACAACACACCTGCCTTTGGCGTACCGGCCGGCCGCGCCGTTGCAGCGAACGACGAGGCGTCTGCCGAACAGACGGGCGACGAGCTCGATCCTGACCTCGCGATTCCGGTGAAGGACTTGAACGTCTTCAACGCCTACTGGCGCGAGCTGGCAGTGATTGCATCCGAGGATCCCCGAGCCAACACGGCCGAGGAAGAGGCCGCCGATGACGAGCTGTATGCGAAGTGTCTCGCGGTGACGACGAAGTCCCCGGCCGAGGTCCGCGCCGAACGCGAGCGCGCACGCGCTCGCAAGCCGTGAAACTGGCCCCCGTAGTTCGGCGTTGCTCGCCGCTCAGCGTTGGTCTCCTTCGAGCCATTCGCCGCTCGGGCGCGGTTGGTTCGCGCTAGCCAAGCGCGTAGCGGTGCGCGCTGCCGATCCGGCGATAGCCGATCCGCTCGTAGATCGCTTCGAGGTCGGATTCGCGAGGTTTGGGTCGCCAGCAGGGGTGACGCATACACTGGCTTGATGAGACTGCTCGGCCTTGCGCACCGGGCGCAGCGTGCTGCGCGAGGGCACGACCCATTCTCAGCACCGCGTTGTTGAACGACACGCGGTATCCTTCTCCTGATGGACCGGCTCGCCGACTTCCGCACAGCGTACGCGCAGATGGTGGTCGCTCGCGGCGGCCGGCCCCATGACGAACGACTACTTCGCGTGTTCGGGACGGTGGAGCGACATCATTTCCTTGGTACTGGTCCATGGATCGTCAGCGAAGATGGAACCGTCACGGGCTCGGACGACCCGGCGCTCGTCTACCAGGATGTCGGGATCGGGCTCGCGCCCGGTGTGCCGACCGGGCTACCAAGCCTCCATGCCGCGTTGCTTGGCGCGGCGGATGTCGAGCCCGGCGAGATCGTGATGCACGTGGGTGCTGGTAGCGGGTATTACAGCGCCATCTTGGCCGAGCTCGTCGGCAGCGGTGGACGTGTTTACGCATACGAGATCAACGAAGCATTGGCGGCGCGAGCGCGCTCGAATGTCGCGGGCTATCCATGGCTGACCGTAGAGACACGCTCCGGTGTGTGCCCGCCACCGGAGGTGGTCGATCTCGTGTACGTCAACGCCGGAGTTCAGCAGGTTCCGGTTGCTTGGCTCGAAGCGTTGTCGCACCACGGGCGATTGCTGTTCCCACTCGTGCCTGGTGACGGCGAGGGGGCGGTGTTCCGCGTGACGCGCGAACCGCAGGGTTACTCGGCGGCGTTCGTCAGCCGCGCGAGGTTCGTTCCGTGCATCGGGACGCAAGACGACGAAGCCCAGCGACGCCTTGCCGCGGCGTTCCGTTCGACAGAGTGCGAGGCAGTACGCTCGCTTCGCCTCCGGCCCGATCCGCCGGATGGAACGGCATGGTTCGTGGGCGATGGTTGGTGGCTATCGACCGCAGCTCGTTGAGGCGAGCGGCATTTCGTCGCTTTTCAGCAACGTTCTCGCGATCGGCGACAGGTTATACGTGTGGACGACACGCCGACCGCCGAGCAGCTTCTTGCCGACGCCGCATGGCTGAAGCGCCTGGTGGTCACGCTGGCCGGCAACGAGATCGACGCCGACGATCTCGTCCAGGAGTCTTGGCTCGCGGCCTGGAGGCGCAAGGTCGATCCAACTCGGCCGTTGCGCCCCTGGCTATCGAAGGTCGTTCGCGACCTCGCGGGAATGAAGCGTCGCAGCGACCACCGCCGCACCAGCCGCGAAGCCGAGGCTGCGGGTGACGAGCAGTGCGGCCCGCAGGATACGCGCACGCCGTCTAGGCGATGGCCGATGAAACATGGTCCAGAGTTGTAGCGCGAGGACGAATTCCACCAACGCCCGGCGCCGCGCTGCATGTAGACAGGCTGCTGAAGAACCCGGGATCGACTCTGTCGTAGGCGTGTGATCTAAGAGTATACGCGGCGACCCTTGTTCGGCGTCGCCGACATCGTTCAATCCTGCTGCAGGGCGGTGATGGGGTCGAGGCGCGAGGCCTTCCATGCCGGGTAAAAACCGAAGAAGACGCCCACGGCCACCGAGAACCCCAGCGCGAGGAGCACCGCGTCGACGGGGATGGCGACGTCCCAGCCGACGATGCGCTTCATCGCGACGGGGCCTGCTGCGCTCGCAGCGACACCTGCAATTCCGCCGCAGAGGCACAGCATCACGCTCTCGACAAGGAACTGCGTCTGCACTGCCCGCCGCGTCGCGCCAACGGCCATGCGCAGGCCGATCTCGCGTGTCCGCTCCACCACTGAAGCGAGCATCATGTTCATGATGCCGATCCCGCCCACGACGAGCGAGACGCAGGCGACACTGATGAGCAGGAGGGCGAAGGTGCGGCCCACCTCGAGCTCGGCGTTCGCAGCCTCCTCGAAGTCGGCGATCTGGAAATCGTCGTCGTCGCCCGGAGCGATGTGATGCCGCTCGCGGAGCAGATCGATTACCTGGGTCTCCGGGCGCATCCTCGAGCTCGACGCCGACTTCAACTCGCCGGTACAGAAGGACCAGATCATCGCCAAGCTCGACCCCGAGCTCTTTCAGGCCGCCGTCGACCAAGCGAAGGCGAACCTCCTTACCGACCAGGGCAACCTGCAGAAGGCGATCGCGCAGGCCACCGACGCCGACCGCATCGCCAAGCGCTCCCATGACCTCTTCATGCAGAAGCTCATCGCCGAGGCCAACGCCGACACCGATCAGGCCAACGCCGACGCCGCCCGCGCCAACGTCACGGCCATGACGGGTCAGGTCGAGCGCGACCGCGCCGCCCTCGCGCAGGCGCAGGCGAACCTCAAGTACACCGTCATCAAGTCGCCCATCAAGGGCACCGTCATCTCGCGCAACGTCGACGTCGGCCAGACGATGGCGGCTTCGCTTCAGGCGCCGGTCCTGTTCACGATCGCCGAGGACCTTAAGAAGATGCAGGTGGACACCAGCGTAGCCGAGGCCGACGTCGGCAAGCTCATCCCCGGCGTGGCCACCACCTTCACCGTTGACGCGTTTCCCGGCGAGCGCTTCAAGGGCACGGTGCGGCAGATCCGCAACGCCGCCACCACGGTGCAGAACGTCGTCACGTACGACGCCGTCATCGAAGTGGAGAACCAGCTCATGACCGGATCGAGCGACTTCAAGCTGCGGCCGGGGATGACCGCGAATGTGACGTTCATCTATGCCCAGAACAACGACGCCCTGCGCATCCCCAACGCGGCGCTGCGCTTCCATATGGATGGCGCCGCTGGCGACCCGATGCCCGCCGTCGTGGTGGGGTCTGGTAGCGCAACCGGGACGGTCGCCGGCGCGGGTGGTCGCTCTCCCGACGCCGCCGACGACGAGCGCATCGTCTGGGTCCTGCGCTCCGGCCAGCCAGTCCCGGTCTCGATAAAGACCGGCATCAGCGACGGCACCTATACTGAGGTCGTGCACGGCGAACTCCACGAGGGCGACGACATCATCACCGACGCCACCGACGAGACGACCACCGGCCAGCCGCCGCCGAGGCTCCGGTTGTAGCCATGCCGATCATCGAGCTCGCCGACATCACCAAGCGTTACGAGATGGGTGACGTCACGGTGCACGCCCTCCGCGGCGTCTCGCTCGACGTGGATGCAGGCGACTTCATGGCCATCATGGGCGCCTCCGGCTCCGGAAAATCGACGCTCATGAACATCATCGGCTGCCTCGACCGCCCGACGAGCGGCCAATACGTCCTTGCCGACCGCGAGGTCTCACGTCTCGACAGCGATGAGCTCGCCGAGATCAGGAACCACCTCATCGGGTTCGTCTTCCAGAGCTTCAACCTGCTGAGGCGCACGAGCGCCCTCGATAATGTCGAGCTACCGCTGATCTACGCCGACGTCACCGCCCGCGAGCGCCGCCGCCGAGCCCAGATCGCCCTCGAGCGCGTCGGGTTAGCAGCGCGGCTCGACCACCACCCGAGCCAGCTCTCCGGCGGCCAGCAGCAGCGCGTAGCCATCGCTCGCGCCATCGTGACCGAGCCTAAGATCATCGTGGCCGACGAGCCCACCGGCAACCTCGACTCACGCACCTCGATCGAGATCATTGCCTTGTTCCAGGAGCTCGGTCGCTCCGGCATCACCGTCATCCTGGTTACCCACGAGCCAGACATCGCCGAGCACGCCTCGCGCGTGGTGGTGATCAAGGACGGGTCTGTCCGGTCGGATGAGCGCCGCAGTCCCGTGCCCGCCGTGGTTCCACCGCTCGAGGAGTCGGCATGAACCTGGTGGCCACGACGAAGGTCGCCATCAGGGCGCTGCTGAGCAACAAGCTGCGTTCGTTTCTCACGACCCTCGGAATCATCGTCGGCGTGGGCGCGTTCATCGCGATGGTCGCCATCGGCGAGGGAGCCAAGGCCCAGGTGGAAGAGGCGTTCAAACAGATGGGCACGAACCTGCTCGTCGTTCTGCCCGGTTCGAGCCAGTCGGGCGGCGTCCGCGGCGGCTTCGGCTCGCAGCCGACCATGACGTGGGACGACCTCGACGCCATCCGCACCCAAGTGCCGTCGGTGCGCTCCGCCGCGCCGCAGCTCAAGAAGTCGCAGCAGCTAGTCTCCGAGGACCAGAACTGGTCCACCCAAGTCATCGGCACCACGCCCGAGTTTTTCCAGATCCGCAGCTGGACGGTGGTCTACGGCCAGCTCTTCGGACAGCCAGAGCTCGACGGCGGCGCCAAGGTCGTGGTGCTCGGACAGACGGTGGTGGAGAAGTTGTTCGGCAAGCGCGCCAACCCCGTCGGTCAGGCGGTGCGCATCAACAACGTGCCGTTCACGGTCGTCGGCGTCCTCGTCCGCAAGGGGCAGTCGCCGTTCGGGCAGGACTACGACGACACCGCCATCATCCCGGCCTCCACGTTCGCTGCCAAGATCCAGGGCGGCCTCTCGAAGTTCCTCTCCGGGGAGATCCTCGTCTCCACGGCGTCGAGCGACTCGACGGCGCGGGCGCAGCAACAGATCTCGGACCTCCTGCGCCAGCGACACCGCCTAGCAGCCGGCGTGAAGGACGACTTCAAGATCGGGAACCTCGCTGACATCGCCAACGCGCGGCAGGACTCCAGCAAGGCCTTGACGATCCTCCTCGCCTCGATCGCGGCGGTCTCGCTGTTGGTCGGCGGCATCGGCATCATGAACATCATGATCGTCAGCGTCGGCGAAAGGACGCGCGAGATCGGCGTGCGCATGGCGGTGGGGGCCAAGTCGCGCCACATCCTCGCCCAGTTCCTCGTCGAGGCGCTGACCCTCTCCGTGATGGGCGGACTCCTCGGTGTTGCGCTGGGCCTCCTGGTCGCGCAGCGCATTTCGATCAGGTTCGGCTGGCCCACTCTCGTTCGCCCGGACATCATCGCCATCTCCGTCGGGTTCAGCGCCGCCATCGGCATCGTGTTCGGGCTCTACCCGGCGCGCAAAGCGTCGCGCCTCAACCCCATCGACGCCTTGAGATACGAGTGATGCGAACGTCGATCGCGCGGGCGCGTCGCGCTAGTGACTACGTGTCCGCCGTTGCGGTCGACAACCACCAGCCGCTGGCGACGAACCACGCGCCTTCGATGTGCTCGTCACAAGCCCCGCGTCCCTCTTGACGAGCACCTGTACGCAGGAGGTTCGCCAGTGCGCCGTTCATCGGCGTGCCACGCACGAGCGCGCCGCGCGCATGTACGCGATGACCTCAAGCTCGAGCTCCGTCGGGTGGCACAGACCGACCGCTTCGCGGACGGCGCGTGCGTGCTGCATCGCCATGCCGGGCAGTGGGGCGCGCGATGATCGGTCAGGTCTCATCGTCGCCGAGCAGGTGACGGAGGCCAAATCCTCGCGGGCTACTTGGATCGTGTCGGGCGATAGAACAACGTGATCGCGAGGCAGTGGAACTCGGCGTCGGAGGACTGCGTAACGATCTTGTCGAACACCTCGACCTCGGGATGTGCGCGGATCCAGTCCGTGATCATGTCGCCGAGCGCGTCACGATCGCGCGCCTTCGTGGCCGAGAACACTTTCACGCCGAGGTCGTTCATGCGTCCGGTCTACTTCGGCGACGACGTCGTCATGATCGTCGGGATGCTGCTCGCAATCGCAGACCCGGTCGGTGGTACCGCGAGCGATGTCGCCGTGGATGCAACTGTAGTTGCGGGCCGCGCCGCTGCTGCATCGAGCGCATCGAATGCCGCCTTGTGCTCCTTGTACTCCTTATTGTGCGCCTTGAGCATGTCGTCCAGGCGCTTCGCCATCGTCTTCGCGGTCACGTCGCCGCTCGGCGTACCATCGACGATCGGACGGATCTGACGAAAGTAGGACTCCTTCAGGTCGGTCGCGAGTTGGACCGCGTCGATCTGTACGATGTCACCGACGCGCACGAGGTGTTCTCCACTCTTTGAGATCGTCGGAGCCTTCCCGGCGTAGTTGTGGGTGATTCCACAGCGCGCGAGCGAGTAGACGGCCTCGGCGACATCTCGCTTGGGCCCCGACGGGTAGAGATAGTTCTTCCAATAGCGCTTGAAGTTCTTCTGTGACCGCTCTTCGTAGCGATCGGCAACCAAAATGCCGAGCAACTCGATCCCTGCCGCTGCCGTCATGATCATCGGGTAGCCGAGATAGCCGTACTTCGGAGTCGACGCCGTCGCCGATGGCTTCGCGACCGCCATCGTGTCGAGGTCCATGAACAACGCACCCTCGATGAACTCCCCCAGGAAAGTCTTCAGGTCCATCGGCAGATTGAATGCCTGGGCGCACCAACGCGCAAGCTGCTACCGCCTAATCTCTAGCCGGCGAAGCGGAGCCACCGGCCCTCCCACGAAGGTCCAGTGTCGCAGATCGTACTCGAGCGGTCGCTCCGTCACTCTGCCCGCAACATCGCACGCGCCGATGACCATGCCGGTTCCTGCATAGAGCATCACGTGCCAGACGGCATCGAAATGTGCGTGCCCGCCGCGACTGCGCACGCAAGATCAGCGCGGCAGTCCGCCGATGTAAGATCGCAAACGGAAGGATGTGGTCACGTTCTCGCGCTCTGGCCGCGCTGCGCGAAGTCGCCTCGAAGGCGACCGACGGCGTCGGCGTGCGCGATGTCCAGCGGCTGCACTCGAACGACCTGTATCTGTCGTTGCTCCACCACTTCGGCTCGTTCGAGGCCGCGCGCGAGGCGGCCAACGTCCTGGCTCCGCCGCTGGCGCAGCAGTTCTGGAGCGACGAGCTCGTGATCGAAGAGCTCCAGAAAGCGCACCGCGCTGGCATTCGGCTCACGATCAAGGGACTCAGCGCTGCAGGATTGCGCGGGCTGGCGAACGCGGCGCGGGACTATTGCGGTGGATTGCCGCGCGCGCGGCAGCTCGCTCGCGTTCCCGATCCCGCACCGAAGATCTTCGAACGCGTTCGCTGGGACGCCGACACGGTGATCAGCGACATCCGCGCGCTCCGTCGCGAGGGCAAGTCGCTCGCGAGAAGCAAGGTGCCATCGAAGCTCACAAACGCCGCGCAGTACTACTTCGGCGGATGGCGCGATGCCGTGGAGGCCGCGGGGTTCGATTACGACAAGGTGCGGCTCGTACGCGAGCCCTACGAGCGCGGCGAGCTACTCGAGATGCTGCGCACGCTCGCACGTAAGGCGCCGAAGATGACGCTCGCGGAGCTGCATGATCACAGCGCGGCGGAGGCGTGGAAGCGCGAGTTCACCTCGATCGAAGACGCCGCGCGCGCTGCAGGCCTCGACGACTGGCCGGTACGGCTCCTCAGCGCGCTCATGTCGAACGAGGAAACGATCGCCGCGATTCTCGAGCGTCTCCGCGCGAAGCAATCACTCACGAGCTGGGACGTCGAGCGCGAGGACCGTCATCTCCACAAGTCGGGAATCCGAAACTTCGGCGCGTGGCATAAGGCTCTCGTTGCCGCAGAGCTGCCGGCCGACGCCCTGAGCGATGCGCTCGGGGATCGACGGCAATGGACGAAGTCGTTCGTTGTCGAGGCGTTGCGACAGCGTCGCCGCTCGGGCAAGTCGATGAGCCCCGGCGCGATACGAAAGGAGGACGACGGCTTGTTCCAGGCTGCACGCTCCTACCTCGGATACAACGCGGACGTGGCGATCCGCGACTGGGGCGCTGAACGCATCCGAGTTCATTGGACGAAGGAGAAGGTGGTCGAGGCCTTGCGGGAGAACCACGCGAGCGGGGAGAAGCTCCGACCGTGCGTCAAGATCGCCGCGATACAGCTCTTCGGTTCGATGGGGGCCGCTCGGACAGCAGCAGGCCTTCC
>DATJXL010000374.1:0-22620 GCA_035500135.1 Kofleriaceae bacterium
CACGCGCGCGAGCTGCAGGCCGGACATGCCGCCGGCCCCGGCGTGGTCGCGAACCAGTCGTTCCAGCTCGCCCGCGCGCTCGTCGCGTCCGGCGGCGACCGCGCGAGGGCCGCCCAGCTCGCGGCCGACGCTCGCGCCGAGCTGGCGCGCTACCCGTTCGAAAAATCACGCCTCGCCGAGCTCGAGGCGTGGCAGGCCACGCACTAGGTGGCTAGCCCGAGGAGCAGATGCACGACACGACCGTGTACTCGGCCGGGCACGCGTTGGAGTCGTTCTCCGCGTCGGTCTTGCACGTCTTCTCGGCATCCGCCTGGCTGTCGGCATCGACAGATAGCGTGTCGTTGCCGCCGATCACGCTGGTCTGGCCGGGCGGCGAGCACTGGGGAGTGCACTTGTAGCTGGTCGTGCCGCAGCCGGCTGCGAGAACCACCGTCACGAGCCATGCGCGCATGGCCGGCAGCATACCCGTTTTGCCTTGCGGCGCGCTCGCCCGCTCGATAGGGTCCCCGCGACCACATAGACAGAGGGGTTTAGGATGCACGAGCACACGATCCCCGAGTCTCTCATCGAGCAGATCCGTACGGGCAAAGCAGCCCTGGTCGTCGGTGCGGGAATCGGCGTCCCGAGTTGGAAGCAGATGCTGGAGCGCATGACGAATGCGCTCGGCACCCGCGGTCGCGAAGGCGACGACGCGGCCACCAAGGATCTCGAGAAGCTGCTCCACAAGGGCAGCCTCGTGCGCGCGGTCGGGTTCCTCGCGCGTTCGCTCGGCGAGGACGTGTGCGATCGCATCGTCCAGGAGACGTGGGCGGCACCGAGCGAGGTGCCGGCGCTGCCGAAGGCGCTCGCCCAGCTGCCGTTCCGCCACGTGTGGACCACGTTCCCCGGCGACATCCTCGAGCACGCGCTCGAGACCCAGTCGCCGGCCGAGTGGCCGCCCGCGCGCGTCGTCACGTACACCGAGCTCGGCGAGCTGTCGCCGCGCCGGCGCACGCTGGTCAAGATGCTCGGCAACTTCGAGACCTACGTGGTCACGCCGCGCAGCGTGCGGCGCGCGCTATCGCGCGCGGTCGATCTGCGCGAGTACGCGCGCCAGCTCTACGTCGACGGCTCGCTCGTGTTCGTCGGGTTCCGCTACGGCGATCCCGATCTCAGCGCGCTGCTCGATCGCGTGTTCGGCATGTTCGAGCCGCCGCGCGGCACGCACTACTTCCTCGGCGCCGGCGTCGGGCCGGTCACGGTCGACGAGCTGATGGCCGAGCACCACATCGAGGTCGTGAACCTCGAGGGCCGCGGTGCCGACGAGATCGCCGAGCGCAGCGTGCTCGAGTGGCTCGAGGCGCTGCGCACCACGTGCGAGAGCCGCCAGATCTCGCTCGTGCAGACGCGCCCCGACGCCGACGACGTCGAAGGCTGGGTCGCGCTGCTCGGCGAAGGCGGCGAAGAGGCGAGCGAGGCGCGCGACGCGCTGGACCTCATCGAGCGCAAGGCGCGCGAGGGCAAGAAGTGGGACACCGTGATCGAGGTGTTGCTCGGCAAGGTCGAGCACGCGTTCGACGACCAGCGCCCGGCATTACTATGTCAGCTCGCGCGCGTGTACGAGACCGAGGTCGGCGACCTGCGCCGCGCGTTCGAGGCGGTCACCACCGCGCTCAGGATGGCGCCCGACGACGACGCGGCGGTCGTGATGGCCGAGAAGCTCGCCGCCGCGAACGGCAGCTGGGCCGATCTCGTGACCGAGGCGTCGGAGATCGCCACCGAGACGACCGATCCGGTGCTGGCGTCGAGGTGGTGGGCGCGGCTCGGCGGCTGGTACGCGAGCAAGCTCGACCGCGCCGACTACGCGGTGCCGAGCCTCAAGCGCGCGCTCGAGCTCGATGCGAAGAACCGCGCCGCGTTCACGGCGCTCGCCGAGGCGTATCGCAAGCAGCAGAAGTGGGCGGACCTCGCCGACACGCTGCGCGCGCACGTCGAGATCGAGGACGACATCAAGACGAAGGTCGACCTCTTGATCGGCCTCGGCGACCTCGCCGAGAGCCAGCTCGCGTCCACGCAGAAGGCGATCGAGGCGTACCAGCAGGCCGCCGACCTCGACGAAGCGCACGACGACGCGCTCGCCGCGCTCGAGCGGCTGTACCGCCGCGACGAGAACTGGGCGGCGCTCGCGAAGGTGCTCGATCGCCGCGCCGAGATCAGCCAGGACCACGGCGACACCAACCGCGCCGCCGCGATCCGCCGCGAGCTCGCGACGCTGCGCGCCGAGAAGCTCGGCGACCTCGAGGGCGCGATCCAGCGCTACGAGGCCGGGCTCGCCGCCAACGGCAGCGACGCCGCCGCGCTCAAGGCGCTCGTCGAGCTCTACGACAAGACCGGCCGCACCGACGATTACCTCCACGCGATGGAGCGGCTCGGCCAGGTCGCGCCCGAAGGCGAGAAGCTCGCGACGCTACGCAAGCTCGCCGCCGAGCTCGAGGACCGCGATCCGGCTCGCGCGCGTGAAGCGTACGAGAAGGTGCTCGCGATCGACGCGGCCGCCGACGACGCCCACCGCGGGCTCGAGCGCGTGCTGCGCGCGGAGAACAAGTGGAGCGAGCTCGTGGCCGAGCTCGCGCGCCACGTCGCGGTCGCGAAGACGCCCGCGCAACGGGTCGAGCTCCACCTCGAGGCCGCGCAGGTCTACGAGCTCCAGCTCGCCGATGTCGGCAAGGCGATCGATCGCCTGCTCGACGTGCTCGCGATCGAGGACGCGAACAGGACCGCGCTCGCGGTGCTGCCGCGCCTGTACACGCGCGCCGAGCAGTACGAGAAGGCGGTCGACGCGCTGGTCAAGCACGCGTCGGTCGAGACGCTCGACGCGCAGCGCGCGCCGCTGTACGCCGAGGCCGGCCGGATCGCCGCCGATCACCTGATGGATCCCGAGGCGGCCGAGCGCCACCTCGACAAGGCGCTCGCCGCCGATCCCGAGAACCTGGTCGCGCTCGTCACGCTCGCCGGCTTGCACGAGAAGCGCGGCAACTGGGAGAAGGCGGTCGAGCTCATGCTGCGCGGCGAGACCGCGAGCGGCAGCCGCGCCGAGCGTATCGGCCTGGTGTGGCGCGCCGCCGAGCTCGTCGACGGCAAGCTCGCGGATCCGGCCCGCGCGCTCGAGCTCTACGAGCGCCTGCTCAAGCTCGATCCGGATCACGTCGCGGCCGGTCAGCGCGTCGCCGACCGGCTGGTCGCGGCCAAGCGCTGGGACGACGCGCTGCCCGTGCTCGAGATGCTCGCGCGCCAGGCCGAAGGCCTCGACAAGGGCGAGCGCGCACGCCGGCATTCGCAGCTCGGCCAGGTCTACGAGGAGCTGCACCGCACCGAGAAGGCCGCGCGCCACTACCGGCTCGCGGTCGAGGCCGCGCCCGACAGCCTCGAGGCCGCGATCGGCCTCGCGCAGGTGCTGATGGCCGAGGCCAAGGTCAACGAGGGCAGCGCGGCCGCGGCCGACATGTGGAAGGAAGTCGATCGCCGCTACCGCGAGATCCTCGCGCGGCATCGCACCGGCATCTCCGACGGGCAGGTCGCCGACATCTGGTACCGGCTCGGCGTCGTCGCGCGCGCGATGGGCGAGGACAAGAAGGCCGAGATCAGCTACCGGCGCGCGCTCGAGAAGGACGCGCTGCACGAGCCCACGCTCGAGGCGATGGTCGAGCTCGGCGGCGCGCGCGGCGAATGGCGCATGGTCGCCGAGTCCAAGCGCGCGCAGATCGACGCACTCGCGAAGCGCGCCGACAGCGAATACAACCGCGCGAAGCTGTTCGAGGAGATCGGCGACATCTACCGCGAGCGGCTCAGGGACGGCACATCGGCGACGCACGCGTACCTCGAGGGCCTGAAGATCGCGCCGGCCTCGCGCGTGCTCTTGCACAAGCTGCTCGAGGCGTTCACCGATCAGCGGCAGTGGCGCAAGGCGGTCGAGACGCTCGACCAGCTCGCCGCGCTCGAGGATTCACCCGATCGTCGCGCGCGCTTCCATTACACGGCCGCCGTGATCGCGCGCGACGAGCTGCACGACGTCGAGCTCGCGGTCGACAAGTTCCACGTCGCGCTCGACGACGCGCCGCGCACGCCGAAGGCGTTCGAGGCGGTCGAAAACTTGCTCGTCGAGCGCAAGGACTGGAAGAACCTCGCGCGCGCGTATCGCAAGCAGCTCAAGCGCATGGGCGAGGACGCCCCGCTCGAGCAGCTGCTCGCGCTGTGGACGAAGCTCGGCGACGTCTACCTCGATCACCTCGGCGACACCGAGGCCGCGACCGAGGCGTTCCAGGTCGCGTGCGAGCTCGCGCCCGACGAGGCCGCGCGCCACGAGCAGCTCGCCGACCTCTACCTCGAGGCCGGCGAAGCGCGCCGCACCGACGCGATCCGCGAGCTGCAGTATCTGCTGTCGCACACGCCGGATCGCACCGAGCTGTACAAGGCGCTCGCGAGCCTCTATCGCGCCGAGCACGACCTCGACAAGGCGTGGTGCGTGGCCCAGGCGCTGGTGTTCCTCGGCGCGGCGTCGCCCGAGGAGAAGCTGCTCTACGAGCGGTTCCGGCCGGCGCAGTTCTCGCCGGCGCCGCGCCGGCTCACCGAGGAGCTGTGGCAGAAGAACGTGATCCACCCGCGCGAGGACAAGCACGTGGGCGCGATCTTCAGCTCGACGCTCGGCGCGATCGCGGGCGGCGCGGCGCAGCCGATCACGGCGTTCGGGCTGACGCCCGAGACGCGCGCGGATCTCGACCGCGATCCGCGGCCGGTGTCGCGCATCGTCAAGTACGTCGGCAGCGTGCTCGCCATCGATCCCGTGCCCATGGTGTGGCTGCAAGAAGGCGGCGATGGCCTGCGCGTCGCGAACACGGTCGGGCTCGGCAGCGACCGCGGCAAGCTCGTGCCGTCGCTGCTGGTCGGCGCGCCGCAGCTCGGCAAGAACGACGAGCGCGAGCTCGCGTTCGAGGTCGGCAAGCGGATGGCGTACCTGCGCCCCGAGCGGTTCGTGACGCTCGCGGTCGGCACCCTGCCCAAGCTCGAGGCCGCGTTCACCGCGAGCCTGCTCGCGAGCCGCGTCAAGCTCGCGGCGCACGACGGGCGGCCGTCGGGCGATGCCGCGAACGACGAGGCGATGAAGCTCGCGTCGACGCTGCAGCGCCAG
This sequence comes from Kofleriaceae bacterium, assembly GCA_035500135.1. Lineage (GTDB taxonomy): Bacteria > Myxococcota_A > Polyangia > Haliangiales > Haliangiaceae > JABFXX01. Next base: position 5,165 of record DATJXL010000374.1, read on the forward strand.
GTGCCGGGCCCGCTGCTCGAGCAGGTCGCGGAGCTGTCGAAGACCTTGTCGGGCAAGCTCGGCAACGGCCTGGTCTCGACCTGGCGCGCGGCGACGGACCTCACGGCGAATCGCGTCGGCTTCATCGTCGCGAACGACTTCGAGACCGCGGCGCGCGCGATCGCGACCGAGGGCGCGAGCCTGTCGAGCATGAGCGTGAAGGAGCGCCTGCGCGACTTGCTCGCGTACGCCGTGAGCGAGCCATACTTCCAGGTACGCCGCCACCTCGGCCTCAACATCCGTCCGGAAGCCTCGGCCTGAAGAGGCAGCGGCAGAGTTACCGCCAAGGCGCCGCAGACGCCAAGGAAGACGCCAGAGGAGACCACCGATTCTCGGCGCGCTGCGCGCGCCGAAATCCGGTCTCTGCCTGGCGAATCCCTGGCGTCTGCGGCGCTTTGGCGGTAGCTCTCCTGTCCTGCGGTCCGACAGCGGCGCCGCAACTCGCGCGCGTCCCGAAGCTCCCGCCGATGCCGGTCGCGGATCAGAGCGCGCGCGGAGCGACGTACCTGGCGCGGGTCGCGCTCCAGCTGCAGCCGGGCTGGGGGCAGTTTCTCGACGATTGCCGGCTGCGCCTGCCCGCGAGTCATCCGCTCAACCAGCTCGGGCTCGCCGCGCACGTCGAGCTCGCGGTCGACGCGACCGGCAAGCTCGTCGCCGTCGAGCTCGCGAGCTCGGGCAACGCCGACTTCGATCGCGCCGTGCGCGAGGCGCTCACCGATGCCGCGCCGCTGCCGAGCCCGCCGGCCGAGCTACGCTCCGACGACGACCTCGTTCACCTGCGCTGGCTGTTCGCGCGCGACCGCCGTCAGGCCGGCCCGGCGACGGCCGAGGTCGTGATGGTCGAGCAGCCGCTCGTGCACGTCGTCCATCGCCTGATCATCCACCATCAGCTCGAGCGCGCGGCGCGTCGGATCACAAAGGCGCCCGCCAACGCCGAGCGCACGGAGGCGATCGACTGGCTCGTGTTCGAGGTGCTCGATGAAGCGGTAGCTGCGCACACGCGCGCCGCGATCGATGCGATCGCCGCCGTGTCCGACCACGAGCTCGAAAGCTACATCGAAGCCCTACTCGCCGATCCGGCCGATGCTGACCTGCGCCGGGCCGCGATCGCCGCCGCCGTTCGGCTGCACGATACGAAGGCTGCCCCGGTGCTCGCCACCCAGCTCGCCGACGATCTACGCGCACACTCGCAGCTCGCCGTCACCGATGCCGAGGCCCTCGTCGCGCTCGGCTTCGCGAGCACGGCGCGGGACGCGGTCGCGGCGGTGCTCGCCGCGCCGGGCGAGCCCGATCCGATCGCGCTCGAAGCCGCCGGTCGCGTCACGATGCCCGAGCTCGCGGGCCGGCTGGCCGGATGGCTCGCGCACGGCGGGCCGCGCACGCGCGCCGGCGTGTGTGCCGCCGCCTCCACGCTCCCCGATGGTGCGCGCTGGATCGAAGTCGGCTTGCGCGACGGCGATGCCAGCGTGCGCGCGCGCTGCGCCGAGGCCGCCGGCACCGCGCGCATCGCATCCGCGCTGCCGCGCCTGCGCGAGCTCGCCCGCGATCGCGATCGCGTCGTGCGCGCGCGTGCGGTCACCGCACTCGCGCGGCTCGACCGCACGCGCCTCGTCCATCTCGCCGATGATCCGGCGCCCGAGGTGCGCGCGGCCTACGCCGCCGCGCTCGCCGGCGACGGCCCGGAGCTGCGCGCGCTGGCCGACGATCGCGATGCCGACGTGCGAGCCGCGGCGTGGCATGGGCTCGCCGCCGCTGGCGTCCACGATGTCGCCGCGCGCGTCGCGGACGACCCGTCACCCGACGTGCGGCGCGCGGCGCTGCCCGTGCTGCCGACCGACGTCGTCCACAGGCTCGCCAGCGGCGACGACTCGCCCGATGTCCGCGGCGCGGCGCTGGTCGAATGGGCGCGCCGCCGCGGCCGCGCCGAGGCCGAGTCCGAGTTGCTCGCGCGCATCGCGGCGGCCCCCGACGGCAGCCCCGACCGCGTCGCCGCCGCGCTCGCGTGGTTGCTCGCCAGCTAGATCCGCGCCACGATTGCCGCGGTGAGCCGCACCGCGTATGCCATCGCCGTTCTCGCCGCGGTCGCGCCGGCGAGCGCGGGGCGCAGCGGGCGCGTCGTCCGCGTCGAGCACCCGGCGCCACGCGAGGTGCTGGTGCCCGCCGGCGACTTCATGATGGGGCTCGGCCCCGAGCTCGTCAGTGACGCCGAGCGCGCGTGCGACGAGATGCTCGCCATGAACGACATGGTGCTCGTGCCGACCGACCACAACGTGTGCGAGCACTACGCGCTCGAGCTCGGCGACATGGCGCTGCGGGACGTCTCGTTGTCGGCGTTCGCGATCGATCGCGACGAGGTCACGGTCACCGAGTATCGCGCGTGCATCGCGGCCGGCGCGTGCCCGCTCGACGCGATGATCGATGGCGACGAGCGCTACTTGCGCGACGACTGGCCGATGGTCAACGTCACGTGGACCGAGGCCCAGCTGTACTGCCACTGGCGCGGCGGGCGGCTGCCGACCGAAGCGGAGTGGGAGCGCACCGCGCGCGGCGCCGACGGCCGGCTGTGGCCGTGGGGCAACGCGCCGCGGCTGGCCGACTTCAACCACGGTCGCGCCCGCGACCCGGCGATGGTCGATCTCCAGCGCGCGTGGCAATGGGCGCCCGAGTTCCTCGGCGATCCGGACGACAGCGACGGCGCGGCGGTGCTCGCGCCGCCGGGCAGCTACCCGTGGGGCGAAGGCCCGCAGTGGAGCGGCCGCGGCGCGCGCGACATGGCCGGCAACGTCGCGGAGTGGACCGCCGACGCGTGGGGGTTCAAGGAGTCGATGCGCGGTTACGCGAATCTGCCCGGCTGCATCGAGGACCCGGACCCGCTCGACGACGCGCGCCTGCGCTGCATCAACCCGGTGCGCGATCGCGGCGATGGCGACCAGCACGTCGTGCGCGGCGGGTCGTGGCGACAGCCCGACTGGATGGCGCGCACGTACCTGCGCGATCCGTTCAACTATTACTACTCGGCGGACCGCCGGTTCTCGCACATCGGGTTTCGCTGCGCGCGAGACCTCTAGGCGAGCCTCGGCTAGCGCGTCGGCTAGGGCGCGTCGAGAAAGACCTTGGCATCGACCGCGGCGTCGACCTGCGGCGGGATGGCGGCGTCGATGCCGGTCTCGGTCGAGCTATCGCACGTGCCGGTCGCGGCCTTGCAGACCAAACCGTCGGCGCAATCGGAGTTGACCTGGCAGCGATCACCCTTGCCCTGCTTGCACGCGGCCAGTGCAGCCGCGGCTAGCACCACGACGAGTACGACCTGCTTCATACAGCCTCCTCGAGCGGCAGAACCTCGATCCACTCGACCTCGGTCACCTCGTACTCGCGCTTGCCCTTGGGGCTCTGCACGACGACGGTATCGCCGACTTCCTTGCCGATCAGCGCGCGCGCGACCGGCGCACCGATCGAGATCCGGCCCTTCTTGATGTCGGCTTCGTGCTCGCCCACGATCGTGTAGCGCTGCGTCTCGCCGCTTTCGGTGTCTTCGATCGTCACGGTGGCGCCGAATTTGACTCTCGAACCCGACAATTTGGTTGGATCGATTACCTCGGCGAGCGCGATTTTGGCTTCGAGCTCGCGGATTTTCGCCTCGATCAGGCCTTGCTCTTCCTTCGCGGCGCTGTAATCGGCGTTCTCCGACAGGTCGCCATGGCCGCGCGCGATCTCGATCGCGCGGCTGTTCGCCGGGCGATCGACGTTCTTCAGCCGCGACAGCAGCATCTTCATCGTCGCGTAACCCGTGGGGGTCATCGGGTATTTCTCGCTCATGGCGCGTGGGGATTCGTACTCCCAAGCCCGGCGCGCCGCAAGCTACGGACAGACGTTGCAGCCGGATTGCTCGCTGGAGCTGCAATCCGAGGACATCGAGCCGTTCCGCGTGCAGCTGTGGCCGTCGCGGACCGGGCACATCTCGTCGCACTGGCCGTTGTTGCAGGTCACGTCACACGCGCACGACTGCGAGCAGTCGACGGTGCCGCACGAGTTGCCGCCGTTGCACGTGACGTTGCAGGGGCCGGTTCCGCACGTCACCGTCGCGCACGAGTTGTTCGCGTTGCACGTCACGGTGCAAGCCGCGGCCGCGCTGCAGTCGATGGTCGGGCACGAGTTGGGGTGGTTGCACGTCAGGTTGCACTGAAAGCCTGCCGGGCACGTGATCGGGGTGTTGCCGTTCGTGTTGACGTTGCAGGTCGGCGGCATCGTCGAGGTATCGCAGCCCATGTCGCAGCTGGCCGGGCAGTCGGTCGTGCAGTAGCCCATGTTGCAGATGCGGCCCATGGTGCAGTCCGAGCCGGTCGTGCACTGCAGCTGATCGGTCTTGCGGTCGACCGAGCACGCGAGCGCGAGCGCGAGCGCGGTGATCCACGCGAACGTCTTCACCATCGCCCGCCCATCACGAGCGTCGCGCCCGTTCCGCTCGGCGCCGGTGCCGGCGCGACCGAGACGCGCTCGGCGTGATCGCGCCACAGGTAGTACGCGCCGACGCCGCCCGCGACGAGCCCGAGCAGCACCATCCCGTTGCCCCAGTTCGCGTACGACTGCGCTCGGTCTTCGAGCGAGAGCAGGCTCTGGACGTCGGCGTACGTCGACGGCAGCGGGGTCGAGTTGATCTGGCCCTGCAGGCTGCTCTCGTTGGCCCACAGCGCGACCCCGACGATCAACGCGACCGTGCCACCGGCGACGAACCCGATGCCGAGCTTCTTGCTCCGGCTCCAGTGCGCGGTCGCGTCGCCGCCGGTTCCGGTTCCCGCTGCGGTTCCGGTTGCCGCCGCCGCGCCCGTTCCCGTTCCTGCCGCCGTTCCGGTTGCTGCCGCCGTGCCCGTTCCGGTTGCTGCCGCCGTTCCCGTTCCCGCTCCTGCGGCCGGAGTCCCGCCGAACAGCGGCTGCAGTTGCGCCTCCGTCGCCTCCGGCTGCCTGCCATCGACGACGACGACCTGCTCGCGCACGCTCCCCTTGACCGCGCGGCGCACGACGAACGTCGTCTGGCCGCTTGCGGTCGTCGCGGTGCCCCACACCAGCTCGTCCGCCGACAGCGTCGCGAGCACGGTATCCGCGCACGGCGGCTGGGTCGGATCGCAGCCGACCATCGCGGCCGTGTCGGCGAACGTCGCGTCGCCCGTCGTCAGGGAGCTGCCCGGAATCTGATGGGCCAGCTTCTGCACGACCGGATCGAGCGACTTGCGCAGCACGGGATCCGCGTTGCCATCGACGGGCAGCACGAACACCTTGTGCGGCGCTGCGTGCGCGATCGCCGATACCGCGATCGCGATCACGACGAGCGCGCGCTGACAGACGGTCACGGGTGATCCAGCCGCTGCCGCACCGACGCCGCGTCACTCGCGTTCGGCGCGAGCGCGAGGTAGCGCTGGAACGCGCTCCGCGCTTGCGCGTGGTCGCCGAGCTTCTCGTAGACGTTGCCGAGCGCGCGGTAGGTCGGCGCGTAGCTCGGGCGTGCGGCCTTCGCCTTCTGCAGCAGCGTGAACGCGCCGTGCACGTCGCCTCGGACGAACGCCTGCACGCCCTGACGGTACAACGCTTCGGCGTTGTCGGGCGGCGGCGCAGCAGGAGTCTTGGGGCGAGTCGGCGTAGCGGTCGGAGCCGGACCGGGAACCGGCGCAGGCGTCGCGATCGGCGGAGGCGGAGTCGGGGTCGGGGGCGGGCTCGGGCTCGGGGTCGCCGTACGCGGAGGCGCGGGCGCAGGCGTCGGCGCCGCGATCGGCTGCGCGGCGACCGGCGCGGGCTCGTCGGCAGGTCCGCCGCCTGACACGAGCGCGATCACGACGACGAGCGCGATCACCGCGAGCCCGCCTGCCGCGACGAGCCAGCGCCTGCGCGGATCGCGGAGCAGCGCGAGCGGTCCGAACACCAGCGGCGGCGTGACCTCGGTCTCGACGTCGACTGGATCGGCGGTGCTCGCTGGCTCGGGCTTGTGCTCGGGAGGCTTGTCGTCGATCACGGTCGCGGCGTCGAACTGCGACGGCACCGCCGGTATGCCTTGCGGCGGCGTCATCTTCGGGATGCGCGCCGAGAAGTCGCCGGCGGTCGGTGTCCGGCCGCCGGTGCCGGCGGCGAACGGGGCGGGCGCGAACGCCGCGTCGACGACCTCGGCGCTGGCCGAACCCTGGCTCACGACCTCCTGCACGAGCTTCTTGCGCGCGTCGATGTGCGCCTTGAACGTCTCCTGCATGTAGCGCGCGACCAGGTCGTTCTTCGCGCCGTAGCCGCGCTTGCGCAGCACTTCCTCGATCTCGACCGCGAGCTCCTTCGCGGTCAGCTGGCGGCGCGCGGGATCGCGATCGAGCGCGCGCATCACGATCGGATCGAGCTCGGTCGGCACCTCGCCGTTCACGCGCGACGGCGGCGGGATGGTCATCTCGAGCACGTGGCGCATCGTCTCGCCGTCGCTGCCGCCGCGAAACAGCCGCTTGAGCGTGAGCGCCTCCCACATCACGCAGCCGAGCGAGAAGATGTCGCTGCGGCGATCGCCGGGCGCGCCCTTGAGCTTCTCGGGCGCCATGTAGCTGAACTTGCCCTGCACCTTCTTCGCGTCGGCCGACTGCGACGCCTTCGCGACGCCGAAATCGACGAGCTTGACCTGGCCGTTGTAGAGCACGACGATGTTGCCGAGCGAGATGTCGTGATGGACGAGCTCGAGGCGCTCGCCCGACATGCTGCGCAGCTCGTGCGCGGCGTCGAGCCCCTCCGCGGTGTCGGCGATCAGCCGGCCCGTCGACAGCGGATCGAGGCGCTTGCCCTCGCGGCCGGCGCGCAGCACGGCGAGCAGCGGCTCGCCCTCGAGGTACTCCATCGCGATGAAGTAGCGGCCGTTGGCCTGGCCGAGATCGTAGATGTCGACGACGTTCGGGTGCTTGACCAGCGCCGCGACGCGCGCTTCGTCGAGCAGCATGTCGACGAACGCCTTCTGCGATGCCAGGCTGTCGTGCACGAGCTTGACGACCACGAGCTTCTCGAACCCGGCGGGGCCACGCTGCAGCGCGAGCTGGACCTCGGCCATGCCGCCCTGTCCGATACGCGTGATGAGCTCGTACCGGCCCAGCCTCGTCGGTCGCGCCGCGGCCTCCCCCGGTACGGACACGCAAAACATTCTAGCCGATTGGGTTTGTTCGTGGGAGCGCCGGTCTAAGGTGTAGGTATGGCACTCACCATCGCGATCGCGGCGCATCCGCTGCTCGAGATCGGCGCGTTCGTGACGCGCCTGCCATGCTCGCTCGGCGAGCTCGCGACGCCGCCTCACATCGTCGCGCTCGCCGATCCGGCGGCCCAGGCGCCGCTGTGCTCGTCCGATACCGTGCGCGCCGAGGTCCGCAACTTGCTACGCCACGGCGGCTTCAAGCCGGCCGGGCGCAGCAAGCCGGCGTCCGAGTACCTGCATGCCGCAGCCGCCGAGGCGCGATTCCCGCACATCAACGCGGTCGTCGACACGTGCAACGTGGTGTCGCTGTGCTCGGGCCTCCCGATCAGCCTGGTCGACATCGATCGGATCGCCGGCGGCCGGCTCGCGATCGAGCTCGCGCCGGCCGGCACCTCGTACGTGTTCAACCCGTCGGGTCAGGTCATCGATGCGAGCGGCTTGCCGTGCCTGTTCGACGGCGAAGGCGTGACCGGCACGCCGGTCAAGGACGCGCAGCGCACGAAGACGCACGACGGCACGCGCGCCGCGCTCGCGATCGTGTGGGGCACGCGCGCGCTGCCCGGGCGCACCGCAAAGACGGTCGCGTGGTATCGCGAGCTCGCGGGCGCGGTCGCGGGCGCGACGCTCGACGAGGTCGCGCTCACAGCGCGCAGTACGTGATCGAGTCGTAATAGGCCCCGGCGGGGAGCCCGGTAGTGGATGTGCCTGAAACGCACGAAATGATCGGTGTGGTCGACGTGTCCCCTTCGCAGGTAGCGAACGTCAACGCGAGTGGCACGATCATCTGATTGTGATTGCTCAGGGCGAGGTGAAGCAGCTGGTACTGGGGCGCCGCCGTCGTCAGTGGGATCTGGACCGGCATGCCGTTGTACCCGAGCGTGAACGCGCACGCATACTGGTTGCCCACGTTCGTAACTGGCGCGAGCGTGAAGGCGGCCGGGCCGAGGTCGATCTCGTTCATCACCAGGGGGCCCGGCACGAGCGACAGGTTCTGCGAGCTCGCGATCGCGGTGCAGGTCGTCAGGCTCTGGGCGGGGATGAGGGGTGACAGATCCATCGCGCCGGGCGGCGTCGCGCCGTTACACGCAGTGCCATCGCCTTGCGTCGTGACGGTGCACCGCATGGCGACCTGGGAGCTGCACGCCGACAGATCCTTCTCGCATCCCGCTCCACTCGATATCGCGCACGCGGCAGACGGTACGCACGTCGAGGTGACGGTAGCGGGGCACTGGGTCGTGTCCGGCCCCAGGCCGTCCACGCACGGGTTACCACCGACGAGGCAAGCGTTGTACAACGTGGGCGAGCGCGAGCCGTGGGTGTTCTGGGCCGACGTGAACGTCTGCGCGCACGACGCTTGGTCATCGGAGATCGTGCTGGCACCCTGGAAGTCGAACCAGAGGTCCATGCACTCCCTCGGATCGTGGGTCGTGCCGTCGGGCAGGAACCATTTGTGTCTGTCGCAATCGGGGTCGTCGTTCGGTGCGAGGAACGTGCGCGTCGTACCCGACGCGTCGCTGTGCTCGTAGAGGACGCAATCGGTGTCGGATGGCGGCGTCAGCGCCGCGCCGTTCCACACGTTCAGGTATTCACCGGACGGTCGCGTCGACTCGGCTTCGATGCTGGAGCTCGCCAGGGCGACGATGGGAGCGAGCGCCATGTCGACGACGACCGGCGAGTTGTACAACAAGGCGAGATCGTAGGTGGCCGCGGTCTGCACCGGCGCACCGTTGGCAAATCCGACCGCGACCAGCTCGACGGTTTTCTTTTCGTCGCGGTCGCCGTCGAGCTCGAAGCTTGCGGAGGTCTCGCTACCGCTCAGCTGGACGATCGAGAGGTCGTTCGTCGTGTCGCGAAAGTAGCCGCCTTGGTGCAATCCCTGTGTGATCGGAACCGGCGCCGCCTCGGCAGCCGGCGGACTGCTACCGGGTTCCTGCGGGTAGAGCTGCGTGCAAGGGCTGCCTGCGTGGTTCGTGCAAGGGGTGTCGGCCAGGCCGATGTAGAGCGCGACCGTGTCGACCTCGGGCGTTCCAGGTGCGGTGGTCACGGTGACGTGAGCGTAGTGGACATCCTTGCACGCCGAGACCGCGAGCCCGACCGCGCAGACATAAGCGAAGGTGAGCCTCATATGCCGCCGATCGTAACAAGCGGCTCGCAACCTCGCTGGATTTTCGATCACACTCCGGCGTAGTGCTGGAGCGGCTGCACGCGCAGGTCGTTGCGCTTCTCGACCGCGATCGCTTCGAGCGCGGCCCGGGCGGCCCGTAGGGTCGTGTAGTACGCGATGCCGTTCATCAGCGCAGCTCGGCGCAACGATTGGCTATCCTGGATCGCCTGCGTGCCTTCGGTGGTGTTGATCACGAAGTCGATCTCGTGATTGTCCATCGCGTCCACGCAGTGGGGGCGACCCTCGAGCACCTTGTTGATGCCCTGCACGAGCAGGCCGTGCTTGCGGAGGTGGGCCGCCGTGCCGTGGGTCGCGACCAGCGAGAACCCGAGGTGAACGAGACGGCGCGCACACTCGACGAGCCCGACCTTGTCCTCGTCGCGGACCGACAGGAACGCGACGCCGCCGGTCGGCAGCTTCATGCCCGCCGCGAGCTGGCTCTTCGCGAACGCGCGCGCGAAGTCGGAGTCGATCCCCATGACCTCGCCGGTCGAGCGCATCTCGGGGCCGAGGATCGTGTCGACACCTTCGAACTTCACGAACGGGAACACGACTTCCTTGACCGACACGTGGCGGGGCTCGACCTCGCCGTGCGGGAACGCGCCCTGCTCGGCGAGCGACTTGCCGGCCATCACCTTCGCCGCGATCTTCGCGAGCGGCTTGCCGATCGCTTTGCTGACGAACGGCACGGTGCGCGACGCGCGCGGGTTGACCTCGAGCACGAACACCTCGCCGTCGTGGACCGCGAACTGGACGTTCATCAGGCCGACCACGCCGAGCTCGGTCGCGAGCACGCGGGCCTGGCGCTTGACCTCGTCCAGGATGTCGGCGGGCAGCGAGTACGGCGGCAGCGCGCACGCCGAGTCGCCGGAGTGGATGCCGGCTTCCTCGATGTGCTCCATCACGCCGCCGACCACGACCGCGCCGGTCTTGTCGGCGACGACGTCGACGTCGAGCTCGACCGCGTCGGCGAGGAATTGATCGACGAGCAACGGGAACCCGGCACCCGAGCCTTCGTCCGACGCGCGCCCGACGATCACGCGCGAGAAGTAATCTTCGAGGCCGCGCGCATCGTAGATGCGCTCCATCGCGCGGCCGCCGAGCACGTAGCTCGGCCGCACCATCACCGGGAACCCGATCTCGTGCGCGACCTGGCGCGCCTCGTCGAGCGAGCGCGCGATGCCCCAGCGCGGCGCGAGCAGGCCGAGCTTCTTCATCACCTCGCCGAAGCGCTCGCGATCCTCGGCGCGATCGATCGCGTCGGCCGACGTGCCGAGCAGCGGCACGCCGGCGGCGGCGAGCGGCACCGCCAGCTTGAGCGGCGTCTGCCCGCCGAACTGCACGATCACGCCCCACGGCTTCTCGACGTGACAGATCTCGAGCACGTCCTCGAGCGTGAGCGGCTCGAAGTACAGCCGGTCCGAGGTGTCGTAGTCGGTCGACACCGTCTCGGGGTTGCAGTTGATCATGATCGACTCGATGCCTTCTTCGCGCAGCGCCATCGCGGCGTGCACGCAGCAGTAGTCGAACTCGATGCCCTGGCCGATGCGATTGGGCCCGCCGCCGAGGATGATCACCTTCTTGCGATCGGTCGGCCTCGACTCGCAGGTGTCCTCGTACGTCGAGTACATGTACGGCGTGTGCGATTCGTACTCGCCGCCGCACGTGTCGACGCGCTTGTAGACGGGGCGCAGGCCTTGTTGTGCGCGCAGCGCGCGGATCTGGCTCTCCGTCTTGCCGGTGATCGCGGCGAGCCGGCGGTCGCTCATGCCGATGCGCTTGAGCCGCCGAAGGTCGGCGAGATCGACGTGAAGCTCGGCGAGCGCGATCTCGCGTACGTGGTGCAGGAACCACGGGTCGATGCGGGTCAGCTCGTGGGCGCGCTCGGCCGACAGCCCGAGCTGGAACGCGCGGCCGACCTGGAACAGCCGCTCGGGCGACGGCACCGCGATCGCACGCTCGAGCGCCGCGAGATCGTCGCCGAGCGCTTGCATCGGGAGGTCGAAGCCGGCGCGCCCGGTCTCGAGCGAGCGGATCGCCTTGCCGAGCGCCTCGCGGAACGTGCGGCCGATCGCCATCGCTTCGCCGACCGACTTCATCTGAGGGCCGAGCACCGGCTTCGCGCTCGGGAACTTCTCGAACGCGAAGCGCGGCCACTTGACTACGACGTAATCGATCGTCGGCTCGAACGAGGCCGGCGTGACGCGCGTGATGTCGTTCTTGAGCTCGTCGAGCGTGTAGCCGATCGCGAGCTTCGCCGCGATCTTCGCGATCGGAAAGCCGGTCGCCTTGCTCGCGAGCGCGGAGCTTCGCGACACGCGCGGGTTCATCTCGATCACGAGCATGCGCCCGCTCTTCGGCTCGACCGCGAACTGCACGTTGCTGCCGCCGGTCGTGACGCCGATCTCGCGCATGATCGCGATCGACGCGTCGCGCATGCGCTGGTACTCCTTGTCGGTGAGCGTCATCGCCGGCGCGACCGTGATCGAGTCGCCGGTGTGCACGCCCATCGGGTCCAGGTTCTCGATCGAGCACACGATGACCGCGTTGTCCTTCGCGTCGCGCACGACCTCGAGCTCGAACTCCTTCCAGCCGAGCACGGATTCTTCGACGAGGATCGAGTGCACGGGCGATTGATCGAGCCCGAACTGGACCATGCGATCGAAGTCGGGGCGGTTGTACGCGATGCCGCCACCCGAGCCGCCGAGCGTGAACGACGGGCGCAGGATCGCGGGGAAGCCGATCTCGTCGATCACCGCGCGCGCTTCCTCGACCGACGTCACGAGCCGCGAGCGCGGACACGCCAGGCCGATGCGCGCCATCGCCTGCTTGAACAGCTCGCGATCCTCGGCCATCTCGATCGACTTCACGTTCGCGCCGAGCAGCTCGGTGCCGTGCTTGTCGAGCAGGCCGGCCTTGCTCGCGGCCATCGCGAGGTTCAAGCCGGTCTGCCCGCCGAGCGTCGGCAGGATCGCGCTCGGCTTCTCGCGCGCGAGCACGCGATCGAGCACGTCGACCGTGAGCGGCTCGACGTAGGTCGCGTCGGCGAGCTCGGGGTCGGTCATGATCGTCGCCGGATTGGAGTTGACCAGCACGACGCGCAGGCCTTCCTCGCGCAGCGCCTTGCACGCCTGCGTGCCCGAGTAGTCGAACTCGCATGCCTGGCCGATCACGATCGGCCCCGACCCGATGATCAGAACCGACTCGAGATCGCGCCGACGCGGCATCCGCCGTTCGTTTACCATAGACGGGTGCGGATGACGTGGGCCGTGGCGCTGGCGATCGTGCTGGTGGCGTGCGGCCGATGGGACTTCGACGCAGAAGGCGACGGCGGGATCGGCGGCGGTGGTGGCGGGGGCGATGGCGCGGCGCGGCCGAACGTGGCGTTCGTGACGAGCGGCATGACCGACGGCGTGTTTGCCGCGCCCGCACTGACCACCGCGGACGGGATCTGCAACACCGCGGCGCAGAACGCGGGGTTGCCGGGCAAGTTCGTGGCCTGGCTGTCGGACTCGACCACGAACGCGATCGATCGGCTCGCCGGCTCGCGCGGCTGGGTGCGGGTGGACGGCCAGCCGCTCGCCGATACGCCGAGCTCGTTCATCGGCGCCGAGATGTTCAATCCGCTCGTGCTCGACGAAAGCGGCATCGCGGTGCCCGGCAACGATCCGGTGTGGACCGGCACGGGCTCGGACGGCCACCTCCTGAGTGACGGCAGCGAGTGGACGACCGGCGCGGCGACCGCGGGTAGCCCCGGCATCGATCTGCCGGGTTTCACTCAGGCGCTGACCGAGAACTGCGGCACCTCGCAAGCGCACTTGTATTGCTTCGAGACCGGGAACGTCGCCGCGGTCGCGCCGACCATGACCACGGGAGGTCGGATCGCGTTCGTCGGCCGGCCGCGGACGGCGCTCGACAACTCGCAGGTGCTGCTCGACGAGCTGTGCACGGCAGATGCGACCGCCGGCGGGCTCACCGGCACGTTCCTCGCAGCCGTCGCTACCGATACCGACTCGGTGAGCTCGCGGTTCACGCTCGATGCGCGGCCGTGGGTGCGCGTCGACGGCACGGTGATCGCCGCGAGCGGCGCGCGGCTGTTCGACGGCACCACGCTCGACTCGTTCATCAACCAGCCTGCCGACGGATCCTACGACCCGTCGATCGGCGGCTTCTTCGTGGGGGCGATGACGCCGTACGTCGCGGGCTCGGATAGCGACGACTGCACGAACTGGAACTTCACGGCGTCGGGCGCGCTCGCGATCGTCGGCAACTCGCACACGACGGTGGCCGGGTTCTGGGATTGGGAGAACGATACGTGCGCGGCGTCCGATCGAGTGCTGTGCCTGCAGCAGTGACTGCGCGGCGGCGCGCTCGGCGCGGCGGCGCGCGGTGATCGGCAGCCGCCGACGCTACTTCTTCTTCACGATGCCGGCGTCGACCTTGAAGTCGTTCGCGAGCGGGCCGGTCAGCATCGCCGCGACCTGCGGTCCGCGGTCGCCGAGCAGCGCCTTCGTCTTCTCGAGCACCTCGACGATCGTGCGCCGGATTCGCCCGGACTCTTCCTCGGGCCGCAGCAGTGCGTCGATCAACGACTTCGCGATCTTCACCGGCTCGCGCGTCGCCATCGCGTCGATCGCGGTGAACCGCACGTTCTCGTCGAAGTCGGGCAGATACGGGGTGACGCGCGAGATCACCTCGTCGTCGCTCGCAGCCTTCCACTCGGCAAGCCATTTGATGAGATCGATCCGGCGCTCCGGCATGCGCACGTAGCCCGGCTTCTCGCTCGCGAAGATCTCGTCGATCACTTCGATGATCGTGTCGTGATCGGCGACGCGCTCGAGCACCTTGAGCGGGAACGCGAGCTGATCGGCGTTCTGCATGTAGCGGCGCACGGCGGGCAGTGCGGCGGCGCCCTTCTCGACGAGCACGTCGACGACCCAGTTCTTCTCTTGCTCGTCCTCGACGCCCTTCATGCTCGTGATTCCGAACCGCTTGCACAGCCCGAACAGCGCCTCTTCGCTGGCGTCTTCGCGCAGCTTTTCGAGCGCGCCCCATCGATCGGGTTGCTGGGCGAGCTTGTTGGTCGCCTTCTCGATCGTCTTCTGGAGTGCGCGTTCTTTGGAGAACAACCCGAACACCATACAAAGGCTCCGAAATGCGAATGCAACCTAGCAGATTTGATCCCGGCCGGCCTGCCGCGCGTACAATACGGCCGATGAAAGTTTCGGGCCTGGTGGCCGCCGCGTTTCTCGCGTGCGGGAGCCCGAGCAAGCCTCATCCCACGTCCGCGAGCTGGGAGACTTGTTATTACGACACCGATTGCAAGCAACGCGCACAGGCCGGTGGCGGCAGCGCGACCGATGGGCGCGACTCGCACGATCCGTACGACCGGCCGGAAAAACCGGAGCCGGCCGCGCCGAAAGCCTCCGGCCCGGTCGGCGACAAGGCCGCCGACCTGCGCGAGGCCGCCGATCTCCTCGACAAGGCCGCCGCGGCGCTCGCCGCCGGCAGCAAGAGCCGCGCCGACGAGCTGTTCTCGCGCGCCGAGCTCATCGTCGGCGCCGAGCAGCTCGCGCCGATCGCGCCTTCGTTTCGCGAGGGCGCCCCGCCGCGCATCACGACGCCGACGATCAAGGTCGAGCAAGGCCCGGCGCAGCCCAAGGTCGTCGGCAGCTCGGAGGCAGACGACGTCGAGGACAAGGTGCCGCCGCCGAAGGTCGAAGGCAGCTTGACCGGCGCCGTGATGATCGACGGCAAGCCGCTCGCGAACACGTACGGCCTGGTCACGCTCGAGCCGGCGAGCGGCAAGTGGAAGCCGCGCACGCCGAAGCGTCGCGTGATCGAGCAGCGCCTGCGCGAGTTCCGCCCGCACATCATGGCGGTGCCGGTCGGCTCGACGATCGCGTTTCCGAACTTCGACACCGTGTTCCATAACGTGTTCTCGACGTCGCCGCTCGGCGCGTTCGACCTCGGCCTGTACAAGACCGGCGAGGCGCGCGAGTACACGTTCGAGAAGGAAGGCATCGTGCGGCTCGGCTGCAACCTGCACGCGAACATGAGCGCGTACATCGCGGTCGTCGCGGCGCCGGCCTACGTCGTCACCGACGAGACCGGTCACTTCGCGTTCAAGCACCTCGAGCCGGGCGCCTACAAGCTCAAGGCATGGAGCGAGCGGACCAAGGCGCCGATCACGCGGGACATCACGATCAAGGTCGGCCCGAACACCGTGACGCTCGGCGTCGCGGCCGACGCGCCGGCGGGGCCGTCGCCCGACAAGTTCGGGGGCAAGCGTGGCTAGAGCCGCTGCGGTGGCGGTCGGCGCGGTGTTCGTGATCGGCGGCGGCGCGGCGCTCGGCTACGCCGTCACGCGCAAGGCCACCGGCGGCATGACCGAGCGCGGCACGCAGGCGATGGGCGCCGCGATCGGCGAGCTCGACGGCGACATCAAGGCCGCGCGCACCGCGCTGCAAGAACGCGCGCGGACGATCGCGGGCCTCACGCCGGTGCAGTCGGCGATCGCGACCAACCGCGACACCGCGCACGAGATGGTCGAGCGCGGCGAGCTCAAGTTCGAAACCCAGCCGGGCGAGGTGCTCGAGCTCGTACAGGTGACGCGCGCGACGAAGGCGGCGACGCAGCTGTTCGAGCTGCCCGACGGAGCCCCCGCTTCGCCGCATGCGAGCAAGCCCGGCAGCTACGTCGAGATGACCGGCGCCCGCGTCGTGATCACCGAGGTCACGCAGGTCGCTGCGAAGTACCGCGCCGACGAGCTCGACGGCTACGTCGTGGTCAGCCGCCCACTCGATCTCCAGCCCGCGATCGGGCGCCTCGTCGACGCCGGCATCACCGGCCGGTTCGACCTCGGTGACAGCAAGACGCCGATCGGCACGCCGCCGCCGGGCGCGGTCGACAAGGCGATGCCGCTGCCGTCGCAGCCCGAGTTCCAGCTCGTGGTCGCGGTGCCAGCGATGGTCGGCGGCATGCCGATGCCGATCGCGATCGCCGGCGGCGCGGGCGCGCTCGTCGGGCTCGTGCTCGTCGCGCTCGGGATGCGGAAGCGCGCGCCCGCCAGCGGCGCGCCCGGCGACGTGCGCTACGTCGAGACCCAGGTCAGCGGAGCGTCGGCCGCGACCGGCACGCCGGTCCCGGGCGCGACGGACTTCGGTGGGACGGGCACGGCGAAGCCGGTCGCGTCGGGCACGATGATCGGGCGGTGGGAGGTCGTCCGCCGGCTCGGCTCGGGCGGCATGGCCGACGTCTACCTCGCGCGCGCCCGCGGCGAGGCCGGGTTCGAGAAGCTGGTCGCGATCAAGGTCATGCACCCGCACCTCGCGCGAAACCCGCGCGCGGTCGATCACTTCCTCGACGAGGCGCGGCTCGCCGCGCGGATCACGCACCCGAACGTCGTCGCGATCCAGGATCTCGGCAAGATCGACGAGGACTACGTGATCGTGATGGAGTACGTCGACGGCGTCGATCTCGAGCGCCTGCTCATCAACGGGCGCGCCGCGAAGCGCCAGGTGCCGATCGACGTCGCGCTGGGCATCCTGTGCCGGATCTGCGATGGCCTGCACGCCGCGCACAAGGCGACCGCCGCCGACGGCACGCCGCTCCACCTCGTCCATCGCGACGTCAAGAGCGCGAACGTGCTGGTGTCGAAGCAAGGCGGCGTGAAGGTCGTCGACTTCGGCATCGCGAAGGCCGCGAAGCAGTCGCACATGACGATCCAGGGCGAGACCAAGGGCACGCCGTCGATGATGGCGCCCGAGCAGCGCGTCGGCGAACAGGTCGACGTGCGCGCCGACGTGTACTCGGTCGGCGCGGTCGCCTACGAGATCCTGACCGGCGCCGGCGTCAACCTCGATCTCGCGGCGCTCGCGCATCTCGGCATCGAGAACTGGCCGCACCTGCCGCCGCCGTCCGCGCTGCGCCCGCAGCTGCCGTTCGAGCTCGACAAGCTGCTGCTCGGCGCGATGGCATTCGAGCGCGACAAGCGCCCGGCCGATTGCGCGGCGTTCGAGGCATCGCTCGCCGCGATCATGAAGCAGCACGGGC
>DATJXL010000375.1:0-3082 GCA_035500135.1 Kofleriaceae bacterium
GGCCGCCGTGATCGTCGCCATGCCGATCGGCTCCATGTCGTTGTCGATCGTCAACGTGCCCGAGAGTGCCGCGTCGATCTCGCTCTGGCCGACGGTGAGATCGATGCCGCCGCCGGCGTAGACGCCGAGCGTGTCCCAGAACAAGACGCCGGTCGTGAGCTCGACCGGCACCGAGTACGTCCTCGCCTTGACCTGCAGCGTGCCGGTCGAGGCGAGATCGACCGTGTGGTACATGCTCGGATCGGTGTCGCTGGTGACGTGAAAGTTGATCTTGATCGGCGCCGACGCGCCGACGTTCCAGTCCGCGACGTCGAGCCCGCTCGTCACGTCGAGCCCGATCCAGCGCACCGTGCCGGGCGGCGATGGACGCACGATCTTGGCCTGGACGTGCGCGCCGCCGGTCAGCAAGCTGCCCGACAGGCCGCGGATCGTCGTCGCCTCGTACGAGCCGTTCGCGAACACGGTCCAGCTCGGCGCGCCCCAGCGCGCGAGGCTGGTGCCGGCGAGCCCGCCGATGTTGACGACCGCGCCCGCGACGACGTGGCTCGAGCTGCCGAGCGAGACGTCGGTCGCGAGCGCGCCGGTCGCCGCGACGCCGAACACCCAGCGATCGGGATCCGACATGTAATCGGCGCCGAGCCCGCGCGCCGCGAACGCCGCGGTGTTCGCGAACGCGTTGAGCAACGTCGGCAGGTTCTCGGTCTGGTAGATGTTCTCGATCGACGCCTGCGCCTTCATGATCAGCTCGGATTCGCTCTGGCCGTACTCGGCGGCGAGCTGGTCGCCGGCCGCGTTGAGCGTGACCATCACGGACGGCGTGTCGGCACGCGCGGCCGCTGGCATGACGACGGCGGCGACGACGAACGCACGCATGCCCGCGAGGATACCGCGACCCGAGCCGGTCATTGTGATGCGAGCGCGGCGACCTCTGGCGCCGACAGCGCGCGCGAGTACAGGCGGATGTCGTCGAGCTCGGCGGGGTAAAACAGTCCATCCGCGCCGTCGTTGTTGTCGGCGCCGATCAGCATCGGCTCGGTGTCCTCGAGGTACACGGTCCACGGTTTCGCCGCGACCTCGACGCCATTCACGTACAGGCGCTTCGTCGCGCCGTCCCATACGCCGGCGACGTGCGTCCACGTCGAGACCGGAAGGGCCGTTCCGGTCATCTTGTCGTTGCCGCTCGTCGTGTCGCTCGTCGTGAACGACGCGAGCCCGCCGACCTGCTCGAGCTGCCACGTGTTCCACACCGTGGTCGCGCTCATCGCGGGCCACGCGAACAGCGAGCCGTCGACGCCTGTCGTCGGGAACGCCCACGCGGTGATCGTATACGCGCTCGGCGTGTAGAGCGCGGAGTCGAAGGCGATCTGGAGCTCGTCGCTGGCGCTGAACTCGAGCGCGCCGCCGATCCGCCCGGTCACCGGGGTCGGGCACTGGCCCGCGGTGGGGCACTGTGCCGGGCGCGCCGAAACGCTGTCGAGCGTCGTCGTGTTCGAGAGCTCGTCGAGCGTGTAGTGGAAGAGCAGCGAGCTGTCCGCGGCGTCGCTGGTCGCGACATCTGCGGATGCCGTCGCGTCGCTGCCGTCGTTGCCCGAGAAGCCAACATGGCCGCACGCGGCGCACGCCATCCCCACGGCCGCGATCCACCACATGATTCGATGTTACCGCGGCTAGCGCGCGAGCAGCCACAGCATCGCCAGCGACACCACGAGCGTCGGAACCGTGAGCAGCACGCCGACGCGCATGAACGTCGTGACCCGGATCGTGACGTCGTGTTTGCGCAAGAGATCGAACCACAGCAGTGATGCCAGCGAGCCGATCGGCGTCAGGCGCGGGCCGAGGTCGCCGCCGATCAGCGCGGCGAAGCCGTGGGTCGTGTCGCGGTCGAGCGCGAGCGCGTTGAGCAGTGACATCGGATGGTTGTTGAGCAGCGCCGAGCCGAGCGCCGACACGCCGCCGATCGTCGCGATCGGCGCCGGTGTCGCGGCGTAAAGGTCGTGAAGTTGCGCGACCGCGCCGGCGCGCTCGAGCCCCTGCGCGAGCACGAAGACCGCGACGAGGAACGGGAACACCGGCCACGCAACGCCGCTCGCCATGCGCTCGGGCGAATGACCCGACGCGAGGCTCGCGATCGCGCACGCGGCGCCGCCGACCGCGGCGACCGGCCACAGCTCGATGTCGAGGTACGACATGACGGGGTAGGCGACGAGCACGGCGGCGATCGAGACCAGGACGATCGACGCACGCTTGCCGAGCCGCGGCGGCGGCGCCGGCCACGCGCCGAGCGCCGGCGCCTCGTCGGCGAGCGCATCGCGGAAGATATAGACGAGCACGCGATACGCGACGAGCCAGCCGACGATCGCGATCGGGATCATCGTGATCGAGTAGCGATTGAACCCGATGCCGGTGTGCTCGGCGAAGATCAGGTTCATCGGGTTCGAGATCACGAGCGGCGCGACGCCCGCCGACGCGAACACGGCGACCGCGAACGGCACGAGGAACTTGGGGTTGCGTCTGGGATACACCGTGCGCAGCAGCGTCAGCACGGTCGGAGTCATGAGCAGGATCGCGGCGTCGTTCGACAGCACCGCGGCGACGGCGGCCGACAGCACGAACGTGACGAGAAACGCGTGCCGCACCGGCCCGCGCGTGCGCGGCTCGATCCACGACGCCACGCGCTCGAGCAATCCGACGCGCTCGGCAGCCGACGTCATCGTCATGATCGACAGCAGCGTCACGTACGCGCGCCATTGCGCCTCGACCGCGTCGAACACGTCGTGCGGCCCGACGGCGCCACCGATCATCGCGACGCCAACCGCGGCAAGCGAGCCCAGCATCGGCCCGAGCCCGTGCGGCCGCCACGCAACCGCGCCGATCAGGACGATCAGCGCGGCGAAGACGGCCATTGCCGGATGTTACTCCGCCGCCCGGCAGTCGGAGCTGTAGGCGCGGGCGTAACCCGCTGCCGAGGCCGTGAACCGCGGCCGTGGCCGCGGCCGTGAACGGCTGCCGTGACCCGCTGCCGCGGCCGCTGCCGCGCACCGCTGCAGCGCACCGCTGCCGCGCACCGCTGCCGCGCACCGCT
>DATJXL010000376.1:0-17905 GCA_035500135.1 Kofleriaceae bacterium
GAGTAGATCTCGATTCAGGTTCCGCTTCGCTATTCCCTATTCAGCCTCCGGAGACTGAATAGGGAATAGCGAAGCGGAACCTGAGTTGAGAAGGATCCGATCCGATCCCGGGATCTCGCGCGTTCTCGCGCGTTTAGTGTCAGAGGCGCGCCGTAGCGTGCGCGTGTGCAGTGGCGCGTTCGATCGATCGACGAAGCGGTGGCCAACCGGCTCGCGGATACGTTGCGCGTGCGGCGGCCGACCGCGCGCTGTCTCGTCGCGCGTGGCGTGACCGAGCCGCGCGAGGCGCAGGGGTTCATCGATCCGCGGCTGGCCGCGCTGCGGCCGCCGGCGGGGCTTGCCGGGATGGCGAGCGCGGTCGGCCGGATCGCCGACGCGGTCGCGCGCGGCGAGCGCATCGGCGTGTTCGGCGACTACGACGTCGACGGCGTCACGACCGCCGCGCTGCTCACCGGGTTCTTGCGCTCGTGCGGCGGCGAGGTCGCGTGCGCGGTCGCCCGGCGCGACGCCGGTTACGGCTTCACGCCCGCCGCGGCCGCCGACTTCGCGGCGCGCGGCTGCAAGCTCGTCATCACCGGCGACTGCGGCACGAGCGATCTCGAAGCGATCGCAGCCGCGGACGCGGCCGGCATGGAGGTGATCGTCGTCGATCACCACACCGTCCCGGCCGCCGATGGTGCGCACCCGGCGAGCTCGCTCGTCAACCCGTTCCGCGCCGACTCCACGTTCCCGTTCCGCGGGCTGGCGTCGGTCGGCCTCGGCTTCTACCTCGCGGCGTCGGTGCGCACCGAGCTGCGCGCGCGCGGATGGTTTGCGACGCGCGCCGAGCCCGACGTGCGCGAGCTGCTCGATCTGGTCGCGCTCGGCACGATCGCGGATCTCGTGCCGCTGGCCGAGGAGAACCGGATCCTGACCGCGCTCGGTCTGCGCCGGCTACAGGCACGCGCGCGTCCGGGCATCGCCGCGCTGCTCGCGAGCGCCGGCGTCGAGCCCGAGCGCGAGGTCGACGCGCGAACCGTCGCCTGGCGGCTCGCGCCACGGCTGAACGCGCCGGGCCGCCTGGGCGCGGCCGAGCCGTCGCTGGCGCTGCTGCTCGCAAATGCCGACACCGCCGCCGAGCGCGCGGCCGTGCTCGAGCAGGCCAACACCGAGCGCCGCGGCACGCAGGATCGCGTGATGGAAGAAGCGATCGCGTCGCTCGGCGACCGCGATCCAGGCGCCGCCATCGTGCTCGCCGGCGAAGGCTGGCCGTGTGGCGTGGTCGGGATCGTCGCGGCCAAGCTGGTCGACAAGTTCCAGCGCCCCGCGTTCGTGATCGGGATCGACCCGGCGACCGGGATCGGACGCGGCTCGGCTCGCACGACCGGCGGCGTGAACCTCTACGACGCGCTCGCCGCGGCCGCGCCGTGCCTGGATCGCTTCGGCGGCCATGCCGCGGCGGCGGGCTTCACCGTGCAGCGCGACCAGGTCGCGGCGCTCGCCGAGGCGCTCGGCGGCGCGGTCGCCCGGCTCGCCGAGGGGTCCGGTCCCGTCACTGCCAGCGTGCGCGAGATGGATGCCGAGGTCGCGCTCGGCGAGGTCGACGAGCGGCTCGCCGAGGAGCTGGCCGGGCTCGGCCCGTTCGGCCAGCACAACCCGGCGCCGCAGCTGGTCACGCGCGCCGCCAAGGTCACGCAGGTCCGGCGCGTCGGCGACGGCTCGCACCTGAAGCTCACGATCGAGGACGACCGCCGCGACGTGCGCAGCGCGATCGGCTTCGGCCTCGGCGATCGCCCGGTCGAGGTCGGCGCGCGCGTCGACCTCGCGTTCGTGCCCACGGTCTCGACCTGGCAGGGCCGGCGCAGCGCCGAGCTCGAGGTCGCGGATCTGGCAATCCTGTCGTGATCCGGCGCGCACCCGGCAACGGGCGGCCGCGCGGCGCTGGATTCGCGCGGACTTGCACGGGCGCGCAGCTTGCGATGCGGGCGCGCCATGCGCTCGCTCCTGTGGCTCGTCCTCGTCGCCTGCTCGACCCGCGCCGGCAGCTCGCTGCCAGGTCCCGGCTGCCCGCCACCGCAGCCGGATTTCAATTCACTCCTCGGTTCGCCGTGCGCGTTGCCCGCATCCCAGCCGTGCTTCGTCGAGAACGAGTTCTCCGACTGCGACTCGGCGTGGTTTCGCTGCGTGAACGGCGCGTGGACCATGGACCACGGCCTCGGCGCCGCGGAGGGCCAGTCGTGCGCGGGCGCGCCGCTCGCGAGCTGCGACTACGAAGGCAACCCGGGTTGCACGGAGCCGACCGACCAGTCGTGCAGTTGCGGCAGCGACGGCGTCTGGCACTGCACGTGCGAGTGCTACGGCGCGGACTGGGAGTGTGGCGCGTGTCCCGCGGAGTTTCCCGGCGTCGGCACGCAGATGCTGCCGGCGTGCAGCGACGTCGGCAGCATCTGCACGTACCCGGGCCACACGTGCACCTGCACGAGCACCGGCCAGTTCAGCTGCACGTGACCATGCCATGCTAGATCCAACGTGTGAGCGACGACGAGCCCGTTCCCAAGCTGCCGCGCGGCCGCGGGCTCAAGCTGTCGAAGCCGGAGCTGTTCAAGATCGCGCTGACCGCGGCGATCCTGGTCGCCGTGGTCGCGCTCGCGCATCCGTGCGGCGAGGCGGTTTCGGGCTTCGTGATGCGCTTCGATAACAACCAGAACGCCGGCTCGGCGATGCCGAAGCCAGGCACCGTCGACATGCCGCAGCACTACGAGCACCTGACGCCCGGCATGACCGACGAGCAGCAGAAGGCGGCGGTGCAGCGCGAGATCGAGCGGGCGAAGCGCTCGGGCTCGGACTCGGGCTCGGGCTCGGGCTCGAATTAGAAGCGCAGATCGATCGTCTCGGTGTCGCCGCTGCCGCAGTCGACGCTCTCGAGCGCCTGGACGGTCGCGGTGATCGCGAGCTCGCCGTGCGCGGTGCCGGCGCCGGGGTCGATCGCGGTGAGCGTCATGGCGAAGCTGCCGGTCGGGACCGCGGTCGTGCCCGCCGAGTAGGCGCAGTCGCCGAGGCTCGCGGTGCGCGTGCCTTGCACGCTCCACGCGGACGTGGTCTCCGAGCTGTACGTGCCGGCCGTCGGCTCGACGCCGACATCGATCGACACCGCGATCGGCGCATCGAGCCCGGTCTCGGCGATCTGGAACGCGAGCACGACGTCGCTCGCCTGCGAGCCACTGCCAGCGCCGACGCTCGCGCAGTTGTGCGCCGACGTCGACGACGCGTCGAAGTTGCCGGCGAGCTCCGCGATGCACGCGGTCCCGCACGCCGGTCCGCCGTCGGGGCACGGCCCGGCCTCGTTGTCGCCACAGGCGGCGAGCGCGAGCGCGAGCCAAGCCGCTCTCATAGCGACCGCAGGTACTCGACGAGCGCGTCCTCGTCGTCGGCCGACAGCGACGTGATGTCGCCCATCTTGCCGCGGGTCTGCTCGAGCACGTCGTGCAGCGTCGGCGCGCTGCCGTCGTGCAGGTACGGCGGCGTCGACGCCACCCCCGAGAGCGACGGCGTGTCGAACATGCACGCGGCGCGCGGATCGCCGTCGATGTCGGCGTGCGCGACGTCGGGATAGCCGGTCGTGACGCACGTGCCGAGACCGCTCGCGGTCCCGTCGTGCAGGTTGACGGGGCCGCTCAGATCGAGCGTCGGGTTGCCGGCGCCCGAGTCGGTGAACCGGGGACCCGAATGGCACGTCGAGCACGCGACCGCCGGATCGTTGAAGATCTGCATTCCCCGCGCGACTTTCGCCGGATCGGTCGTCGGCGGGATCGGCAGCGGCATCGCGTGATCGACGAACGTCTCGAGCGCGGCGAGCAGGTCGGCCTGCGCGGTCGAGTCGAAGCTGCCGCCTTGCTCGATGTTGATCGTGCGCCAGTAGTCCTGGACCTGCGTGCGGTCGGCGGTGCGGAACAGGAAGCCGGTGCCGATCATGCCACCGGCGTTGCTCGGCGTGTCGCGCGGGCCTTGCGCGAACCGCCAGGTCACCGCGTCGCTGCGGCCCTCGAGGTGGCAGCTCGCGCACGACACCCAGTGGTTCTGCGTGATCGGATACTCGTCGCTGTTGGCCGAGAAGAACAGGTGCTGGCCGAGCCGCATCTGCGCCGGCATCGGGTCGGCGGCGAGCCGCGCGATCGCGCCTTGCAGCGACAGCGCGATGCCGGCGCTGCCATCGATCGCGATCACCGCGACGTCCGCGGTGTTGCGTTCGTCGACGTACGCGGTGGTGCCGTCGGGCGACAGCGCGATGCCCTCCGGCATGTGGCCGGGCAGCGGCCGGAGCAGCGCGGCTTCGACCTGGCCGCGCGCGTCGACCGCGAGCACGTCCTCGCTCGCGGTGTCGGCGACGAGCGCGAAGTCGCCGTCGGGCGTGAACGCGATCGCATGCGGCCCCGACACGACGTCCGCGAACGAGCCGTCGATGCCGGGCACGTCCTGCGCGTCGATCGAGAGCGTGCGCGCGTACGTGCCGCCGGAGAACAGCGACAGCGACGGGAACACCGTCGATTCGAAGTTCAGCGCCGGCTGCGCGGTGTCGGTGCCGAGCATCAGGTGCGCGACCCACAGCTCGTCCGTGCCGGGGCGCGTCGCGACGTCGTACAGCCCGCGCACTTGGCCGTGCGCGAGCCGCGGATCGCCGCGCGGCGCGGTGTCGGGGATCGACCACATCGCCGCGACCGTCATCGCCGCCGGATCGATCGCGATCACGGCCGCGCCGGCCACGCCCGAGTACATGAAGATCGAGACCGCGAGCGAGCCGTCGGGCGCAAAGCCGAGCGCCCACGGCTCGCCCGTCACCTGCGCGGTCGCGACGACCTGACGCGAGGCCGCGTCGACCTTGACGACCGTGCTGTCCTGCGAGCACGCGACGTAGAGCGACGCGCCGTCGGCCGACACCACCACGCCGATCGGCTCGCTGCCGACCGCGATCGGCGCGCCGACCGCGCCGGTCGCGACATCGATCGCGAACACCGCGCCGGCCCGCTCGCCGGTGACGTACAGCGTCGCGCCGTCGGGCGACAGCGCGAGCGCGCGCGGCATCACCGCCGGGGTGTACGCGCCGCTGTCGTCGACCGCGGGATGCGCGGGCGCGAGCAGGATCTCGGAGCGCAGCGCGCGGGCCTGCGTGTCGATCACCGACACCGAGTCGGCATCGGCGTTGACGACGTAGACGCTCGCGCCGTCGCTGCTGATCGCGATCGACGACGAATGCGCGGTGTACGCCGCGGCCGCCGGCGCATCGGCCGCCGGTTTGGGGCCGCCGCCGCATGCTGCAAGCACGACCAGCCATCGTCGCATCATGGCCTCGCCACGTGGAAGGTCACCGAGTCGGCGAGCGCCGCCGGCAGGTGAGCGTCGTCGATCTCGGGCACGCAATCGTGCTCGCGATCCGAGGTCGCCGTGCGCGACTGCCCGGGCATCAGCGCCTCCTGGAGGCTGCCGATCTCGCCGGTCAGCGTGCGCTCGGCCATCTGCAGGCCGCCGCGCGGCAGCGTGTCCTGCACGTTCACGCACTCGGCGGGCCAGTCGACGAGCCGGTTACCGTCGCGATCGTCCCAGCCGTTCAGGAACAGCTTGTTCGCGCGCGCGAGCAGATCCTCGACGACCGGCTCGAGGGCCTCGCCGCCCGGGCGGGCCGCGACCAGCTCGTACACGTCGCGCAGCGCGCTCTGGAGCAGCGCGAACCGCAGCGGCGTCATCTCGACGTCGGTGACCGGAGCCGCGGTCGTGCCCCAGATCCGCGCGTCGGCGTCGTAGAACACGGTCTGCATGCGTGCGAACACCGCGACCGCGCGGTCGTGGTAGCGCACGTCGCCGGTCGCGAGGTAGGCCGCGAACAGCCCGCGGATCGCCGCAGCGTGCGCGTCGAGCGTGTCGTCGGGATCGATCGGCGCGCCGGCCGCGAGGTCCCAGCCGTCGTACGCGCGGCCGGTCGCATCGGTCAGGTGGTCGTAGAGCAGCGCCGCGTGCGCGGCGACCAGCTGGCGCATGCGGCCGGTGAACGTCAGCGTCGCGTCGCTCGGAAAGTGGATCGCGAGCGTGTCGAGCGGCGTCGTGCCGATCGCGGTGTCGGGCGTGTTGTTCGAGTACAGCTCGAGCTGCGAGCTGCACGAACGCAGCGCGGTCCGCAGCGCGAGCACGAGGTACGCGACCGACGTGGTCGACACCGTCGTGCCGCGCGTCGCGGTCGTGCCGGTCATCGTCACGGTGTCGACCGCGATGCCGGTCGCCGGATCGACGTGCATCCGATCGATGTCGACGAGCGCGACCCGCACGACGCCGAGCGCGCGGTCGTAGAGCGTGGCCTCGCCGTCGGCCTTCTGGTCATCGCGCGGAAACGGATCGCCGTCGAAGTAGGCGAGCGCGGGCTGCGCGCCGCCGACGTCGGGGTTGTTCGTGTCGGTCAGCGCGTAGATCTCGGCGAACCCCATCGCGAGCCCGGCCAGGTCCATGAGGTCGCTGCTCGCCGACGCGAGCGCGTAGCTCGGCTTCGGGAAGCCGCTGTCGCCGTCGGCGGCCTCGGTCACCGCGATCTTGCCCGGGAACCACCGCAGCGGCGCGGCGTAGTCGTAGCTCTCCGCCGCCTGGATCGACGCGAAGCCCGACAGCGTCGCGCCGTCGGCCGTGGACAGGTGCGCGAGCCAATCGGCGGCGCGGTTGTCGAGCATCGTCAGGAACAGCTGGGCCTGGAAGCCTTCGATATCGCTCGAGCCGAGGTACGTGCCGGGCGCGGTCGCGCTGCCGGTGCCGTCATCGCCGACGATCGTGTTGCCGGGCGAGCCGACCTGCGCGAGCTGGGATGGATCGTCGAGAAACGCGACCGCGGCCTCGGTCGAGTCGTGCATGACCTGCAGGTAGTTGAGCGTCCACAGCCCGTACTTCCACGCCGAGAAGCCGTCGGCGCCCGGCGTGATCGTCGGATCGATCTGGGTCGCGCGGTCGCGCAGGTGCAGCGTGGTCGCGTCGCACTCGTAGTCCGCGCAGCCGAGCGCGCCGCTCGCGCCCGGATCGTCGTCCGAGCTGATCGCGCACGCGAGCGCGA
Organism: Kofleriaceae bacterium; assembly: GCA_035500135.1. Classification (GTDB taxonomy): domain Bacteria; phylum Myxococcota_A; class Polyangia; order Haliangiales; family Haliangiaceae; genus JABFXX01. The sequence continues at coordinate 7,061 of DATJXL010000376.1, forward strand.
TGTCGCCGGTCGGATCCATCGCCGGATCGAAGCTCGCGAACACGTGGTTGGTCGGCCACATCCCGGGCCAGCCGATCGGGTTCAGAACGCCGGTGCCGGCGCCGGTCGGGTTGATGTTGCCGCTCGGGTTGTTCACCGGGTAGGTGCCGGCCGCGAACACGAACCGGCCGAGCGCGTTCGAGCCGGCCGCGAAGTGCGCGACCGTCGCTGCGAGCTTGGCGGTCGCGGCCGCGCCGGTCTCGCCGGCATTGACGAGCGGCCCGTACACGAGCGACGTGCCGGCGCCGTACTCGAAGCCGAGCCCGTTCATCGGCTGCTTCGAGTACTCGTACGACTCGACGGCGGTCGAGAAGCCGGGCAGGTCGATCCACGGCCCGGCCGCGGTCGGCGAGCTGTCGAAGTAGATGTCGGTCGGCAGGTGATCGCGGCTGTAGTCGGCGAGGTTGCGTCCCATCGCCTTGGCAAGCGGCTCGCCGGAGATCTGCATCTCGCCGGCGGCGAGCAGGTGCTCGCGGGTGACGAAGCGCGTGCTGTTCACCGTCGCCGTGATGGTCGGCGGCGCGGGTGCCGCGGCGTCGCGCTCGGGCGCGTTGGCGTCGTGACAACCAGCGACGAGCAGGAGGGTGATGGACGGCGACCGCATTGAAAGCGATATTGAAAATCGTTTTCAATCTCACACCGACCGCGTCCGGTTGTCAAGCTTGACTGGATGCGCGGCCAGGTGATACTGAATCGAATATGAAAGTTGTTTTCAAATCCGGTCGGCGCGACGCATCGCTGTTGACGCTGGGTTTGGCGCTCGCCGCGTGCGGAAGCGGCACATCGTCGGACGACGCCGGTAACATGTTCGTCGCGTACGCGTCGACGTTCCAGCCGTTCCGCACGTGGACCTCGTTCCAGCACGACCTCGAGGACAGCTCGCTACCGGCCGGAGTGAACGGCCCGCGCACGCAGTACCTCAACATGGCGCCGCCGCACGGCTCGACCGAGTTTCCGGTCGGCACGGTGATCGTCGAGTCGCGCGAGAGCGGGACCATGAACATCTTCGCCGGCGTCAAGCGCGGTGGTGGCTACAATTCGACCGGCGCCAAGAACTGGGAGTGGTTCGAGCTGGCCGAGGCGAGCGGACCGGGCAGCACGGTCTCGATCGTGTGGCGGGGTCTCGGCCCGCCGCCCGGCGACCAGTACGGCGGCGACGCCAACACCTGCAACACCTGCCACACGACGTGCGGCGGCGGAAACGACTACGTGTGCTCGCCGTACCTCCAGCTCGCGGGCTTCTGATCGTGCGCGCGCTCGTCGTCCTCGTGCTCGTGACCGCCACCGCCGCCGCGAACCCGCGCGCGCTGCCGTTCACGTACACGACCGACACGCTCGCGCCCGGGCAGGTCGAGATCGAGCAGTACGCCGACCTCGTGCCGCTGCGCGCGATGCCTCCGGCCGGCGGCAACCTGACGACGTACCTCGCGAGCGAGTTCTTCACCGAGATCGAGATCGGGCTCGCCGACCGGCTCGAGCTCGGCCTCTACGTCACGATCGTCCCGAACCCGGCGGACAACACGATCAGCGCGAACGACGTCACGCAGATGCCCGAGGGCAACGGCCTCAAGCAGCGGCTGCGCTACATCTTCGCGGATCCCGGCGAATGGCCGATCGATACCGGCGTCTACGGCGAGCTCGCCGAGAACGAGCGCGAGATCGAGCTCGAGGGCAAGGTCCTGTTGCAGCGCCGGTTCGGCAAGCTGCGCGTGGCCTCGAACCTGTGGGCCGAGTACGAATTCTATTTCACCGGCCAGCGCGACATCGTCATCAACCCGACGCTCGGCGCGACCTACGAGGTCACGCGCAGCCTGCACGTCGGGCTCGACAGCTGGATGCGCGGCGAATATCCGCGCAACCCGCCGCCCGCGATGCGCACGTTCGCGCTCGGCCCCGAGGCGTACGTCGGCCCGGCCGTGATGAACAGCTTCGGCAAGCTGTGGTGGAGCGTCGGCGTGTACGCGCGCGTGACCGACACCGGTCACGCGCTGCAACCGGGCGAGGTCTACGGACCGATCTGGATCCGCTCGATGATCGGATACAACATCTAATGCGCGCGGTGGTCACCATCTTCGTGCTCGCGGCGTGCTCGTCGCCGCCGCCGATCGCGACCGAGGCCGATGCCGCGCGCGCGCACGTCGAGCTGGCCGAGCTCGCGCAGGGGCGTCACCTGCTGATCGCGCGGTGCTCGGGGTGCCACACCACGCCGTTGCCGAGCGAGCACACCGCCGCGGAGTGGCCGCGCGAGCTCGGCGATATGGCCGAGCGTGCGCACCTCACCATCGCGGAGCGGGACTCGATCACGCGCTACCTGGTCGCGCTCAGCCCTCCGGGTCCGGCAATCCGATCAGCGCACTCGCCTTAGCGACGTCGAGCTGGCCGAGCGCGACCGCGGCCGCATCGGGATCGGACGCGATCAGCGCGAGCAGCTCGAGCGCATCGCGCGCGCTCGCCACGCGCCGGCGCAGGTCGCGCGCCATCATCCTGCGCGCGAGCCGATCGAGCAGCGGGTCGACACCGGCGAGCGGCGGTGGGTCGCGCTGGATGTTCGCCATCACCACCTCGTGCACGCTGCCCGAGAACGGCGGGTGGCCGGCGAGCATCTCGTAGAGCACGACGCCGAGCGCGAACACGTCGACGCGCTGGTCGAGCTTCTCGCCACGCGCCTGCTCCGGCGGCATGTACAGCGGCGTGCCGACCACGACGCCGCTGCCGGTCAGCCGCGCGCCGGCGAGCTCGTCGCCGGGATCGACGAGCGCCGCGATCCCGAAGTCGACGATGCGCGGCACCTCGCGCTCGCCGCGCTGCTCGACGATCACGTTCTCGGGCTTGAGATCGCGGTGGATGAGGCCGGCGCCGTGCGCGTGGTCGAGCCCGTGCAGCACGCCGCCGAGCAGCGCGTGGATGCGCGCCGGCGGCAGCGGCTGGTCGTCCATGAGCTCGCGCAGGCTCGGCCCGGTCGCGAGCTCGAGGACCATCACGGGCGCGCGGCCGTGCGCGCCGGCGTCGAGCACGCCGACCACGTTCTCGTGCGCGAGCCGGGCCGCGACGCGCGCCTCGCGGCGGAACCGCCCGACCATGACCGGCTCGTCGCCGAGGTGCGCGCGCATGACCTTGATCGCGACGCCGCGCCCGAGCTGGATGTCCTTGCCGCGGTACACGACGCCCATCGCGCCCGCGCCGAGCCGGGCCTCGACCGTGTAGCGGTCGAGCACGACCTGGCCGATCAGATCCTGCTCGACGCCGGCCTTGCCGTCGCCCACGCCGAGCCGCGTGCGCTTGGGATCGAGGATGGTCTTGCTGTCGCGGTCGGCCACCGCCCGAGCTTAGGGCCCGCGAACCGACAAGTCGATCGATGATCGCGGTCGAGACGCCGTGCTGGCGAGGCGCGGCGAGAACCGGCGCGGCGCGTACTCGACGCACGCAAGCACCGGAAGCGCAGCCGCAACGAAGCCAGCGCAGATGGATCGGCCGCGAGAACGACCGAGTTATCGGTTCGGGCCCTTACTTCCAGAGCACGGCGTGGCGCAGCACCGGCATCTGGGTGCGGCGCTTGTCGACGGTCGCGCCGTCGAGCGTCGCCATCACGACGCCGTCGCCTTCGGCGCGCTCGCCGACGACCGTGCCCCACGGATCGACGACCAGCGTGTGGCCGAAGCTCTCGCGCTTGTCGTTGTGGCGGCCCCACTGCGCGGGCGCGACCACCCACGCCTGGTCCTCGACCGCCCGTGCGCGCAGCAAGAGGTGCCAGTGGGCGGCGCCGGTATGCGCGGTGAACGCGGCCGGCACGAGCACGACCTGCGCGCCCATGTCCTTGACGAGCTTGCGATACAGCTCGGGGAAGCGCACGTCGTAGCAGATCGACAGCCCGACCGGCGCGCCCTCGATGTCGACGACCACGAGATCCTCGCCGGGCGCGGTCGCGTCGGACTCGCGCAAGGTCGCGCCGAGCCCCGGACGCCCAACGCGTCCGGCGCTCGGATCATCGGTTCCGGCCTCGGGCGGGATATCGACGTCGAACAGGTGGATCTTGCGGTAGCGCGCGACCAGCTCGCCGCTGGGGTCGACCACGACCGCGGTGTTGTACGTGCGCTTCGGATCACCCGGCACGATCTCGGGCGTGCCCCCGCCGACCAGCCAGATGCCGTGCTTGCTCGCGAGATCGCGCAGCATCGTCATCACCGGACCGGTTCGCAGCTCGAACGTCTCGGCGATCGCGAGCTTCTCGCCTTCACCGCGCCCGAGCAGCGAGAAGCACTCCGGCAACACGACGAGCCGCGCGCCCTCGGCGGCCGCCTGGGCGGTCAACGCCCCGCAAATCGTGAGGTTTTGAACGAGATCGGCGCCCGACCTCATCTGCACCGCACCGACGCGCAGCTGCCAGCTCATAAGCTCTTGCTACCACGCCGGCGCTCTGGTACCCATGCCGCAGCTTCAATCGCCCTGCGGTAGAGGTGGCCTTACGGCCACCTTTTTTTTCGCCCGAAACGCCTCCCAGATGTCCCGAAACCCACTCCATAGCCGCCTGATCTCGATCGTCGAGCCCGCCGTGCAAGGCGCCGGGTTCGAGCTGGTCGACCTGCGCTTCGTGCTGGAGCAGGGCGGGTGGGTGCTGCGCGTGCAGATCGATCATCCGCTCGGCCCGGCGCACGGGACCAACGGCGAGGCCCCGCACGTCGATCTCGCGGCCTGCGAGGCGATGTCGCGCGAGCTATCGGCGGTGCTCGACGTCGAGGACCCGATCCCGCAGGCGTACGCGCTCGAGGTCAGCTCGCCGGGCATCGACCGGCCGCTGCGCACCGAGGCGCACTTCACGCACTTCACCGGCAGCGAGGCCAAGATCGCGCTCGCCGTCCCGCTCCACACCGAGGGAGGCGATCGCCGCAACTTCAAGGGCGTCTTGCGCGGCTGCAGCGACGGCCGCGTCACGATCGAGTGCGACGGTCGAACGTTCGCGCTGCCGATCGCCGATATCGACTCCGCCAAGCTCGTCCCCGACTGGGACGAGGTCATGCACAAGCAGCAAAAGCCGCAGAAGCAGCAGAAGCACAAGCACTAAGGAACACAGGTCATGGAAGCCAAGCTGGACATGGTTCTCGAGCAAGTCGGCCGAGACAAGAACATCGACAAGACCGTGCTGATCAGCGCGCTCGAGCAGGCGATCCTCACCGCCGCCAAGCGCACGTTCGGGATGAACCGCGAGATGGAAGCGAAGTTCAACCCCGAGACCGGCTCGGTCGACCTGTTCTTGATCGTGAACGTCGTCGAGGAGGACGACGCGATCGAGGGCCGCGAGATCACCGTGGCTCAGGCCAAGACCGTCGGGCTCGACGCCGAGCTCGGCGACGAGCTCTTGTTCCAGGTGTTCTACCGCGCCGAGGACGAGGAGCGCGCGCGCGAGCAGGACGAGAAGTTCGGCGATCTCATCGATCTCAAGAAGGCGAGCAAGAGCTTCGGCCGCATCGCCGCGCAGACCGCGAAGCAGGTGATCTACCAGCGCGTGCGCGAGGCCGAGCGCGACAACGTGTTCAACGAGTTCAAGGACCGCAAGGGCGAGATCATCAGCGGCATCGTGCGGCGCTTCGAGCGCGGCGCCCTGATCGTCGACGTCGGCAAGGCCGAGGCCGTGCTGCCGATGCGCGAGCAGGTGCCGCGCGAGAGCTACCGCGTCGGCGACACGATCAAGGCGTACTGCCTCGACATCGACCGCAACGCGCGCGGCCCGCAGATCATCCTGTCCCGCACGCACAAGGGCCTGCTCGAGAAGTTGTTCGAGCAGGAGGTGCCCGAGATCTACGAGAAGATCGTGCGCATCGAGAGCTCGGCGCGCGAGCCCGGCGCGCGTGCGAAGATCGCGGTCAGCTCGCGCGACCGCGACGTCGATCCGGTCGGTGCGTGCGTCGGCATGAAGGGCAGCCGCGTGCAGGCCGTCGTGCAGGAGCTGCGCGGCGAGAAGATCGACATCGTTCCCTACGATGACGATCCGGCCCGCTTCGTGTGCAACGCGATCGCGCCCGCCGAGGTGAAGCGCGTGATCATCGACGCCGAAGGTCACCGCATGGAGCTGATCGTGCCCGACGACAAGCTGTCGCTCGCGATCGGCAAGAAGGGCCAGAACGTGCGGCTCGCGTCGCAGCTCACCGGCTGGCGCATCGACATCCACTCGGAGTCGAAGATCTACGAGCTCGAGCGCCGCGCGAAGGAGCAGATCGCACACGCGATCGCGGCCGAGGGCTTCGACAACTCCGTCGCCGAGACCCTGTTCAAGCTCGGCTGGCGCTCGGTCGGCGAGCTAGGCCGCGCCCACGTCGAGGAGCTGGCCGGGCTGCCGGGCGTCAACGGCCCGGACGGCGCGAAGCGCATCATCGACGGCGCGAAGGCGTACGTCGCCGGCGGCGGCCGTCACAAGGACACCGCGCGCAAGGAAGCCGAGCGCCGCAGCCAGATGTCGGGCGACCAGCAGCTGCTCGAGCTCGACGGCGTGGACGAGGAAGTGCTCGGCGTGCTCCACACGGCGAACATCCACTCGCCCGAGGACCTCATCAAGACGCCGATCGACCAGGTCGCGACCGCGACCGGGATCGACATGGGGGATCTCGCACGGTTGCGCCAGCGCGCGATCTCGTGGCTGTCGGAGGTCGCGTCCTGACACGGGAGCCGCACAGGACCTGCGCGGGCTGCCGTGCAGTCGACCGCAAGGCCGCGCTCGTGCGCGTCACCGGCTCGACGGGCCCCGGAGCCGCCGGCACGATGCCCGCGGGCGGCGCGCTGCGCGTCGGTCGCGGCGCCTACGTGCATCCGCGTGCGGCATGCGCCGAGGCGGCGCTGCGAGGTGGGCTCGCCCGCTCGCTGCGCCGCCAGATCACGGACACCGAGCGCGCGGCGGTCGCGCAGGCCGCCGGCCTTTCGCATGCTTGGCCTAGCCATTTGGCCGCTGGCCACGATCCCACGAAAGCTGTAGAAACACTGCCACGGCCCGAAGTGCCCGAAGCGAAGGAATGACCGGAGAGAAGATGCGCGTCTACGAGATTGCCAAAGAGGTCGGGATCCCCAACAAGGACCTGATCGCGAAGATCCGTGCGCTCGGGCTCGAAGTGAACAACCACATGTCCTCGCTCGACGCCGACGACGTCGCGCGCATCAAGCGGTCCCTCGAGAAGGAAAAGACCGCGGGCGAGAAGCCGCAGCAGACCCAGAAGCTCGGCACCGGCGCCGTGCTGCGCCGACGGTCGTCGGGTGACAAGGCCGGCGAGGATGGCGTCGGACCTCGGGCTACGGGCGTCGGTCAGAGCGAGCCGGTCGCGGCCAAGCCCGCCGCTCCTCCCGCTGCGGCCGTGGCTCCACCGGTGGTCCGCCGCCGGGTCGTTGCCGAGGAACCGCCCACTCCCGCGCCTGCGCCGAAGGTCGAGGTCGCCAAGCCGGCTCCCGCGCCTGCTCCCGTGGTCGTCGAGGCACCGAAGCCGGCGCCGATTCCGGTCGTGGAAGCTCCGCAGCCGGCACCTGCGCCGGCTCCGGTTGTGCCCGAGGCCCGAGGCCCGAGGCCCGAGGTCGCGACGCCGGTCCCCGCGCCGGCTCCACGTCCCCGCGTGATCGTCGCGGGTCCGCAGGTCGTCGCGCGCGCCTCGACCAGCGGCGCCGCCGAGGCCGGGGTCGCGACGCGCGGTCACGAGCCGCCGCCGCCCGCACCGCCGGTCGCTCCGGTGGCACCGATCGTGGCCACGCCGCTTCCACCGCGCGTGGCGGCGGTCCGTCAGGCGCCTGTCGCGCCGCCGCCGGGTCCGCGCACGGTCGAAGAAGTCGCGCACTCCGCGCGCAGCCAGTTCGAGCTCGAGCTCGAGAAGGCCAAGGCGCGCACGGCCGAGCGCCCGCGTCCCGACACCAACAACGACGGGATGCACGCCGAGGGCGAGCCCGAGGCGCCCGCGCCGGTGGTGGCGCCGCCCGCGCGCGATCCGTCGCGGCCGGCGGTCGGCAGCGTCATCTCGCTGCCGCCGCGCATCAAGATCACCGAGCGCACGCCGATCAGCGGGCGTCCGGCACCCGGCCCGCAGCCGGTCAACCCGATCCGCGGCCGGTTCGCGCAGCAGCAGCAGCGCGGCGGTCGCCCGGGCGGCCCGCACGGCCATGACCTCGGCAAGAAGAAGCTGCCGCTCGGCAAGAAGGGCAAGCAGACGCAGGTCACCACGCCCGCCGAGCACAAGCGCGTGATCCGCATCGAGGACACGATCGCGATCCAGGACCTCGCGCGCAACATGGGCATCAAGGCGCCGCAGGTGCTCGCGAAGCTGTGGGGCATGGGCATGACGGGCGTGAACATCAACGCCTCGATCGACTTCGACACCGCCCAGATCCTCGCGAGCGAGTTCGGCTACGAGGTCCAGAACGTCGCGTTCAAGGAAGAGGACGTGTTCGCCCAGAAGAGCGACGAGGCCGAGGAGCTGGTGTCGCGCGCGCCGGTCGTGACCGTGATGGGCCACGTCGACCACGGCAAGACGTCGCTGCTCGACGCGATCCGCAAGACGCGCGTCGCGGCGGGCGAGGCCGGCGGCATCACGCAGCACGTCGCCGCGTACAAGGTGCCGACGCCGAGCGGCGAGGTCGTGTTCCTCGACACGCCCGGCCACGAGGCGTTCACCGAGATGCGCGCGCGCGGCGCGCACGCGACCGACATCGTCGTGCTCGTCGTCGCAGCCAACGACGGCGTGATGCCGCAGACGCTCGAGGCGCTCGCGCACGCGAAGGACGCGAAGGTCGCGATCATCGTCGCGGTCAACAAGATCGATCTGCCCGACGCCCAGCCGGAGCGGGTCAAGCAGCAGCTCGCCGATCACGGCCTCATCCCCGAGGAGTGGGGCGGCGAGACGATGTACGTCAACGTCTCGGCCCTGAAGGGCGAGAACATCGACAAGCTGCTCGAGGCGATCTCGCTCACCGCCGAGGTGCTCGAGCTCAAGGCGAACCCCGACAAGCCCGCCGATGGCGTCGTGATCGAGGCGCGCCTCGACCGCGCGCGCGGCCCGACCTCGACCGTGCTCGTGCAGGAAGGCACGCTGCGGGTCGGCGACATCCTGGTTGCCGGCCGCACGTTCGGCAAGGTGCGCGCGATGCTCGACGATCGCGGCGAGCAGATCGAGGAAGCGGGCCCGTCGACGCCGGTCGAGGTGCTCGGCCTCGACGGCGTGCCGGAAGCCGGCGATCAGATGAACGTCGCCGAGGACGACAAGGTCGCCAAGCAGGTCGTCGACCACCGCCGCCAGCAGTACCGCAAGAAGGAGCTCCAGAAGGACTCGAAGTCGCTCGAGAGCTTCATGCAGAAGATGGCCGAGAGCACCGACGTCAAGGAGCTCAAGATCGTCTTGAAGACCGACGTGCAGGGCTCGGCCGAGGCCTTGAAGGCCGCGCTGCACAAGCTGGCGACCGAGAAGGTCAAGGTCAACGTGATCGCGGCCGCGGTCGGCGGCATCACCGAGAGCGACGTCAATCTCGCGAAGGCCTCCGGCGCGATCATCGTCGGCTTCCACGTCCGCCCGGCCGGCAAGTCGAGCAAGCTCGCCGAGCAGGAGGGCGTCGAGATCCGCCTGTACGACATCATCTACGACGCGCTCGACGACGTGAAGGGCGCGATGGCCGGCCTGCTCGCGCCGATCAAGCGCGAGGTCGCGATGGGCAAGCTCGAGGTGCGCGAGACGTTCTCGATCCCGAAGGTCGGCACGGTCGCGGGCTGCATGGTCACCGAGGGCAAGATCACGCGCAAGGCGCACCTGCGCATCGTGCGCGACGCGATCCAGATCTACGAGGGCAAGGTCGGCTCGCTGCGCCGCTTCAAGGACGACGTCAGCGAGGTCCAGCAGGGCTACGAGTGCGGCGTGATGGTCGCCGGCTGGAACGAGCTCGCCAAGGGCGACACGGTCGAAGCCTACGAAGTGATCGAAGAAGCGGCCCAGCTGTAGCGCGCGAGGCGGGGGATGGGGGCCGTACACGAGGTATGGGCGCGAGTGGCGTGGGCCGCACTCGGACTGCACGACGAGGTCGGGGTCTCGATCGCCGACCTGCTGGAGGGCCTGCCGTTCGACGAGGCCGGGCTGCGCCGGCGCCGGGTCGCGTGGAACGACTACTGCACGATCGTCGAGCGCCTCGCCGAGGCCGCGGGCAGCATGACGGAGCTCGAGGACGTGTTGTGCGCGACGTATCACAAGGCGCTTCCGGAGCTGCGCATGCTCGCGGGCGCGCTCGTCGCGCCGAAGGCGATGTACCGGTTCACGTTCGAGGTGATCGATCCGATCTTCATTCCGCCGGTCGACTTTCGCTACGAGGACCGCGGCGACACGATCCATCTCGAGGCATGGCTGCGGCCGGGCGCGCGGCCGTGCGCGGCGTGGTTTCACGGCAGCACCGGTGCGATCCGCGGCATGCCGGCTCATCTCGATCTGGCGCCTGCCGAGATCGTGGCGGCCGACGTCGGGCCCGATCACGGCGTGTGGGACGTCAGGCTGCCGGCGTCGCGCACCGTGCTCGATCGCGCGCGCACGACCGCGCGCCGGCTGACGCTGCGCTTCGTGCTCGGCACCGATCCCGACGGCACGCCGGTGACCGCGACGATCGGCGAGCCCGAGTCCGATCCCATCGTCGTGCGGCTCGACCTCGCCCGTGCGGCGTGGCAGCTCACGCCGCGCCAGGCCGAGGTGCTCGCGCTCGTCGCCGAAGGCCACGCGAACAAGGACATCGCGCAGCAGCTCGACTGCGCGGAGAACACGGTCGAGCTCCACATCACGCGACTGTTTCGCAAGGCGAAGGTCACGTCGCGCA
>DATJXL010000377.1:0-14842 GCA_035500135.1 Kofleriaceae bacterium
GGCAGGTCGCGTCGGCGTCGAGGACGGTGAGCCCGCCGACCGCGGTCATGTGCTGCGTGCCGTTCAAGAGCGTGAGGCCTTCCTTGGCCTCGAGCACCAGCGGCGTGAGGCCGGCCTTCGCGAGCGCGGCCGCGGCCGGCATCACGGCGCCGTCGAATTCGGCGTCGCCTTCGCCCATCATGCCGAGCGCGAGGTGCGCGAGCGGCGCGAGATCTCCCGACGCGCCGACCGAGCCGCGCCGCGGGACGACCGGGTGCACGCCGCGCGCGAGCAATTCGCACAGGAACGCGCACACCAACGGGCGCGCGCCGCTGCGGCCGGTGGCGAGCACCTGGGCGCGGAGCAGCATCATCGCGCGCGTCGCGTCGCGCGGCAGCGGATCTCCGACGCCGGCCGAGTGCGACCGCACGAGGTTCCGCTGCAGCTCGGTGACCTCGGCGGCCGAGATGCGGACCTCGGCGAGCGCGCCGAAGCCGGTGTTGACGCCGTACACGGCCGGCGCCGCGTCGCCGCCCGCCACCACCGCGTCGACCACCGCGCGCGCGCGGTCCATCGCGGCACGTGCCCGCGTGCCGATCTCCACGCGGCGGCCGCCGCGCGCGACGTCCGCAAGCGCCTCGAGGGTCAGCGCGTCGTCGCCTAGCCGAAACGGCGTATCTCGCACGCCGCAGGTTTATCACGGTGATCGCGGTTAAATGCGCGGAACTCGCGGCGTTGTGGCGTTGACACCTCGACGGCGAGGTGATGATCTTTTAGGGAGTTGGGCACACCGCCAGAAGACGACTCGGGCGCGAGCGAGGGCGCGCCCGGCGGCGCCGTCGAATCGCCTCAGCCCGCAGCCACGAGCGAGCGCGTGAACGCGCTGGCCGCGCGCATCGACGCGTTCATGGCGGAGTCGGACGACGACGAACCGGTACCGAAGCCGGTCCGCAACCCGACCGAGAGCGGCGACGCGACGCTCGATATCGAGGAGCTCGAAGAAGTCGTCGAGACCGGCCCGTCGGTGCAAGTCGGGCCGGCACCGGCGGCGATCGCGATCCCGCCGGCCGGCGTGGCGCGCCCGACGCAGGCGTTTCGCTCGCCGCTGCCGCCCTCGCCGAAACCTCCGCCGGTGCCGCCGCGCCCGGTGATCGCGACGATTCCGAGCCCGGCGCCGAATCGGCCGGCCCCGCCGAGAGTCGGCATTCCGCCGGTCAAACCGCCGACCATTCCGATCCCGCGCGCGAGCCAGCCGATGGCCGTGCCGGCGGTCGCGATCCCGCCGGTCATCCCGGCGCCGGCGCCCGAACGCGCGCGCTCGCCGTCGGATTCGGCGCGCGGCAAGCCACCGACGCAGCCGCCCGCGCTGCCGGAGCTCGGCGGGCGATCGCGCACGCCGAGCGCACCGCCGCCGATCGAGGGTCGTCCCGCGCGTCCTCCGACCAACGACGACATCCTGAGCGGTGCACCCGATATCACGAAGCTCGAGGGCGGCGTCGAGGTGTCGACCGCGACGCCGAACATCGTCGTCGAGCAGCCGCTCGAGGCGCAGCTGCAGCATCCCACCGTCGTCGACCAGGCGCTCGCCGCGCTCGGCGATGCCGGCGGCGAGCAGCGCGCCGAGCAGATGACCCGCGAGCTCGAGGCGAAGGTGCTGACCGATCCGGCCGCCGCCGCGGTCGTCGCGTACGAGCTCGGCGAGCTCTACGATCGCCGGCTCGCCGACGAGGCGCGCGCCGTCAAGGCATTCGGCCGCGCGGTCAACCTCGATCCGTCGCTGCGGGCGAACCTGTGGGCGATCCGCCGCGTGTTTTACCGGCGCGGGCTGTGGCCGAATCTCGTGAAGCTGATCGACGCCGAGCGCGACTACGCGCGCGACGATGCCGAGCGGGCGGACCTCCTGCTCGAGAAGGCGCGCGTGCACGCGCATCACATGGGCGAGCAGGGCGAGGCGCGCAGCGCGCTCGACGAAGCGGCGCGGATCGCGCCGCAGCACCAGGGCGTCCTGCTCGAGCTCGAGCGCGTGGTCGCGAAGGTCGGCGACACGGCCGCGCTCGTCGACGTGTGGGAGCGGCTGGCCGAAGCCGTCGAGCAACCGGCGCGCAAGGTCGCCTACTGGCTCGAGGTCGGGCGCGCGGCGGGTGCGGCCGGCGACATCGCGCGCGCACAAGACGCGTTCGATCGCGCGGCCCCGCTCGCGGCGTCGCCGGCCGAGTCCGAGCGGATCGCGCGCGAGCGGCTGCGCGTCGCCGAGGAGCACGGCGCGCCGGCCGACATCGCGAGCGCGATCGAGGCGCTCGCGACCGTGCTGCTCGGCGCGTTCGGACCGGGCGGGCCGGTCGCCGCCGACGCGGGTGCCGCGAGCCCGGCCGGCGATCGCCCGGATCGTGCGACCGCGCTGCGCCACGAGCTGGTCGCGCTGCGCCGGCGCCAGGCGCAGCTGGTCCGCGGCGACGCGCCGGAGCAGGCGTGGGAGCTGTTGCAGCAGGCGAGCGCGCTGGCGCCGGGTGCGCCGATCATCCTCGCCGATCTCACCGAGCTGGCCGAGGAGCTCGGCCGCTACGACGATCTCGCCGAGCTCGTGCAGAGCTGGCAGGCCATGGAGTCGGATCCGTCGCGCGCGATGGCGCTGTCGATCCGGCGCGCCGACGCGCTCTTGCGCGGCGGGCAGGGCGATCAGGCGCGTGCGCTGCTCGCGTCGCTCGAGGCATCGGCGCCCGGGTTCGTCGTGCTCGCGTCGGCGGCGGAGCGCGACGCGCTCGGCCGGCTCGATCACGCCGCGCTCGCGAAGTCGTATCTCACCAGCGCCGCGGCCGCGCTGCTCGGCACGTGGCTCGGGCCCGGGCAGGACACGCGGCCCGATCCGGCGGCCGCTGCGGCGCTGTACGTGCAGGCCGCCGAGCTGCTCGCGTTCGAGGTCGCGACGCCGGAGACGCCCGAGGTCTTCGAAGAGGCGCGCGCCGCGCTCGGCAAGGCGCTCGAGGCGGTGGCGGGCTATCCGCCGGCACTCGAGGCGCTGACCGAGCTCGACGACATCACCGACCGCGCGGACCTCGCGCTCGGGCGCTTGCGCGGCGCGGCCGAGCACGCGCAGGGCGAGGCCAAGCGCGCGATCCTCGAGCGCGCCGTGCGGATGGCGCGCAGCCACGGCGACCTCGAGGCGCTGCTCGAGCTGCAGCGCGAGCTGGTCGCGCTCGTGCCCGGCGAGCTGACGCTGCGCTGGCAGCTCGAGGCCACGCTCGCGCAGCTCGGCCGCGATGACGAGCGCGCCGAGGTGCTCGAGAAGATCGCGGCCGACGAGCGCGGGTCGGCGGGGCGCGGGACCGCGCTGTTCGCGGCGGCGCGGCTGCGCGAGCGCGCCGGCGCGGTCGAGGCGGCGACCGAGCTGTACCGCCAGGTCCTCACCCAGTGGCCCGACGACACGTTCGCGCGCGAGTCGCTGATCGACCTGTTGCGCGCGCAGGAGCGCTGGCCCGAGCTCGTGACCGAGCGCCGCAACGAGGCGCGTGCGCTGTCCGACGGGGCCGGCGCGCGCCGCGCGCTGCGCGAAGCGGCGTGGGTGCTCGAGATCCGGCAGGGGGACTTCGCGGCGGCGGCGCAGGTCTACGAGGACTGGCTCGTGCGCGTGCCCGACGATCGCGCCGCGCTCGAAGGCGTCGCGCGCAGCCGCGCCGCCGCCGGCGATCGCGCCGGCGAGGTCAAGGCGCGCGAGCGCATCGCCGAGGCCGACGGCGGCGACGAGACGCACTGGCTGTACGCGCGCAGCCTCGAGGCCGCGGGCCGGCACGACGAGGCCGCCGAGCAGTACCGCGCGCTCGCCGCGCGACCCGATCCGAGCATGGCCGCGACCGCCGCCGCGCTCGCGCTCGGCGACGTCGCGTCCAAGAGCGGCGACAACGCGATGCGCGTCGAGGCGAGCGCCGCGCTCGCCGCGCGCACCGCCGACACCCGGCTCGCCGCCGCGCTTGCCGAGGACTCGGGCTGGCTGTACGCGCTCGCGCTCGACGATCTCGAGCGCGCCGCGCAATCGTTCGAGGCCGCGTCGACGATGGATCCTTCGCGGCGCGGCGCGTTGCTCGGCGCCGCGCTCGTGGCGAGCAAGCGCGCCGATCCGGCCCAGCTCGCGCTCGCCTACGAAGGGCTCGCGCGTGCAGTCGACATGCCCGAGGCTTCGGCGGCGCTGTACCTGCGCGGCGCCGCGATGGCCGCGGCGGCCGGCGACCTCGAGCTCGCGAATCAGCGCATCGCGGCCGCCCGCGCGGCCGCGCCCGACGACACGAGCGCGCTCCTCGTCGTCGCTGAGACCGACGTCGCACCGCAGGTCGAGGAGAGCGACCCGTTCGCGGCGGTCGATCCGCTGCTCGCGCGCGCCGAGATCCTCGAGATGCGCAGCGCGCTCGCCGACGATCCGGACGCGAGCGCCCCGTGGGAGCTCGATCGCGCCGAGGCACTCGAGCTCGCGGGCCGTCTGCGCGAGGCCGGCGCGATCGTCGCATCGGTGTTGCGCACGCGCCCCGACGATCTGCGGGCGCTCGTGGCGCTGCGGCGCATGGCGGCGCGCGCGGGCGACAAGGGCGCGTCTGCCGCCGCGGCGTACTCGCTCGCGCGCGTGCTCGGCGACAAGACCGCGAAGCTCGAGCTGTTGCGCGAGGCGGTCGCAGTATTCGACGGTCCCGGGCTCACGCGCAACAGCGACTACGCGGTCGCCGCGTACAAGCGCATCGTCGCGATCGAAGCCGGCGCGCCCGAGTACGAGCGCTGGCTCGAGCTCCTGCGCGAGCGCGGCGATGCGCGCGCGCTCGTCGCCGCGCTGTCGGATCGGATCGTCGGGGTCGAAGCCGAAGGTGACGGCGATCTCGTACCGCTCTTGCTCGAGCGCGCGACCGTGCTGCATCGCATCGGCGATCAAGGCGGCGCGATCGCGGATCTCGACGCGCTGCTCGAGCGCTCGCCCGGGCACGTCGAGGCGCTGCGCTTCCGCGCCGACCTCGCGTTCAACGCCGGCGACGTCGACGCGGCGGTCGGGCTGTGGCGGCGCTACCTCGCGGCCGAGACGCGGCCGAACCGCCGCGGCGAGATCGAGCTCCAGCTCGCGCAGGTGCTCGCCGAGAACTCGAACGACGTGGCCGGAGCGATCGAGCAGCTCGAGCGCGTCGTCGAGGCGAACCCCGAGGACGCGCAATTGCGCGAGCGGCTGCTCGGGCTGTGCCTGCGCGCCACCGACTGGAACCGCGCGGTGCGCGAGCTGCGCACGCTCGCCCGGCTGCGCCCGACCCAGCCCGACAAGGCGCGCGAGGAGCTGCGGCTCGGCCTCATGCTGCGCGATCGCTTGAACGATCGCGTCGGCGCGCGGCTCGCGCTCGATCGCGCCCGCACGCTCGATCCGCTCAACCTCGACGTCGTGCGCGAGCTGTCGGATCTGCTCGAACCGGCGGCGCGCACCCAGGTCCTCGCGGCGACCGCGGCGAGCCTGCGTACGGCGATCGCGCAGAACCCGAAGACCGCGCTGCTCTACGAGCGGCTCGCCCAGGTCAACGCGTGGCAGGCCGACGTCGACGCGCGCTGGGTCGCGCTCGTCGCGCTCGAAGCGCTCGGCACGCCGTCGATCGATCAGCGCCAGGTCCTCGCGCAAGGCCGGACCGGGCTGCCATCGCCGACCCGCGTGAAGCTCGATCCGGCGGCGCGCGCGGCGTTGCGCGGCGAGCTCGCCGGCCCGCTGCTCGACCTGTGGCGCGCGATCGCGCCGGCCGTGCAGATCGCGACCGCCGTCGACGCCGGCAAGCTCGGCTTCGGCCGCGGCGACAAGATCGCGCAGAAGAAGCTCGGCGACAAGTACGAGCCGCTCGCGACCGCGCTCGCGTGCTTCGGCATCGACGACGTCGAGATCTACATCAACGCCGGGCGCGCCGGCTTCGCGCGCGCGTTCGCGGCGGAGACGCCGATCCTGTTGCTCGGCGCCGACATCGCGGGCGCGAGCCTGCCGCCGCAGCGGTTCGCGCTCGGCCGCGCGGTCGCGGCGATCGCCGAAGGCGTCGCGACGCTCGCCGAGCTGCGCGAGCGCGAGCTCGAGTGGACGGTCGCGGCGGCGTTCAAGGCCGCCGACGTGCCGGTGCCCGGCGCGCTCGCGGAACGCGTCGCCGGCGACGAGACGAGCATCGCGGATCGCGCGAAGGTGCTGAAGAAGGAGCTGTCGCGCAAGGCGAAGGGCGCGGTCCAGCAGCTCGCGCAAGCGCGCGCGGCCGAGCTCGTCGACATCGAGAGCTTGCGCCGGCACGCGCTCGCCGCCGGCAGCCGCGCGGGCCTCTTGTGGTCGGGCGATCTCGCGGTCGCCCTCGCGCAGCTCGACGTCGGCAAGGGCGGCCGCACGCTCGTCGACTCGCCGGCCGCGCTCGAGCTCGTCGCGTGGTCGGTCGGCGAGGCCCATCTCCAGCTGCGCGACAAGCTCGGCGTCGCGCTGAAGGTGCCCAAATGAGCAACGGTGGACGCGGCGACAAGCCGTCGAAGCCGCCCGGCAAGCCGTTCCTCGCGGACGAGGAAGAGCTCGACGAGTGGGACTCGATGTTCGACGCGCTGCACGGCGGGCCGGAGCCGGGCGCGAGTAGCCCGGGGCCGGAGCCGATGGCGTGGCCGACGCCGGCGGCTGCCAAGGAACCTGCGAAGGCACCGACGCCGCGCGCACCCGAGCGTCCCGAGCCGACGCCACGTCCGATCACGATCAGCAACATCGACCTCGACGACGAAGGCACGGTCGATCTCGAGCAGCAGATGACGCTCGACAGCGCGCTCGATCTCGCCCCCGGCGATGCCGCCGCGCGCGATCGCGCCGCGACCGGCAATCCGAGCGCCGAGGACGAGACCGACTTCTCCGATCTCGGAGCGGCGGGCACACCGGCCGCGCTCGGCGACATGCTCGGCGGCGAGCTCCCGCCGTTCTCCGACGACGAGCCCGAAGGCGCGACCCGGGTCACCCTCGGCACGCCGGCCGAGGAGGACGAATCGGTTTACACGTCGGCGTCGCGCGGAGCGCAGCCGGCGAGTCCGCCGCCGCAGCGCCGCACCGCCGCGATCATCCGGCGCACGCCGCTCGCGGGCGTTCCGACGCGCACGACCGGGCAGCTCGAGACGCCTCGATTGACGCCGTCGCGCGGCTACGACACCCAGGCCGAGGCGGATGCCAGCCCGTTCGCGGAATCGACGAAGATCGCGGACCTCGACGAGATGGAGGCGCGTGCGGCGGAATCGCGCAAGCCCGACGCGCGCTCGAAGGCGCCGACCGCGCCGCCGCCGATGTCGTTCCAGCCCGATCTCGACGTGACGCCGCCGCCCGACGACGATTACGAGATCGAGATCGCCGCTACGGCAGAGGACCACGAGGCAGCGCCGGCCGCGGTCCCGCGGACGACGGGCGAGGTGCCGTCGCAGCCGGTCGGCGCGCCGCGCCGCACGGTCGCGAACGTGATCCGGCGATCGATGCCGATGCCCGCGGTCGCGCCGCCGAAGCCGGTCGCGGCCCCGCCGAGCGAGCGTCCGTCGGGCGAGCGGCGTGCGGTGTCGCCGGAGGATGACTTCTCGGATGTCGCCGCCGCGGTCGGCGCGTCCGACGACGTGCCGGTGCCGCTGCCGAGCGACTCGAGCCGGCGGTCCTCGGCGCAGCCGGTGGTCGAGCTGTCGCCTGCCGCGAGCGATTCGTTCACGAAAGCTGACCGCATCTTCGAAGAGGACGCGGCGATCGACGACTACGTTCCGACCACGATCGAAGGCGACATCGCGCCCGGCGCGTCGAGCTCGGGCGATGCGTACGTGCCGCTCGACGCGCAGCTCGACGCCGCGCTCGACATCGCGACGGACGACCACGACGACGACGCCGCGGATCGCACGCGCGCCGATCTGCCGAGCCGGCCGCTCGTGCGGCCGCCCGCGATCGTCGACCTGTATCCACGCGTCAAGATGCCGACGTCGGTGCCGCCGCTCGGGCGCGTCGACGCGCCGGCGCCGAGCGAAGTCGAGCCCGCACCGAGCGAGACGCTGCAGGGCATGCCCGCGGCCGGCGGGAACGTGCGCCCCGCACCTCGGCTGATGACGTCATCGGGCTACGAGGACGCGCCCGAGCTCGAGCCGACGATCGATCTCGAGGCGATCCAGTTCCCGGAGCAGCTGCAGCCGCTGCCGTCGTCGCAGCTCGACGAGGATGCCGCCCGCACGTTACTCGTCTACGAGCGCGAGCTGTCCACGATCGACGACGCGGCGGCGTCGGCCGCGCTGCGCGTCGAGGCGGGCCGGCTGTGCGAGCGGCTCGGCGACGTCGATCGCGCTCGCTCGCACTACGACGCGGCGCTGCTCGCCGATCCGCGTGCGACGGCCGCGCTGCGCGGGCTGCGCCGCATCGCGCGCGCGTCGGCCGATCTCGTCGAGGCCACGCGCCAGCTCGACGCCGAGGTCGCGGTCGCCGGTGCGCTCGAGCGCCGCCCGCTCGGCCATTACCGCCTCGACCTCCTGCTCGCGAGCGGCGAGCAGGACCTGGCGCGCGTCGCCGCCGGCGAGATCCTCGACAGCGCACCTTCGGATCTGCGCGCCGTGCTCGCCCAGCTCGAGCTCGCGTTCCTCGACGGCCGCGCCGACGAGTTCGGCATCGCGCTCGAGCAGCTCGCGCACGCGGTCACCGACGGCGAGCTGCGTGCAGCGGTGCAATCGGCGCGCGGCGTGCTCGCCGCGCAGCACGACGACCGCGCGGCCGCCGCGACCTGGTTCGCCGCCGCGGCCGAGGCCGATCCGTCGTCGCTCGGCGCCCGCGTCGGCGCGGTGCGCCACGCGGTTGCCGCCGGCGACGGCGCGCGTGCCGGTGCGGCATATCTCGAGCTCGCGCAGCAGCTCGTCGAGGCCGATCCGACGACCTGCGCCGCGCTCGCGATGCGCGCGCAGCAATGGGCTGGTGGCGAGGTCGCGACCGCGGCGGCCGAGCTCGCCGCCGCCGCGATGCCCGGCGATCCGCTCGTCGCGCGGGTCGCGGCCGAGACCGCGGCGCCGACCGGCGGTCCGACGGCATCGGCCGCGTTCGCGCTGTGGGCGGCGAGCAGCGCGTCGCCGGCGGAGCGCGCATATGCGGCGGCACGCGCGGCCGAGCTCGACCCCGCGAATGCCGCCGCGCTGTGGGGGACGGTATTGCAGCTCGATCCCGGCGACGACTACGCCGCCGCGCAGCTGCGCACCGCGCACGTCGCCGCCGAGCAGGCCCAGCTCGCGATCGAAGTCGATCTGGCGGTCGCCGGCGATGTCGAGCGCGATCGCGCGCGCCTGCGCGCCGCGTTCGGGTTGATCGCGCAAGGCCAGCTCGACGCCGCGATCGAGCTGCTCGAGCGCGGTCGTGGCGACCGGCCGGGTGCGCTCGCGATCGCGGAAGCGCTTGCCGAGGCGTATGCGGCGGCCGGGCGGTGGAGCGATCGCGCGGCGCTGTTCGCCGAGCTCGCGGCCGATCCGGGCGAGCAGCTCGATCGCGAAGCCGCGCAGCTACGCGCGGCGCTCGCGTGGGAAGAAGCCGCGGGCGGCGCCGCCGAGCGCGGCGATCACGACGAGCTCGCACGCACGACCGCGGCCGCGCTGTCGGCATGGGAGCAAGTGCTCGAGCGCGGTAGCTCGCCGGCGGCCCACGCCGCCGCGATCGCGCTCGCGGCGCGGCTCGGCGACCGCGACTTGCTGCTCGAGGCGTACGCGCGCGCGCAAGCCGGCGAGCGCTCGCCGTGGGCGGCCGCGAGCCTCGCCCTGCGCCGCGCGCGCATCCTCGCGGCGAGCGAGGACGACGCACCGCACGTCGACAGCGTGCTGCGCGCGACCGCGGCCGAGCTCGACGATCCGCGCCGTACGCTCGCGCTCGTGTTGTCGGCGGCGCGCCGCCACGAGCTCGGCGATGCCGCGACGGCGCTCGAGGAACGCGCCGCGACGGTCGGCCCGAACGAGGCCGCCGCGCTGCGCTTGCGCGCCGCGCAGCTCGCGCTCGACACCGGCGACGGTGCCCGCGCGACCGCGCTGCTCGGCAAGGTCGGTCAGACGCTGCCGTCGCTCACGATCATCTCGGATCTGATGCAGGCCGCGCGCCGGCGCGCCGGCGATCGCGCCGGATCGGGCCCGCACATCCGGCCGGGCGAGCTGCAAGGTGCGCAAGCCGGCGACGCGTTCGCGCGGCTCGTGCGCGACGCCGATCTCGCGTTCGCGCAGAACGACGGCGCCGCGGCGCTCGCGCTCTACCAGCGTGCACTCGAGCTGCGCCCGGGCGATCCGCTCGCCGCCGTGCCGCTCGTGCGCGTCGCGACCCAGCTGCGCGAGCCCGCGCCGATCGCCGCGCTCGCGCTCGCCCAGCTGCGCGCGGCCGAAGGCGGCGGCGATGCGGCGGCCAAGGCCGAGGCGTACGAGCTGCTCGCGCGCATCGACAAGGAGCTGCGCGACGACGCGCCGTCGGCGCAGATCGCGCTCGAGAGCGCTGCGCAGGCCGAGCCGACTCGCGTCGACCTCATGCACCGGCTCGAGCGCGAGTACACGGTGACCGACCAGCTCGCGGAGCTGTTGCGCCTGCGTCGCGCCGAGCTCGATCAGATTCCGCCGGGGCTCGCGCGCGACCGCGCCGCGATGATCATGGACACCGCGGTGCTCGCCGAGCGCGACAAGCGCCCAGACGTCGAGCTCACCGAGCTCTATCGCGCCGCGCTCGTCGCCGATCCGCGCCGCCGGTTCGCGCTGCTCCGCCTCGAGTCGATCGTGCGCCGCGCCGGCGCGTCCGCCGAGCTCGCCCAGCTCGAGGAGCAGATCGCGGGCTACTTCGCCGAAGCCGCTGACCCGATGTCCGGAACGGACGCTTCGAGCGTCCGTTCCGGCGACGCCCGCACGCAGGCCGCGTTCTACACCCGCGCCGGCGAGACGCTCGCCGAGCTCGGTCAGATCGACGCCTCCGTGCAGCAGTTCGGCAAGGCCGACGCCGCCGCACCCGGTCACGTGCCCGCGCTCGAAGGCTGGCGCCAGGCCGCGCTCAAGGGCCAGCTGTGGATCGACGTCGCCGAGGCGGCGACGCGGCAGGCCGCCGCAGCCAGCGACGGCGAGGTCCGCGCGCAGCTCCACCACTTCGCTGGCGTCGTGCTCATGGACAAGGCGCTCGCCGGCGAGCAGGCGATGGCCGCGTTCCGGCGCGCGCTCGAGGCCGATCCCAGCCACAAGGACGCGTTCCTGCGCTTGCGCATCCTGCTCGACGAGGACGCGCGCCACGACGAGCTCGCGATCCTGCTCGCGAACCGGCTCGAGCACGAGACCGACGCGGCCACGAAGATCGGAATCCACCGCGCGCTCGCGAAGCTGTGCCGCGACTTCCTCGACCAGCGCGACGCCGCGAAGCAGCACTACCGCGAGATCCTCGCCGCCGATCCGAACGACCTCTCCGCCCACGCCGCGATCGCCGACATCTCGTGGGAGCAGGGCGCGTGGCAGGACGCCGCCGACGCGCTGATCGCGCGCGCGAAGCTCGAGCGCGACGCCGACGTGCTGAAGACGCTCTGCTTCCGGCTGGGGCTCATCTACGCCGACCGGCTCGTCGACGTCCCGATGGCGCTCAAGGCGTTCCAGCGCGCGCTCACTTATCAGCCCGACGACGAGCTCACGCTGGTCCGGCTCGCGGACCTCGCGACCCAGGCCGGCGAGTGGAAGCTCGCGCTCGGTGCGTGCGAGCGCCTGGTCAAGAACGAGCAGGATCCGGAGAAGCGCGCGCAGCACCTGTCGCGCGTGGCGAAGATCTTCCGCCACGGCTTCGGCGACCAGAAGCGCGCCGAGCGCGCGCTCAACCTCGCGCTCGACGGCGCGCCGACCTCCGACGACGCGCTCAGCCAGCTCGTCCAGTTCTACCGCGACGCCGGCGACATGACGTCGGTGCGCGTCCACCTGAACCGGGTCGCCGGCACGATGCGCGTGCGGCTCCAGCACGATCCCAAGGACGGCGTCGCGTATCGCGTGATCGCGCGTGCGATGGCGGCGCGCCACGCGGCCGGTGTGGCGGGGAGCCTGCCGATCGCGCGCGCGGCCGCCGAGCTCGCCGAGCTGTTCGGCGCCGCCGGCGATCCCGAGCGGATGCTGCTGGGGGAGCCTTCGCGGGTCGAGCTCGCGCCGCTCGTGCGGCCCGACGCCGACGAGGTGCTGTTCCCGCGCACCGTGCCGGGCGAGCTGCGCCAGATCTTCCAGCTGCTCGGCGATCGCATCGCGAAGCACGTCGGCATCGACCTGCGCGCGTACGGCGTCGGCCGCGGCGATCGCCTGCGCGCAAAGGACTCGAGCGTCGCGGCGAACGCGCAGGACGTCGCGACCGGCCTGGGCTTCGGCGAGATCGACGTGTACGTGTCGGCACGCCAGCCGTTCGCGATGGTCGCCGAGCCGACCTCGCCGGTCTCGCTCGTGATCGGCAGCTCGATCGCGCAGGCGCAGGACGGCGGCCGCGGCGTGCGGTTCGCCGCCGGCACCGCGCTCAAGCTCGCGCAGGCCTCGCTCGCGATCCCGGCGCGGCTCGCGCCCGACGAGCTCGGCGTGCTGGTCGTGGCGCTGCTGCGGCTGTTCCAGACCGACTTCCCGACCCACGGGCTCGACGATGCCGCGGTCGCGGCCCAGGCCCAGAAGCTGCGCCGCCTGATCCCGACCGGCCTCATGAACGAGCTCAAGCCGTTCGCGCTCGCCATCGACGCGAGCGCGTTCGATCACGTCGCGCTCGCCCGCGACCTCAGGCTCGCGGGGTTGCGAGCCGGCGTCGTCGCAGCGGGCTCGCTCGTGACGGGCCTGCGTATCCTGGCGGGTCAAGCCGACACCGACGTCCCCAGCTTCCTGGCTGATCCGGTTGCCCAGGGCCTCGTGGCGTTTGCCCTCGGCGAAGATCACGCCGCGCTCGCGCGTTGACCGCGGCGACGCGGAGTTAGCTCGCGATCTCGACGGTTGCGCCGCCGACCGAAGCCGGCCCGGTCCTTGCTGTTCACCCGGGCCATGAGGTCAACAGCCATCGTCCTCACGTCACTGGCTACCGCGGTAGCCTGCGGGCCAAGTGCCCCGCCGCAGCTCGACGGACTCACCGACCAGGTCGCGCAGGTCGGCCAGCAGCTGGTCGTCCAGCTCGACGCCACCGACACCGCGGGCGGCCGGCTGTCGTACAGCTTCAAGGCACCGGACGTCACCGACCTCGCGGGCAACGCGCAGGTCACGGTCGCGCCGAGCGGCGAGGGCGTGTTCGAGTGGACGCCGCTGGCCGCCGATGTCGGCGCGCATCCGTTCGACTTCACCGTGACCAATGCAGGCGGTGCCACGACGACCGTGACGATCACGATCACCGTGAAGTCCGCGATCGGCGCCGGCAGCGCGCCGGTGTTTCGCCAGCCGCTCGGCACCGGCACCACGATCGACATCGCGCAGACCCAGTGCGTGACGCTGCAGGTCGTGGTCGAGGACCAGTCCACCGCCACGGTCAAGATCGCCCAGGAGCAGCCGCTGATCGTCGGCGCCACGCTGAACCAGACCGACGGCCAGGACGCGACGTGGAAGTGGTGCCCGACCACCGCGCAGGCGACGGAGTCGCGCTACACGCTCGTGCTGTCGGCGGACGACGGCACGAACCCGAAGACGCTGAAGGACTACCTGATCGTCGTGCGCAACTCGGGTGCGAGCAACAGCTGCCCGGGTTCCGGCCCGACGATCGCGACCACCGCGATGGATCAGACGACGCGCCTCGACCTGCCGCTCGTCGCGCAGGTGACCGACGCGGCCGGCCTCAAGGACACGCCGCTGCTCTACTACTCGTCGACCGATCCGGGCTCGAGCCCGAACCTGTCGGCGATGACGCAGATCTCGGCGAGCTTGTCCTCGGGCGACAACACGAACGGCTCGTGGACCGCGACCGTGCCGAACCCGGTCGCGAGCGCGAACGACGGCACGACCGCGACGATCTACTACGTGTTCACCGCCGACGATCACGACCAGACCGACAACTGCGATCACGTGACGCAGTCGCAGGTGTACTCGATGGTCGTGACCGCGGGCGGCAGCTCGACCGCGGGCCTGTGCCAGGCATGCACCGCCGACTCGCAGTGCGGCGACGGCAACGAGTGCGTGTACATCGGCGACATGGGCGACTCGTACTGCCTCGCGGCGTGCGACTCCGGCTGCGCGGACGGCTACAGCTGCTCGGCGTCGGCGATCGAGTCGGTCGACGGCGCGTCGGCGACGCAGTGCGTGCCGCAGAGCGGCTCGTGCGTCGCCCCGACCGCGCCGTGCGACAACGACGACGGCTGGCACCCGAACCAGACGATGAGCGAGGCGAGCGCGAACGGCGTGATGGACCTCGGCGACTACCCGGGCCTGATCAGCTGCCCGAGCCCGACCGACGACACGCGCGCCGAGGACGACTGGTTCAAGATCCAGCTCGACCAGCAGTCGCAGCTCGACATCACGCTCTCCGGCGACGGCGCGACCGACCTCGACCTCCACCTCTACGACTCGAGCGGCGACGTCGTCGATTCGTCGACGAGCTCCACGCCCGACGAGTCGACCAGCGACTGCCTGCCGGGCCACGTCTTCTACATCAAGGTGAACGGCTACGGCTACGCGCGCAGCGTGTTCGAGCTCGACATCTCGGCTACTCCAGCGGACACGTGTAACTGATGCGGGCCGCGGCGATCACGGTGGTTCTCGCGGTCGGTTGCGCCAGCTCGTCGGCGCCCGATCCGGGGCTCGAAGGCCTCGCGCTGACCAGCGTCGCGCCCGGCGAGATCATCCCGGGCACGAAGGTCGCGGTCGCGGGCGGCTCGTTCGTCGATTCGCAGTGGGGCGCCGGCACGCTGCACCTCGTCGGCTCGGCGGG
>DATJXL010000378.1:0-10226 GCA_035500135.1 Kofleriaceae bacterium
TCGCGGGCGTCGACGAAGTTGATCCCGCCCCTGGGTACGACCGGGATCTTGCGCTTCAGGAACTTGTCGACGTCGCCGGTCGACGACAGCCGGCGGTCGCCGGGCCCGAGCAGGAGCGACGGGTTGACCGCGACGACCTCGATCCCGAGCCGCGATCCGTGCTCGAACGCGAGCCGCTCCTGGTAGATCTTCGACGCGTAGTACGGCCAACCCGCGACGATCTGTTCGGCGTACGGCGCGCTCTCGTCGAGGATCTCCTCGCGCGTGCTGACGCCGATCGTGCCCGACGTCGACGCGAGGATCATCCGGCGCACGCCGGCGGCCGCCATCTGCTCGAGCACGCGCCGCGTGCCGTCGACGTGCAAGCGCATCATCCGCTGCGCGTCATCGGGATCGCGCGAGACCGCGCCGGCGAGGTGAAACACGGCCGACACGCCGTCGATCGCCTCGACCAGCTCGTCGCCCCCGGAATGGAGCGGGTCGGACTTGCTCCGACCCGCGGGGCCGAGCACGTCGCCGCGCACGACCTCGACGCCGAGGTCTTCGAGCACGCCGCTGCGCGAGCGTGCCAAGCCGCGGACGATGTGACCTTGCGCGACCAGCGCGCGACACAGGTGCTCGCCGAGGAAGCCGGTCGCGCCGGTGACGAGGACGGACGTCTTCATGGCTCGGCCTCCGCGCTCGGGGCCTTCGCGACGATCAACGGTTCGCGGCCGCTCTCGCCGAGCGTCCATTCGGCCTCGCGCGGCGCGAGCCGCCGGATCACGCGCTCGACGTGCTGCGTGATCGCGCGATAGCCCTCGCTGCGGCTGCGATCGGCGGCGAGCTTCACGAGGTCGTCGTAGGTCGAGTACGGGCCGACATACGCCGCGACCCGCTTGCCGCGCTTGGGCAGGTAGCGGCCCTTCGGCATCGCGGCGTGCGTGCCGTGCAAGTACATCGGCAGGATGCCGCAGCGATTCGTCATCGCGAGGTAGCCGAGCGACGGCTTGAAGTCGGCCATCACGCCGGTCTCGCTGCGCGTGCCCTCCGGGAAGATCAGCAGGATGTAGCCATCGCGGATGACCTCGCCGGCGAGCCGGAGCGACTCGCGCAGCGAGCCGTGGCGTTCCATCGGCACGACGTTGGTGAAGTTCTCGAAGTACATCCGGCGCACCGGATCCTCGAAGAAGTAGTCCTTCGCGCCGAGCGCGACCAGCGCCTCGCCCTGCTCGCCCAGCGCGTATTTCACGAGCCCGGTGTCGAGGTGGCTCGCGTGGTTCGCCGCGACGATGTAGCCGCCGAACGGCGGCGCCTTGCCGTAGACATCGGTCTCGAGCACGCGCTCGTAGAGCGCGCGCATGCCGCCGCGCAGCGCGGCGCGCCCGACCCGCACCAGCGGCCTCGGCACGTCGATGTCATCGTCCTCGCTCTCCTTGGTCTTGCCCTTGCCCTTGCCCGGCACGTGGCTCTGCTGCTCCTGCTTCGCACCGAGCTTCGCCACCAGCTTCTCCACGTCCCCCACCGTCTCCAGGCCCTGCAGCTCCGCCGGATCCGGCAAGTGCACGCCCGCCGATTCGATCGCGACGGCGAGCTCGGTGAACATCAGCGAATCGAAGCCGAGCTCGACGAGCGGCTTGTCGCTGGTGACGGCTGCTCGCGGCTTCTGCGTGACCTGCGCGAGCAGATCCAGGATCCACGACGACGCGCCTGCCACGGTCGCGAGCTGCTTGACCTCGGCGCCGCCCTTGAGCGCGCGCTCGAGCCGCTGCAGCTCCTTGATCACGTCGCGGCGCTTGACCTTGCGCGTCGACGTCTTCGGCAGATCGTGATCCCACAGGTGGAACGTCTTGAGCCGCTTGTACAGCGGCAGCGACTTGCTGACTTGCCGCACGTGCTCGCGCACCGCGTCGCGCACGTGCTCGCGATCGCCGCCGGCATCCTCGTAATCCGGGACGATCAGCGCGGCGACCGTCTCGTGGCCGGCCTCGCCGGGCAAGCCGACGACCGAGATCTCCTTCACGTAGTCGGAGTCGCCGTACAGCTCCTCGAGCTCGTCTGGATACACGTTCTCGCCCGACGGCCCGAGGATCATCTCCTTCTTGCGGCCGACGATGTAGAGGTTGCCATCGTCGTCGATGCGTCCGAGGTCGCCGGTGTGGAGCCAGCCGTCGACGATCGTTGCCGCCGTCGCGTCGGCGTTCTCGAAGTAGCCGGCCATGACGTTGGGGCCCTTGGCGATGACTTCACCGACTCCGTTTTGATCCGGGTTCGCGATCCGCACGTCGATGCCCGGCAGCGGGCGACCGACCGAGCCCGGAATCACCTTGTCGCCCGGGCGCGTCACGGTCAGCACGGGCGACGACTCGGTCATGCCGTAGCCCTCGTACAGGTTGAAGCCGAGCCCGCGGAACGTCTTCATCGTGTCGGGCGGCAGCGCCGAGCCACCGCTGATGAGCAGCCGCATGCGTCGACCGAGCTTGCGGTGGACCGGGAAGAACAGCAGCTTGCCGGTCGCGACGTCCCACGGCAGCTTCTCGCGCAGCGAGCGATTGAGGTCGACGATCGAATCGAACGCCTTCTCGGCGAGCACGCCGGCGTCGCTGATGTTCTTGTAGATCTTGCGCTCGAGCAGCTGCCACAGCGCCGGCACGCCGACCATGCCGGTGATGCCTTCGTCCTCGAGCGCGCGCGCCAGCGGATCGGCCTCGATCTCCTCGAGGTAATCGATCGACGCGCCGTGCAGGAGCGGCATCAGGAAGCCCGCCGAGAACTCGAATGTATGGTGCAAGGGAAGCACGCTGAGCAGCTTGTCGTGCGTGTACAGCTGGAACAGCGACGACAGCTTCGACACCATCGACGTGAAGTTCTTGTGCGTGAGCATCACGCCCTTCGGCGTGCCGGTCGTGCCGCTCGTGAAGATCAGCGAGGCGACCGTATCGCCCTTGACCTCGGCCGCGGCCGGCGCCGGCGCGTCGGCATCGGTCAGGAGCTCGTCGAACGCGAGCACGCGGGGCTGCGAGTCCACTTCGCGCGCGAGATATTCGCCGAGCGCGGCATGCGCGGGCGACCACACGATCATCGCGTCGTCGTCGTCGTCGGCTGCGCCGACGACACCGCCGAAACCGTGTCGAACCGATCTCGCGGCGCCGACGGATACCGGCACCGCGAGCCCGGCCTCGCCGGCGAGCCGCTCGGCGACCTTGCGCGACAGCACGAGCGCGCGCACGCGCGAGACGCGCGCGAGGTTCACGACCTCGCCGAGCGTGAGCTCCTTGTCGAGCGGCACGCAGGTCGCGCCCGCGAGCAAGATCGCGAAGTACGACAGGCCCCACTCGGGGCGGTTCTCGCTCATCACCGCGACGCGATCGCCGAGCCCGACGTGGATCGCGCGTAGCGTGGCGGCGCCGCGATACGCGAGCTCGCCCATCTGGCCGTAGGTGTACGAGACCGGCTCGCGATCCTCGTCCTTGCGGAGCAAGCGCAGCGCCGGGCGATTCTTGTGGAGCTTGACCGTCGCGTCGAACAGCTCCGACAGCTCCTTGTACGTGTAGACGGTCTTCGGCTTCTGACCGAATTCCTCGTCGAGCTTGTCGAACGTCCACTTCTGCAGCCCGGGGAAGTGGGTATCGAGCCAGTACTTGCGCCAGTCGACGAGATGCGGCGCCCACAGCAGCCGGTCCTGATCGGCCGGCGTGACGCGCGCCCACAGCGCGCGCATGTGATCGCAACGGAACGCGATGTCGTGATCGGTCGTGAACGGCTTGAACAGGTCGACGAGCTCGGCGATCTGCCCGGTGAACGTCGAGACCTTCTGCAACTCGTCGCGCGCGCGCTCGGCGATGGCCTCGACGCGCGGGGCGCCCCAGCTCGGCAGCCTGTCGTCGATCACGTGGATCAACTTGTCCGCGATGCGCTTGAACATCGGCGCCGACCAGCGCTCGAAGTGCTCGTAGCTGACGGGCATCGACTCGAGCCGCGCGCGCAGCCTGGAGCGCAGCTCGTCCTCGCCGCGGTCTGCCTTGTCGCGAAAATGCCGGCGCACGGCGAGCGCGGTGAGCTGCGTGAGGCGCTTGCTCGTCACGCGGTTCGCGTCGCTCGTGCCGAGCTGATACACCGGGTCATGCTCGCCGGCGAGGACCGCGGCGGTGGCGAGCAGCATGCCGGCCGCGATGAAGTCGACCGGGATGACGTCGAGCGCGGCATCGTCGCCGACCGGCACCGCGCGATGCCCCTTGAGCATCAGGTACATCAGCGGCGCGCTCGTGTTGAAGCCTTCGTTCCAGCCCGGGAACGGGTAGCGGATCGCGCTCTCGACGATCGCCGGCCGGACGATCGTCGACGCGACGGCGCGATCGCCGAGGATCATCTGCTCGCCGAGCGACTTCGTGTACGTGTACG
The DNA here is from genome assembly GCA_035500135.1 of Kofleriaceae bacterium. Taxonomy (GTDB): domain Bacteria; phylum Myxococcota_A; class Polyangia; order Haliangiales; family Haliangiaceae; genus JABFXX01. The sequence continues at coordinate 4,381 of DATJXL010000378.1, forward strand.
TGTTCGTCCAGCCCCAGTGGCGCGCGCGCTCCATGCCGAGCTTCGTCAGCACGTCGTTCATCCAGATCTTGCGCTCGCGCGCGACCGCGATCTTGAGATCGTTCTCGTCGTCCGGGTCGCGGCGCTGCTCGCGCAGCGACTCGGCGGCGCGTTCGCGGAACTCGGAGATGTGCTGGCGATCGTTCGAGCGGTCGCGCGCCTGCTCGATGATCTTCTGGCAGTCCGCGATCTCGGCGGCGGGATCGAAGTCGCGGTCGAGCAGCTCGTCTTGCCTCGGAAAATAGCCGACGACCGGCTCGTCTTCCCACACGTCGCCTTCGCGCTGACCGGCGACGAAGCACGTCGAGACGTGAACGAGGCGCGCGCCGAGCTTGCGCGCGAGGTCGAGCACGTTCTTCGCGCCCATCGCGTTGATGCGCAGCGCGCTCTCGAGCGACGGCGCGAACGAGACGAGACCCGCGCTGTTGAGGATGACGTCGACCTTGAGCTCGGCGATCTGCTCTTCGGTGAAGTTGCACAGCGGTCGGCCGATGTCTCCCGGCACCGCGACGATCTTCGTGCGCATCCACGCCTCGAAGCCCGCGCCGTGCACGTCGCGCACGGGATCGAAGGCCTCGCTCGCGGCCACCTTCTTGTAGAACCGCTCGTCGGCCGTGTTGCCCGCGCCCGGTCGCACGAGGCAATACACGCGCCCGATGTCGGGGTAGCGATGGAGCAGCATCGACAGCGCGACCTTGCCGACGAAGCCGGTCGTACCGATGAGCAAGACGTGCTTGCCGCGCAGGATCTCGGTGACGTCGAGCCGGCTCTTGCCGGTCACCGGCTCGCGGAGCGGCGGCAACCGCAGATCGCTCGCGTCGGGCCACGGCTTCGCGCCGTTCCAGCGCGCCTCGGTCTCCGCGAAGTATCCGCCGCGCCCCTGGTTGTGACCGTTCGAGGACGACATCACAGCACGTCGCAGATCATGTACGGCGGGTGGTGCATCATCGAGATCTGCGCGCTGCGGCCCATCGTGCCGCGCGCCATCGCGATCGCCTCCGCGATCGAGCCCGCCGTCTCCCAGCCCATGATCTGCGGCACGGTCGCGTTATCGGCGCCGACGACGATCACGCGGCTCACCTTCTCGCGCCCGCGCTGGCCCCAGTACCACATGTAGCAAGGGTGCGCGCCGTGGTACGCGTTGCCGCGCCGGTACATCTCGATGTAGCTCGGGTTGTACGCGAGCTCGTCCTGGTACTTCTTCTCGATCGTGTAGCTGTCCGTGGTCTCGGTCAGCACGCGGTTGAAGAACTCGATGTAGCTCGGGTGGTGGACCGGATCGAACTTGTCCGAGCACGGGTGCGTGATGATGAGGACGCCGCCGTCGCGCAGGATCGGCTGCCGGCGGTACATGTGATAGAAGTAGCCGAGCGCCATCACCTGCACGAGCAGCGGATTGAGCGCCTTCGAGTTCACGTTGTACGGCGAGATGTACGGGATGCCGAACACGAGGATGTCGGCGGGGCCGTCGACCTCGACGCAGTTCTGCTCGTTCTGCTTGGCAAGCGTGCGCTCGTGCGTCGGATCGCACGCGCCCGCGTAGCACGCGATCAGCTCGTACGCGGCGGGCGTGCGCATGAAGATCTCGCGGCGCGCCGCGAACGGCAGCTTGTCGAGCGCGAACTTCATCGCCTGGTACTTCAGGCGATCGGCCTCGGTGAAGTCGTCCTCGTTCTTGGTGAGGAACGACAGCGGGCCGTCGAACGCGCGGTTGTTCAGCACGGTCTCGATGTGAAAGACCTTGAGCGTCTTCTCGACGAGATCGCCCTGGCGCTTGAACGACTGCGACAGGAACGAGTTCGGCGGGTCCATGTACGAGTTGGACTCGACGATGCCCTTCGGCGTGTGATGCGCCTTGAGCGACTCGTAGCCGCACAGCCCGACCGCCATCGACTTGTGGCCGCCGTTCATCGGCACGAAGTTGAGATTCACGTAGATGACGAGGTCGCTCTCGGCGACGCGCTTGTTCATCTCGACCATCTCGCCGTGCGGCGTGTGGCCGAGCACGACCATGCCGTCGGGATCGCAGCCGTCGTGGTTGTACAGGCGATCCGGCCAGTACGCGTCGAACACCTTGTCGCCCACCATGCGCCGGATCTCGCCTTCCGTCATGCGGCGGTGCAGGCCGAGCGCGATGACGAGGTGCACGTCGTCGACACCGTGATCGGCGAGCATCTCGCACACGATCTCGAGCACGAGCTCGCGTACGTCGGGCGTGCGCATGATCGGCAGCGGCATCGAGATATCGTCGATGCACACCGTGACCTTCATCCCGGGCTCGAGCAGCGCGTGCAGGGGCTCCGAGTCCTCGGGGTGGTTCAATGCATAGCGAATGGCAGCCTTCGGGTTCGCCACCGGCGTCATCGGCCGCTTCGGGTAGATGACGCGCGTGCCGATCGGCAGATCCTCCATCATGAGGTTCTCGCCGTAGAACATCAGGCGCGGCGCGGAGTCGGTGTCGATCGTCACGATGTGCTCGCGCGTGTGCGAGCGGATTTTCGGGCGGATCGCGCGCATCAGTGTGGCCTCCGGATACGGCGGGCCAATCCCTGCGGTCGGCGCGACGCCGCGTGCGTCGCGTCCTCGTCGAGGTCGAGCACCGGCCAGTCGTAGCTGCGGGCGAGCGCGCGCAGCCGGAAATCGGGGTTGCACGCGGTCGGGTGACCGACGACGGCGAGCATCGGGTAGTCGCTGAAGCTGTCGGTGTACGCCCACGACTCGGCGAGATCGACGTCGTGCGCGCGCGCGTAGTCGCGCATGATCTCGGCCTTGGTCGCCCCGGCGACGAACGGCTTCTTGAGCTTGCCGGTCGCGTAGTGATCGACGAACTCGAGGCGGTTCGCGATCAGGTCGTCGGCCTCGAGGTAGCGCGCGAGCGGTCGCATCGTGAAGTCGAGCGCGCCCGAGACCAGCACCTGGCGCACGCCGGCGCGCCGGCTCTCGGCGATCAGCTCCTTCGCGCGCGGGTAGATGTTGGGCTTGATCACGTCCTCGAACAGCTCGTCGGCTAGCACGACCAGGCGGTCCTCGCTCTGCCCCTGGTACGAGCGATAGAAGATCTCGTTGAACCACTTGCGCGACAGCTTGTCGGCCGCCCAGAACACCGGGATCGAGGCCGCGGTCTTGATCGTGCGGCGCGCGCTGTCGAGCAGCGAAGCATGGCGCGCCGCGTAGAACGCGAACGCGTGCACGATGTTGATCTTGATCAGCGTTCCATCGACGTCGTAGAACGCCGCGGAATTCGTGTACTTGGGCGCAGCCCGGGACATCGGGAGGCCCGCACTCTAACCGCGGGAGATATCAACGTGTCAATGGGCCTCGTGCTATGCCCTCGGCGTGCGAATTCCGGTCTGGCTCACGCTCGGCGTCGCGGCCATCGTGCTGACGTTCGGGAGCTATCGCATCTACCTGGCGCTCCGCAAACGCGAAACCAACGAGGACGCGGCGGCCAAGGGCGGGATGATGGGCGGCGGCTTCTATCGCATGAGCCCGCGCGCGCACATGATGGTCGGCGTCATCTACCTCCTGCTCGGTGCCGCGCTGGTGGCGACCTCGTTCGGCGTGAACCCGATCGGCGGCCTGTTCGGTCCATCGACCGAGACGCCGCCGAAGGATCAAGCGCCGGTCAAGGGCAGCGGCGGGATCCCGATCGATACGATCAAGAAGTAGGCTTCGCGGCGCAGCGCTCGAACGACTCGACGAAGTTCGGCGGCTGGTTGACCGGGCCGGTGTAGATCGAGACGCAGTCGTCGTGCTCCGAGCACGTCTGCGCGTCGAGCCCGGTGCACGAGCCTTCGATCGCGCCCGACGGCGGCAGGTCCCAGCAGCCCCAGAACACCGGCGTCGGCGTCGGATCGTCTTGATACGCCGCGTGGCAGCCCGGCGTCGCGAGGCACGAGCTCTCGTCGAGCGCGTCGCACGTGCCGTTGCACATCGCCCAGTCGACCGCGAGCTCCGCGGTGCCGGGGCACGGCCCGCACGTACAGCTCGGGTCGACCGCGCTGCACTGTCCGGTCGCCGGATCGCGGAGCTCGACGTCGGCGATGCCGGCGGACTCGCACCGCGGCGCCGGCGAGCTCGTGCAGGCGAGGAACAACACGGCGACGACGGCAAACCGCACCATGACCACTCTACGAGCAAGCCTCACGCCACCGCAACGGCCCGAAACTGCGTGCACCGATCTCAGTTTTCCACGGGTCGCGAATGACTCCACAACAACCCTTGGTTCGGCCACGACGTGTGAAAGAGTTCGCAGCCCCTAGCTCAGCGCGCGAGGACGCCGAGGTCGGTCCAGCTCACGACCAGCTCGGTCGCACGCGCCAGCGGGTCCGCGCAACCGAAGCCGCCGGCGAGCTCGACGATCGACGTGCCGCGTCGCGCCGAGCGCAACGCCGCAGCCTCGGTCAGCCCGACCGGGCGCAGGTACACCGCGAGCTGATCGTCGCGCCACATCAGCACGGTCTGCGGCCAGTCGAGCTCGCGCGGCTGCTTCGGCTCCTGACCGCGGGCGAGCGCCGTCCACGCCTCGTGCGCGCTGGTCGCGATCTCGACGAGCGTGCTCGCCGGCACCAGCCGGATCGGGCGCTCGTACGCGAGGTCTTGCCGCTCGAGCCGCGGGACGACCGGTGCGGTCGCGACGTCCTCGCACGCGCGGTCGAGCCGCGCGAGATCGGCGTACCAGACCGGATAGTCGTCGGCGTGCTCGGCCAGGAAGTCGACGAGCCGACCGCCCCGCTCCTGCGATTCGCGCGATTCGACCGGGCCGCGCGCGAGGTAGCCGCCGAGCAGCGCCTGGAACAGCTCGCCGCCGAGCGCCGAGGCGAGCCGCGGGTAACGGGTGCTGACCGCGACGGTGAGCCAGTTGCTGCGTGGGGGGTAGCTGCCGCGCGCGATCCGTCCCGTCGTCATGACCGAGTTACGGCGAGCGATGGCGATCGGTTCAGTCGCCGGCCGCGAGCTCGAACCCCAGCACGGCGCCGAGCCACGACGCGCCGCCGAAGCGCTGGTAAGTGCCCGCGAGGTAAGGGCCTCGCCCGGCGACGACGCGTCCCCACGGCCGGTCGCGGCCGAGTCGTACGCCGGCGAGCGCGGTGAGCTCGTCGACGGGCAGCGAGCTGGCGCTGTATCGCACGCCGCCGAGCCGCCAGCCGCCGGCCGCACGCGCGAGCAGGCGCACGGGTCCGACCGGCAGCTCGCCCGACAGCTCGACGAACGCGTGGCTCGCCGAGATCCCGCGCACGCCACCGACGCCGCCCCCCGCGGTCACCGCGGCGAACGCGCCGGCGCGACCGCGCACGGCCACGCCGAGCGCATGGACGTCGAGGCTCGCGTATGCGCCGCCGAGGCTGCCGGCGGCGACGTCGAGCCCACCGAGATAGCCGAGCGGGCGACCGACGCCGTAGCGCACGCGCACGAGGCCGCCCGCGCCGTCGCTGCCGGTGCCGCGATCGAGCTGGCCGGCGAGCTCGATCGTCGCGGCGTGCGGCGCGTGCGACTCGTCGGCGTCGGCCACCCATGCCGCGACGTCGTCGCGCGCGACCGGTCCGCCGTGCCCGAGGTAGAACGTGGTCACGCCGCGCGCGAGCAGCGTGCGCACCGCGTCGTGATCGCGCGCCGGGTCGGTCTGGTAGTAGTGCTCGGACGGAACGGTCACGAAGTACTTCGCGAAGATGCCGCCCTTCATGAGATCGCCGGCGAGCGCGACGTCGCCGACGATCGCGGCGACCGACCCGGGCGTGTGGCCCGGGACCGGCACGACGCGCACGTCGGGTAGACCGAGCGCGCCGAGGTCGACCTCGTGATCGACG
>DATJXL010000379.1:0-63325 GCA_035500135.1 Kofleriaceae bacterium
GTCGCCCTCCAGGTCACCAGCATCTGGAGCGACCGCGTCTATCTCGACATGTCTCTGCTCACCAACCATCACGCCGCTGCGGCATGAACACCGAACCCGAACTCTCTCGTCAGGCATTCACACAAGAAGAGAGACTTGACCTGAAACGAAGCCGCACCGTCGCTGGCACTCGCGTCCTCCGCCCAGATCTTCGCTGCGATCTCCTCGGCCGTCGCGTCGGGTGGATCGATCGCCTTGACGAAGTTCCAGATGCGCCGGTCCCGTGCGCCTTGGAACTCGAGGTGCTTGATCGGTCGCAGCGGACGCGCATCTCTTGCGTTGGGTTTCGTCTTTGGTTGGTTGCCACGCAACTCGACGACCGCGCCACTGGTCAATGCGCGGGCCGCATAGACATCCATGGGTGCAGACGTGATCAGGGAGCCGAACGCGACCAGCGACTTGTCCTCGTCTTCGAGACCTTCGCGCTCGGGTTTCGTTTCGGCCGACGCGACCCAGCGTGGTCCAAGTCGGCGTAGCGAAGCAGCGATCGCGTCCTGGAATAGGGGACCGAGCACCGGACCGATGCCAGCGACCCAGTTGTCGTGACCTACCGGCACGAGCGCCTCGATCGCGTCGTAGGGATTGGCCGGGTGGAGCAGTCCAAGCAACTGCTGCGGATCGTGCAAATCGACGCGGCTCTTCATCGCGTCGACGAGTGATGCAGTGAAGAACGCCTCGGCTCGCCAAGCGAGCCGAGGATCGGGGATGGGAAACGAGACTCGCTGAAGGTAGTCAGCGACCGCGGGCCATACGCGTCGCTCGTTGAGCCACAAGTAGCGCTCTGGCCCGTGGAGCGGCACGCGCTGGTCGTGATCGGGTCTGAGCTGGACCGCCGCATTCGAACTCGATATCCGTCGCGAGGCGATTTGGTCGAGGAGCGGCTCCGCAGTCTTGCCGGCGACCACTCTGTCAGCCACCGCGTCAGCTTCTCGCTCGTAGAGATCGCCGGACTCTCCGGCACCGCTCTTGAGCGCAACCCCCGCCTGTTGTTGCACGACGTGAGCTGCCTCGTGGGCGGCCGTGTGGAGGTCTGGGGAACCAGCGAACGCGACGCGGTCCGCGCTTGCAAACGCCTTTGCTCCGAGAGCGCGAGCACCTTCTGCGGCGTCCTCGTCCTGATGTGATCGAATCCCGGACACGTCGTGGTGCCCAAAGCTCGCCTGAATTTGACTGCGAAACGGCAGCGGTTGCTCGGCGCCACCGGTCGCATGCGCCACGATCGCGGTCTTGTCATCACTCGCCGCTTCCGGCGGCAGCTGCACGGACTTGGTTCCGTCGAGAACGCCGAGAAGCTCGGCTCGCGATTCAGCCGATACGCGTGCTCGCATGGCCTCGACGATCGGATCGTCTGTTCTGCCGATTCGGATCCGTTGTGCGATCTGCTTGCGCCCCGCAGGCGAGATCGCCATCGCGGCACGAAGGATCGCGAGGCGACGTTGCTCGCGCTCGTCTCCTGAGCGTCCGACCCGACGAAGTGCAGCGCTCAACTGTTCTTCGCCTTCGATCGTCTTGCGATCATCGGGGACCACGCTGTGCGCGAGCACCTCGGTCGCACGCTCGATCGTGCGTCGCACGTCCGCGAACGCGGCCTCATCGGTCTTCTGCGCTGTGATTTGCGCCCGCAGGCGCTCGACGGCACGGACGATGATCTCCCGCCGCTCGGCCCATTCGCGTGGATCAGTCGCCGTTTCGAAATGGGCGAGGTCTTGCCGCAGCCACATCGCGTCGCGTTCCGCGCGATCCCGGGCGGTGGCACTCGAGTCGCGTTGACCGTCGAACGACGACGACGACGACGCCTGCGAGGGAGCGGCGTCGTACGTTGATGAGCGTCGAGGTCCTTCCCGATCGTAGCTCATGCCACCAACCCCAAGGTCATCGTAGCGCTTCGCAGAAGCGACATGGCTGGGTTATCGGCACTGCCCGCGAGAAGTTGCGGCTACATCCAAGCGCGCGCGTATCTTCGCGCTATCGCTGCACTCAGTCCTTGGGTAGATCGGAACCCGGGTCCGTGTTCGATCGGCAGAGCCACGCAACGAGGCGCGCTACTACGGCTATCGTTCGACCCGCTGGAGTTTGAGTACGACACCGGACTGCTCAGGCATCGCGAAGGCGACGCGGCTGTAGTCTTCCGCGAACGCATCCGGGTGAAGGTGCGCGTAGACCTGCTGCGTGATGGCGACGCTCGAGTGACCGAGGATCTTCGACAGCTTGAAGATGTCGCCGCCCGACGCCAGGAACAGGCCGGCAAACGTGTGTCGCAGATCGTGAAGGCGCAGCTTCTTCGGTAGGCCGGCGCGCAGCACGGCGGCCTTGAAGGGGCGGAACACGCTCGTCTTGTTGCGAGGGAGCTGCTCGTCGAACTTGTCGAGCTTCGCGCCCGGCCAGAGCAGGGTGTTCTTGCCCTTCGCGAGCTTCATCTCGCGGAGCACCGTGAGCACCGAGTCGAAGATCGGGACGTGACGCAGACGGCCTGACTTCGGCGCCCCACGGCGGCCGCGGTGGACGTGGATCACGCGATGCTGCAGATCGACGTCGACCCACATCAGGTGCAGTGCTTCGTCGAGGCGCATGCCGGTGCCGACCAGCACGGCAACGAGCGTACGGATGTTGTCGTTACAGGCGGCGAGGAGCTTCTGCACTTCGCTGGCGGACTGGAGCCAGAGGAACGGGCGCTCGGCCACCTCGAGCGGCTTGATGAACTTGAGTGGGTTGTCACTGCACCAGCCTTGCTCGATGAAGTAGTTGAACGCCGCCGAGAGCGAGGCGAACACGGTGTTGATCGTCGCGTTGCCGAGCGGCTCGTCGCGCTCCCTGAGCGCGGTGCGTAGGTCGATCAGCTTCGGCTTCGTGATCTTCACGACCGGCGTGCTGTCGAACGTCGGGCGCACGTACAGCCGCATGCGATCGGCGTACTCGTCATGCGAGCGCTGATCCGCGATCGCGCGCAGCCAGGCATCGAGGGCGTCGCCCAGCGTGCGCTTGTGGTCGACCGCGGCCGGGAGATCGCCTGCCTTGATCCCGCGTTGCGTAACCCGGTGCTGTTGTTCCGCGAACGCAGCTTCGCGACGTGAGCCGAACGACCCGACGTAGACCTTGACGCTTTTCTCGCGGACCCGCGCGCGTTCGTAAACCTGGAAGGTCTTCGTCCCATCCGCCGCCACGTGCACCTTGATCATGGCACCCAGCCTACAACAGACCTCCGACAAGTCGGGGTAGAACCGGGGTAGAACGGAGAATTTCGCGATCCCTCACGCGCTGGGAGCCGCGGACTTCGGCGGCAGCGGAATGAACTTGCTGACGCGCTTCTGGTAGTCGCGATACGCGTCGCCTTTGCTCCGTAACGACTGCGCCTCCGTCGGTGGAATGCCCGTGACGCCGAAGATCGACCCGAGGATGATCGCCTGGCCCGCGAGCGCGACCAGGCCCCACGGCGCGAACGCCACGCCGTACACCGCGTGCCCGAGCCACACGCACCACTCGAAGAAGTAATTCGGGTGGCGGGACCATGACCACAGGCCGACGTCGCATACGCGGCCGCGATGCGCCGGATCGCGCTTCCAGCGCCGCAGCTGCGCGTCGGCGGCGGTCTCGCCGATCACGCCGAGCGCGGCGACCGCGGCGCCGATCGCGCGCAGCCAGCCGCCGTCCCACGGCGCGACGAAGAATGGCACGACGAACGCGCTCGACAGCACCGCGGTGAGCAGCGCCTGGGCCTGGAAGAACACGAAGAACCGGCGCTGCGCGTGCGGCGCCCAGCGCGCGCGCAGGTCGGCGTAGCGACCTTCTTCCGGACCGGTCGCCGCGCCGCGCGCGATCAAGTAGCCGCCGAGACGCACGCTCCACGCCGCGACGACGATCGCGATCGGCGCCCACACCGCGGCCGGCTGCGTCGCCCCGGTCGCGAACACCACGACGACGACCGCGAACGTGAGCGCCCAGCCGACGTCGACGATGCCGGCGTTGCGCGAGCGGAGCGCGATCGTCCACAGCAGCGCCTGGATCGAGGCGCACGCCGCCCACGCTTCGCCGAGCCGCGCCGCGAGCGTCGCGATCACGGTGGGGTCCGCGGCAGCACGAGCACGTACGAGCGCTCGCCGCGCTTCCACGCGTGCACGCGTGCATCCGCGGCGGGCACGAGCGGGTACCACGGCTCCTTCTGGTAGGTCGGCTCGCCCTGCGCGAGCTCGGGCACGATCAGGTCGACCTCGACGAAGTGACCGTGCGTGACCTCGTCGACCTTCGCGGCGTAGCTCCAGTCCTCGACGCCTTTCGCGGGGAAGCGATCGTTGTGGAGCGCGCCGCCGTAGAGCGCGATCCACGGCCGGTGCTTCGCCTCGGCGTCGCGATGCGCGACGGCGTCGACCGCGATGCGCGTGAGCTCGCGCGTGGTGAGCGTCAGCATCGCCTCGAAGTCGACGTCCTTGCCCGGCGGCGCGATGCGTGCATAGTCCGCACACGTCACCTCCATCGCGTGCGGCTGGATGCCCCGCGCGCGCGCGGCCTGCGCGAGGTCAGCGATCTCGGAGTGGGTCTCCATCGGCCGCCGCGTCGAGATCGCGACCTTCGCGGTCGCCTCCTCGGCGGCCTTGCCGCACTTCGGATCGACGACCCAGGTCTCGACGACGAGGTCGCTGAGCTGGTCGCCGATCGCGGGAATCGCGTCGGTGGTGAAGCGCGCGAGCGCCGATTTCACCTGTGCGCGATCGGTGCGCGCGTGGAGCTCGCCGAAGCCGATCACGCGCGCGTCGGCGGGCAGGATCGCGTGCAGCGCCGCCGGGAGGTCGGCGTAGCTGTCGGCGGTGACCGCGGGCGCCGCCGCGGCATCGCGGGCCGGCGGTGGCGGAGCGGGGCTCGGCTCGTCGTGCTGCGGCGCGTCTTTATGACACGCGACGACCACGACGAGGACCAGCCAACGCACAACGCGACGATACCGCGTTATGGTCCGCGCATCATGGTCCCGAGCCCGGGCGAGCTACGCACCATTCCCTTGTTCCACGGCTTCTCCGATGGCGAGCTCGGCGCGCTGGGCGCGCTGTTCGCGCGCGTCGAGGTCGATGCGAACAAGCCGCTGTTCGATGTCCACGAGCCGGCGACCACGTTCTACCTGCTCACCGGCGGCGAGGTCGTGCTCGAGCGCCCCGACGACGACGTGTTCCGGCTCGCGCCGCCGGCGCTGATCGGCGAGCTCGGCGCGCTCACCGGATTGCCGCGCTCGACCCGCGCGACCGCGAAGGCGGGCTCGGTCGTGTGGGGCGTCACCGCGAAGCAACTGCAGGCCTTTCTCGCCGCGCATCAGGAGCTCGGCGTGCGCTTCCTCGTCAACCTGTTGACCGCGGTCGCCGACAAGGTGCACCGCGACCAGCGCCGCATGGCCGACATGCGCAAGAACCTGATCGGCACGCAGAAGGAGCTCAAGCGGCTGCGCGAGCTCGTGCTCGAGACGATCGAGACGCCGCTGTCGGCGCCGGTGCACGACACGCTCGACAAGCTGATCACGCACAACCGGCGCGTGAACTACCGCGTCGAGCCGCCGCCGGCGCTCGCCGCGCACGTGCGGCTCGATCAAGGTCAGGCGCCGATCGCCGACATCTCGCGCACGCACGTCACGGTGAGCGCGCCGTTCGATCCGCCCGCGAAGGGCACGTGGCTGTCGGGGGTCGCGCACCTCGCCGGCACCGAGATTCCGATCTCCGGCAAGGTCGTGCGCGTCGCCGATCGCAAGCTCACGATCGAGCTCGATCTGATGATCGACGAGTTCGCCGCGGTGCTCGAGGGTTATCTCACCCGAGCGCAGCTGCTCGACATCCTCTGCTGATCTCGCGGCTCGTGCCGCGGACCGTCAGCCGCCGGTGACAGGTGCGGCTCGTCGCCGCTACTTGAGCGAGACCTTGTCGCCCGGCTTCTTCGCCGGCGCCGGCGCGTCCTTCGCCTTCGCGGTGTCCTGCTTCGGCGCGTCCTGCTTCGGCGCGTCCTGCTTCGCCGGCGCCTTGTCGGGCGTCTTCGCCTTGTCGGCGGTCTTCGGGGTCTCCTGCGCCTTGTCCTGCTGGTCGTGGAACGGGCAGGCGAGGGCAGGCGTGGCGAGCAGGAGCGAGGCGGCGATCGCGAGGAGCTTCATCGCGACATCATGAGCGAGCGCGGCCACGTTTTCAACGAGGGATCCGCGTGGTGCGCAGGAAGTCCTTGATCACGCGCTCGTACTCGGCGAGCTCGCCGCGGAGATCGAGCCCGGCGATGCGCTCGGGATACTTGTCGGCCCACTGCGTGATCGGATCGTGCGCGGGCTTCGCGCCGGTGTAGTCGCAAGCGGTGCCCATCTGCCACGTGCTCGGGTCGACCTGCGGGAAGTCGTCGCTCGCGATCGGCTTGGCCCAGTCGCCCTTGGCCAGGCGATCCATGTCGATGCAGTCGGTGAAGTCCGTCGCCATCGCGACGCGGTCGTTGAGCGACGGGCTGAGATCGAACGCGAGCTCGAGGTGCCTGAGCGCCGAGCAGTGCTCGTACTGGACGTGGCTGACATAGCCCTGCTGCACGTACGGGCCGATCACCATCGTCGGCACGCGGAAGCCGAGCTGGTTGAAGCCCTGCGAGGCGAGGGCGTCGCCGGGCACGGTCGGCGGCGACACGTGATCGAAGAACCCGCCGTGCTCGTCGTACGTGACGACGAGCAGGCAGTTCTTCCACTGCGGCGACGCCGCGAGCGCGGTGTACACGCTCGCGATCAGCGCCTGGCCGTTGATCGGATGGATCGGCGGGTGATCGTCGTTCTGGTAGAACGCCGGATCGATGTACGTCACCGGCGACAGCTGACCCTTCATCGCATCCGTGAAGAACTGCGACATCCGCTTCACGTTCTTCGTGACGTCGATCTGGTACTGGCCGGGGCTGTCGAGCGCCGACACCACCGGGATCGAGCCGTAGTAGTACGACCAGTCGACCTTCTTGTCGTGCAGCGAGTTGAAGATGGTCGGGAAGTTCACGCTGCCGGTCGTGCCCGGCAGCTCGTTCGTCATGATCCCGCCCGAGGTCCCGCACATCCAGTAGAAGCGGTTCGGCCAGGTCGGGCCCATCACCGAGCAGAACCAGTTGTCGCACGTCGTGTACGCGTCGGCGAGCGCGTAGCTGACCGGCATCAGGTCGCGCGTCAGGTACTGCATCGGCTCGTTGTGGCCGGCGCCGTACTGCATCTCCTGCTGCTTCACGAAGCCGTCGTTCGCGCCGTTGTTCCACTCGGCGCGCGAGCCGTCCCAGCTGTGATCGGGATCGAGCACGCACTCGTCGGGGCCCATCGCCGGCACGTACGGCGCGATCTGCGTGCCCGCCATGTTCGGGTTCATCATCGCCGAGGTCAGGCCGTCGCCGTCCATGATGCCTTCGACCAGTTTGCGGGAGCCGAACACGTGATCGTACGTGCGGTTCTCCATCATCAAGTACACGTAGTTCTTGATGCCGACCGGGCTCGAGCTCGAACAGCCGAACAGCTTCGACAGCGAGGCGGCGCCCGCCATCGCGCCCATACCTTTGATCGCATCGCGGCGATTGATCATGGGGCCAGCTTATACCGGATGTTCTACAGGTGCGTCGCGACAAATCCCACACCCACGACGAAGCCGGCGAGGGCGCCGAGCCCCGCCATCGTCGCGACGATCAGGATGCGCGTCACGGGGTTGCGCCAGAACCCGCGCAACGACTGCGTGTCCTCCGGCAATTTTTCGCAATCGACGACCGACGGCTTGCGGCGCCATGCCTCGACGATCCCGACCACGATCCCCGTTCGTACGAGCGGGTAGAGCCGAGCGATCGGCGAGACCAGCATCGCGACGCCCGCGCTGATCGGCGAGCCGCCGGAGACCAGCGTGAACAGCCCGGCTCCGACCGAGGTCGGCACGATCCAGGCGAGCATCGTCTTCGCGAACTCGACCGCGTCGGTCTGCGAGTACACGTATCCGATCACCGCGAGCAGCGCGACCGGCACCGCCCACTTCGCGATCCGCCACCACAGCGCGGGCGGCGGCGTCTTCTCGAGCGCCGCGCGATCGATCGGCTCGTGCAGCTGCTTCGCCATGCCCGGCACGTGCGCGGCGCCGACCACCGCGACGACGCGGCGCTTGCCCTTGCCGGCGTCGCGCATCTTGCTCGCGAGGTACTGGTCGCGCTCGTCGAGCAGCGGCGCCTTGATCTCGGGCACGGCGCGCCCGAGCTCGGTCAGCATCTCGGACAGCGCCTTGGGCTCCTTGAGGTTCTCGATCGTCTGCTCGGTGATCGGCTCGTTCGTGCCGCCGTCGCGCTCGCCGCCGCCGAGCAGCGACCACACCAGCATCGCGCGCTTCCACACGCCGAGGTTCTTCCACGTGCGGCGCAGCGTGATCTGGATGTCGCGATCGATCAGCTCGACCGGGATGCTCTGCGCGCGCGCCGCATCGACCGCGGCGACCAGCTCCGAGCCCGGCCGCACGCCGAGGCTGGCGCCGATCCGGCGCTGGTACGCCGACAGCGCGAGGTGAGCGAGCAGGTAGAGGCCCTTGCCCTCGCGCACCACCTTGAACACGTCGAGATCGCGGAACGCGCTGTCCTTCGCGAGCGCGTCGTAGCGCGCCTGGTCGAGCTCGACGCACACGACCTCGGGCAACACCTTGGCGATCACCGCGCGCACGTCGTCGATCGACTTCTGCGACACGTGCGCGGTGCCGACGACGTAGAACGTGGTGTCACCGTCGACGAGCTTCGTCACCGACGCCGGCAGCTCGCCTACTTCTGGAACTTGCGCTTCCACTCGTCGTACGGCATTCCGTAGATGGCTTCGCGCGCCTCCGGATCGCTGAGCTCGTAGCCGCGCTCCTGCGCTGCCGCGCGGTACCACTTCGACAGACAGTTGCGGCAGAACCCCGCGAGGTTCATGACGTCGATGTTCTGGACGTCGGTGCGCTCGCGGAAGTGCTGCACGAGCCGCCGAAACGCGGCCGCCTCGATCTCGACGCGCTCGGGATCGGGAATCTGCGTGGCCATGCGGCCTGTGTAGCACGCCTAATAAACGCTGAGGCCGAACAGCACGTCGTTCCTCGTGTTGTCGTTCGCGTCGATGGCGAGACCGAGCCGGCCGGTGAGCGCGATGCGCGTGTTGACGTCGAGCTCGACGAGCGCTCCGCCGACGCCGGCGACCGCGCACCCGGTCTCGCACGCCGATCCGCCGCCGCCGTACAGGCCGAGGTGGACGCGGCCGAGCTGCACCGGGTAGCCGTGGACCTCGAGCGTGTAGCGCGAGTCCGCCACTCCGCCGTTGCCGAAGCCGAGGTACATGTTGCCGACCAGCCCGACCTTCTGATCGAAGAAGTAGCCGAGCTGGATCGAGGCCGCCGGCCCCATCGCGATCGAGCCGTCGAGTGCTTGGTAGCTCCCGGCTCCGCCGAGCAGCGAGTACGTGAAGCCGGTGCGCCACAGCGGCGCGCGCTCGAGCGTCCGCCACGGGCCCTCGTCGGTGCGCACGACGCCGTGATCGGCCCACACCGCGGTGGCAGGATCGATCCACGCCAGCGGCATCATCGCCGTGCCGCCGTCCTTGCCGACCAGATGGATCGGGTACATCGGATGGAGCTGCGCGTAGCCGTCGAAGCGCGAGCCTTCGACGCCGGCATCGATGAACATCGCGAGCGCAGCGGCCGCGAGCAGCACGACGGCGGTGCCCTTGTCGCCGCCGCCGAGACTGCCGAGGCCGCCGCCACCGTGGCCGCCACCGCCGCCGCCGTGGCCGCCGCCGCCGTGGCCGCCGCCGCCGTGGACACCACCGCTCGTGCGCGGCGCGGCGCCGCCGCCGTGCGACGACGGCACGTTCAGGTTGCCGAGATTCCCGCCGTCGTAGTAGCGCCGGCGATCGGGGCCGTACACGCCGGGCTCGGGAAACAGCACGAGCTCGGTGTCCTCGGTGACGGGCTGGACGGGATCGAGGTTGTCGTCGGTGAGCTGCTGGACCACGCGCACCCGCTGGCCGCGCTCCGGCGGCGGGGTCCCGGCCAGGCGCATCAGCTCGCTCTGCGGGATGTTGTAAGTGGTCGTGGCGCACCCTGCCAGGACCGCGACGATCGGGAGGAGGCGCGTCATCGGCCGCGATTGTTGCACGAAGCGTGCGCGCCTCTCGGGCGCCCGCGAGCTACGCTACGGGCGTGGAGCCGATCGATCTCGCGGCCGAGGCCGACGAATTCGATCGCGAAGTCGCGCGAACGCCGGCGATCGATCGGTTCTGCTCGTCGAGCGCGTGGATCCTCGCCGCGGCCGGCGCGCTGATGCCGCCGCGCTCGGCGTTCGCGTTTCGCGGCGAGAGCGGCTACTTCGCGGCCATGCGCGGCGTGCATCCCGCCGGATTTCCTTACATCGAGCCGGTCGAGCTGGCGTGGGGCCTGGCTTCGCCGCTCGTCGGAGCCGACGCGCCGGCGCTGGTCGCCGAGCTCGTGCCGCTGCTTGCCGCCCGCCGTGACTGGCAGCTCGCGATCCTGGCCGGCCTGACCGTGGCGGGCCCGCAACGCCGTGCGCTGGATGCCACACTGCCCGCGCGCTGGGAAAAGCGGCGCGGTCAGCCGACGGTCCGACATGTGGCCAGCCTCGATGGCGGCATCGATGGCTTCCTGTCGCGGCGATCGCGCGACCTGCGCAAGTCACTGCGCCGCTCCGAGCGCGCCGCGACCGAAGCCGGCCTGATCTTCGACTCCGTGCACGTCACCGACGCACGCGCGGCCACCGCGCTGTACGACCGCATCCAGGCGATCGAGGTCCACAGCTGGAAGGCGCGCCAAGGCGTCGGCATCCACGCCGGCCCGATGCGCGCATTCTACGGCGCGATGCTGCCGCGCCTGTGCGAGCTCGGCCAGCAGCGCACGATCTTCGCGCGCCTCGGCGATCGCGACGTCGGCTACATCCTCGGCGCCGTGATGGCGGGCGAGTACCGCGGCCTGCAGTTCTCCTACGACGACGATCACGCCGCGCTCGGGCTCGGCAGCTTGCTGCAGCTGCGCCAGATCGCGGAGCTGTGCGCCGAAGGTGTCGCGCGCTACGACCTCGGCACGGAGATGGACTACAAGCGCCGGTGGGCGGAGGAGATCATGGAGACCGAGATGCTCGTGCTCGTACGGTAGCGCCGCTGCGCTGCGGTGAGCCGGAGCCGCTACTACCCGAGCGAGCTCGCCGGATCGACCGGGTCCCTCGGCGCCCGCCGCGTCGCGATCACCGACGCGACCACGCCGACGGCCAGCACGCCGGCGATGATCGCGAGCGTGAGCAGGTGCGGCATCGTGTAGTAGCTGTGCGCGAGCATCTTGCCGCCGATGAACACGAGCAAGATCGCGAGCGCGATCTCGAGGTACTGGAACTTCGCCATCGCGCGCGCGAGCACGAAGTACAGCGAGCGCAGGCCGAGGATCGCGAAGATGTTCGACGTCACCATGATGAACGTGTCCTGGCTGACCGAGAGCACGGCCGGGATCGAGTCCATCGCGAACAGGATGTCGGTCAGCTCGACGACGACCAGGCACACCGCGACCAGGGTCAGCCCGCGCCGCGCGTCGATCGTCACCGTGAACGCGCCACCGTAGTCGCCGTCGTGCACGCGCACGAACCGGCGCACGAGCCGCACCACGCGCTGGCTGTCGCGGTCCTCCTCGTCGTCGTCGCCGCCGCGGAACAGCTGGATGCCGTTCCACACCAGGTACGCGCCGAACACGTAGAAGATCCAATCGAAGCGCGCCGCGACGTACGCGCCGCCGCCGAGCAGCGCGAACCGGAAGCCGATCGCGCCGAGGATGCCCCAGAACAGCACGCGGTGCTGGTACTTCATCGGCACGCGGAACTTCCTGAACACGAGCGCGATGACGAACAGGTTGTCGACCGACAGCGCCTGCTCGAGCAGGTACGCAGAAACGTAGGTGATCGTCGCGTCGATCCCGTCGGCGTGGCCGGGCGGGCAGCCATGCAGGTGCGCGCCGCCCAGGTTGTTCTCGTAGATCAAATACACCACGCCCGAGAACGCGAGGCCGAGCGCGACCCACGCGGCGGTCTGCAGCGCCGCGCTGCGCAACGTTGGTTCGGTCTGCTTCCGGTGGAGCACGCCGAGGTCGAGGACCAAGAGCAGCGCCACCAGCGCGAAGAATCCGAGCCAAAACCAGGCCATCGCGGGGAATGTCAACCATGCCTACCCGGGGGCGCGCTGGCAAGGATTCCTCGGACCATTGCGGGACCGGTGCTTGCAGCGCTGCACGTCATGCAGCTGACGCTCGACCCCGACCAGGTTTCGGTACTGCGAGAGATCCTGCAAGGTTCGTTGACCGAGCTGCGCTTCGAGAGCGCGCGCGCCGACAGCCACGACTACCGCGAGGCGCTGCACCGGCGCGAGCGCGCGGTCTCCGACTTGCTCGTGCAGCTGACCGGCCACGAGCCGACGACGCACCTGCCGATCGACTTCTAGCGGAAGACGCCGCGGTCGCGCAGGATCGCGAGCAGCGCGCTCGTGAAGCGCGCGGCGTCCTTCGAGTCGATGTGGTCGGTATCGGGGCACGCGAAGTCGCGCAGGGCGGAGTAGTCGGCGAAGTGGATCGCGAGCGCGTGCGTGCGCGTCGCGAACCGATCCCAGAACAGCGCCTTGGGCGTCTCGCGTTCGTCGGCGGCCCACCGCTCGTCGCACGCCGGCATCCGCACGAACACGACGCGGCCGCCGCGCGCCTGGATCTGCGCGACGAACGGCTCGATCCGGAGCGCCTGGTCGAGCCACGCCGCGGCGTCGCGCTCGGTCGGCGGCGGCGGATGGCCCTCGGCGGCGATGCGATCGAGCTGGCGCTGGCGTTGCTTGGCGACGTCGGTACGCGAGAAGTCGGCGAACTGCGTGCGGTCCGCGAACGTCGTGACGTAGGGCGGGGCGGTCCAGCCGTTCGCGAGCACGTGCGTGCCGGTGTCGGACAGCAGCGCGAGCCGGCGCTGCACCTCGGTCGCGAGCCAGCGCTCGGCCATCGCGCCGGGCGCGCGCCAGCGTCGGTGATACGCGCGCACGTACGCGTCCTGGCGGCGCCAGTTGTCGGGCGTGATGCCGGATTCGGTCGTATCGACGATCGCGACGCCGCGGAAGTCGGGATCGCGCGCGAGATCGATCAGCGAGCCCGCCGGCTGCGAGCCGTCGATCGCGAGCTGCACGTAGGTCCAGTCGGGCAGCGCCTGCGCGAACGCCGGCGGCGAGAACGCGAGCAGGATGCGCGACGTGCCGAGGAGCGCGACCGCGTGCGGCGCATCGTCGACGCGCGCGCGCTGCCAGGCCCACGCGTACTCGTCGTCCTTGACCGACGGCCGATAGCCGCGCTCGCGGGCGAGCGTCTCGAGCGCGATCACCGCGAACGCGATCGCGGCGAGCGCGACGAGCCACGTCTTGCCCCACGGTCCGGTCGGGACGCGATCAGAACTGAAAGTAGATGAATGCACGATCGGCTCCTGAAAACACGAACAGCGAGACGACGGCGGCGGCGAGCGCGGCCGAGCGCACCGGCCACGGCGTGCGCGCGACCGCGGCCTCGAGCGTGGTGTCGCGCAGGATCGCGTGCACGGCGACGAGCGCCGCGACCGCCGGCACGGCGCTCCACCAGCCGGGATGCGAGTGTCCGGTGCCGAACCCGAACATCGCCGCGACGACGCGGAACGCGAGCTCGAACGTCGGCGCGCGGAAGAACACCCACGCGATACACACGAGCGCGAACGTGACGAGCGCGAGCGCGAACCGGCCGGCCGCGCTCCGCCACGGCGCGTAGCGCGCGGCGAGCCAGCGCTCGACCACGAGATACGCGCCGTGCAGCGCGCCCCACACGACGAACGTCCACGCCGCGCCGTGCCACAGCCCGCCGAGCAGCATCGTGATCGCGAGGTTCAGCTGCGTGCGCGCCGGGCCGCGGCGGTTGCCGCCGAGCGGGATGTAGAGGTAGTCGCGCAGCCAGCTCGACAGCGAGATGTGCCAGCGCCGCCAGAAGTCGGAGAAGCCGATCGCGGCGTACGGCGAACGGAAGTTGTCGGGCAGCGCGAAGCCGAGCGCGAGCGCGACGCCGATCGCGCACGTCGAGTAGCCGGCGAAGTCGCAGAAGATCTGGCCCGCGAACGAGATCGTCGCGGCCCACGCGTCGAGCGTCGACACGTGCACGAGGCTCGCGGCGTAGACCTTGTCGACCTTCGGCGCGAGGATCGCGTCGGCGAGGACCACCTTCTGGAACAAGCCGATCGCGACGAGCGCGAGGCCCCACGCGAGCTGCGCCGCGTTCGCACGGCGCGGCGACTCGAACTGCGGCACGAGCTCGGTCGCGCGCACGATCGGCCCCGACACCAGGTGCGGGAAGAACGTCACGTACAGCGCGTAGTCGAGAAAGCTGCGCGCGGGCTTCGCGCGGCCGAGGTAGACGTCGATCGTGTACGACAGCGTCATGAACGTGTAGAACGAGATGCCGATCGGCAGGATGACGTCGGGCTGCCACGAGATGCCGAGCGTGCGCGCGAGAAAGCCGGCGTACTTGAAGTAGCCGAGCAGGCCGAGGTTGAAGCCGAGGCTGATGCCGAGGAACGCCTTGCGCCGGCGCGGCACCGGCGTGCGCGTCATCGCCTTCGCGACGAACCAGTCGACGACGGTCGAGCCCCACAGCAGCACGACGAACAGCGGATCCCACGCCGCGTAGAACACGTAGCTGAACACGAGCAGCGCGATCTTCTTCGCCGTCCACGGCAGCGGCGCGTTATGCACCGCGAGCACGATCGCGAAGAAGCAGGCGAACAGGTACGTGTTGAACTGCACCGCGCGGTGCGGAGCTTAGCTCAACGTCGCGAGCAGCTTCTCGACCTCGGCCTGCGGCCTGGACAGCCCGAGCTTCGCGAACATCGCGATCGCGTCGCGCAGCATGTCCTTGCCTTCGGCGATCGCGCCGGTCTCGGCCTTGTAGCGGCCGAACGCGGCGAGTGCCTTGCCGAGCTGCGCGTCGTGGTGGATCGAGCGCAGCACGTCGACGGCCTTGCCGTACGCGACCGCCGCGTCGTGAGCGTCGCCGGAGTCGCTCGTCGTGTCGTAGAGGCTCGCCGACAGGATCTCGCCGATCGCGAGGTAGGCCTGCGCTTCCTTCTCGCGGAGGCCTGCCTTGCGCGCGACGTCGAGCGCGCGCTCCGCGAGCTCGCGCGCGGTCTGCGGGTGGCCCTGCAGGCGCTCGAGCGTCGCGAGGTGGCGGCAGCACTCGCTCTCGAGCCCGCGATCCTCGACGTCCTCGATGATCTCGAGCGCGTTGTCGAGCCGGCGGCGCGCCTCGTCGAGCTTGTTCTCGACGAGCGCGAGCTCGCCGAGGTTCGTGAGCACGAGCGCGGCGAGCGGCAGCGCGCCGATGAGCTCGGCCTCGGGCAGCGCGGCGAGCCAGCCCGCGCGCGCCTCGGCGAGGTCGCCGAGCTCGAACGCGAGCGCCGCGAGGTTGTTCTGGGACACGATCTGGCCCCAGCGGTCGCCGCTCTGCTTGCGCAGCTCGAGCGCATCCTTGTGGCACGTGTAGGCCGCCTCGTAGTGGCCGCGATCCGACTGCACGTCGCCCAGGCGCGACAGCGACGTCGCGATCGCGCGCTTGTCGCCGCGCTTGCCGCGGCGCGCGAGCGCCTCCGCGATCTTCGTGTGCGCCTCGTCGTAGCGGCCGAGCATGTGCAGCGTCTTGCCGATGTCGTCGAGCGACGCCGCGACGCCGCGCGCGTCGCCGGCCGAGCGGAACAGCTCGTGGCCGCGCTCGAGGTACTCGAGCGCGAGCTTGAGATCGCCCTTGCGCCGCCACACGCGGCCCATCTTGTTGAACGCGACCGCGGCCTTCGTCTTGCTCGCCGACACCCACGACAGCCGCAGCATGCGCTCGAACGCGCCGAGCGCGGCTTCGTGATCGCCGATCAGCTCGTAGACCGAGCCGAGGTCGTGCCAGAGCTGGATGCGCGCCGAGCTGTCGGCGTCGCCGATGCACGCGAGCGCGCGATCGAACAGCCGGATCGCCTTCTCGTTCGCGTACTGGGCGCGGGCGGCCTCGGCCGAGCGCCGGAACCGCGTCGCGGCCTCGCGCGCGTCGCCGGCGAGCGCGTAGTGACGCGCGACCTCTTCCTGCGCCTCGGGCGTGCGGCCTTCCGGGTGCAGCTCGAGCCAGCGCGCGACGACGCCGTGGTAGGCGCGCCGCTTGCCCTCGTCGATGCCCTTGTAGACGAGCTGCCACAGCTTGCCGTTCGCGAACCGGAGCTCGCGCTCGCCGGTCATCGACGACTGCGCGATGTCGAGCAGCCACTCGCGCTCGACGAGCTTGCCGACCGCGGCCACGACCGAGAGCCGCGAGTGATCGCCCGATGCCGCGATCTCGGCGAGCGTCGGACCATCGGGATCGGGCGCGCCCTTCGCGGCGACCTGCGCGGCGCGCTCGAGGCCGAGCACGGCGTCGAGCCACGACGTCTCGCCGATCGCGGCGGCCATCTCGAGCACCCGGCGCTCGGTCGGATCCATCACGCGCAGCCGCGCCGCGACGAGCTCGTCGTAGGTCGCGGGCAGCGCGGTCGACTCGAGGCGCGCCGGATCGATGCGCCACATCACGCCTTCGCGCACGATCACGTCGGACTCGAGCAGGAAGCGCACGAGCTCCTGGATCGCGCGCGGCGAGCCGCCGAGCGAGCGCGCGTGGGTGACGAGCCGCGCGGGCAGGTTCGGCAGCTGCTTGCACAGCTCGCGCATCAGCGCCTCGGCCTCGGCGGGCTCGAGCGGACCGAGCTCGACCTTGTGCGGCGCGACATCGCCGTCGCCGAACGACGCGTGACGCTGGTAGAGCTCGGGCGTCGCGGTCGTGAGGATCGCGACCTTGTGGTCGCGCAGGCCGGCCGCGAGATAGTGCAGGAAGTTGATCGTGTCGGCTTCGCACAGCTCGAGGTTCTCGATCGCGACGATGACCGGGCGCTGCTCGGCGATCGTGCCGAGCACGCGCTTGAGCGCCATGAACAGGCGCGCCTCGAGCCGCTGCGGCGTGTCGAGCAGCGGGCCGACGACCGGGCTGTCGTCGTACGGCACGCGCAGGAGGTGAGCGACGAGGTGCGCGGCCTCGGTGACGCGCGCGGCCGGCAGGATCTCGGCGATCCCGCGCTGGATGCGGTCGTGGCTCTCGTTGGGCTCCTCGCCCGCGACCAGCCCGAAGTGCGCGGTCAGCGCGCGCGCGACCGGCCCGTAGGCATGGGCGTGCTCGTCGGCGGCGCCGGCGAGCACGAGCACGTCGGGATGCGACGCGCGCACCTGCGCCACGAGCTCGTCGAGCGCGCGGCTCTTGCCCATGCCGGCCTCCGCGACGATCGTCGCGAACGCGAGCTCGCCGCCGTCGCACGCGCGATCGAGCAGGCGCGAGAGCTCGCTGATCGCGTTCGCGCGCCCGGTGAACTGCGCGCGCAGGTCGTAGGCGGATGGCCGGGTGATCGACGTCCGCTCGGCGGACGCGGCGGCCTCGTCGTCGGGGAAATCTGCCGCATCGAACGTGGGCGTCTCTTCCGTCCCGCCGGCTTCGACGTCGGGAGCGGGTGTATGGGCGTCCCAGGTCAGCGGGGCCATAGCGAACCACTCGGCGCTATCGGCAGCGCGCGTAAGTTTAGAGTATTCCATGTCAATTCCACGCTTCCCCGACGAGTGCAGCCCAGGTAGGCGCGCGGAAGCTAATGTGGTTTGATGTGGTTGTCAACCCGCCACGAAGAAACTTCAGAAGAGATCATCGTTACAACGATTACGTCGCCGCCGGTCTCGCCTTGCACCGGCCGGGCAGCGCGGCCTTGTAGGCCTCGGTTCGCTTGTGGACGGCATCGGGGATGGCGCGGGGCGTCTTGCCGTCGCGCAGGAAGTAGTGAATCGAGACCGGGATGATCGGGTCCTGGTTGCTCGCGAGCCGGCGGCAATTCTCGGCTTCGAGGTCATCGAGCACGCTCGCGATGATCTTCGCGGTGATCGGCTTCACGTCGTGCATGAGCACGATGCCGCCGTTCTGCTTCACGATCATGGTCAGCACCTTCTTGCGCAGCCGCGCGGCGTCGTGCGCGCGCCAGTCGAGCGTGTCGATCGACCAGATGACCTCGGTCAGCCCGAGCTTCTTGAGCCGCATGCGGCCGGCGCCCGACAGTGCGCCGTACGGCGGGCGAAACATGCCGATCGGTCGGTTCGCCTCGCGCGCGAGCGTCTTCACCGATTGATCGATCTCCTTGTCGAGCGTGGCGCCAGTCGCGGCCTTGAGGTTCGGGTGCGTGCTCGAGTGATCGCCGACGGTGAAGCCGTCGGCGAGCTCGCGCGCGAGGATCTGCCGGCTGTCCTCGCCGTGCTTGCCGACGATGCGCGACGTGACGATGAAGAACGTCGCCGGGATGTCGTACTTCTCGAGCGCGTCGATCACGGCGGGCGTGGTCTCGGGGTTCGGGCCGTCGTCGAACGTGAACGCGACGACCCCGTGCATTTCTTCCCCCTCCACGCGGCTCGCCTTGCCGAGGACCGGGTCGTCGGTGATGTTCGTGGGCGTCGGGTCGTCGGCGCGGGCGGTGCTCGCCGCGAGCATCAGGGCGACCGCGAGCCAGCGCATGCCTGAAACCTAGCACTACAATGGTGCGGGCCGCTGTCGCGGCATTCCCTCGGCCCAAGGATGCTCGTGCTTCGCACTCGCTCGATCGCTACGCCTCGGTCGGTTCGTGTCGTCTCGACCTCGCCGCTGCCGATCGATCTCGCGGCGCAGCTGCCGGGCACGCGCGTCGAGCTGCCGGCGCGGTGGGCGGGCATCGCCGGCCTCGACCTCGGCGACGCCGACGCGCTGGTCTGCCTGCTGCTCGACCACGTCGACGCCGCCGTGCTCGCGCGCGCGCCGCGGCTCCGCGTCGTCGCCAACTGCGCGGTCGGCTACGACAACGTCGACGTCGCGGCCGCCACCGCGGCCGGCATCGCCGTCACGAACACGCCCGACGTGCTGACCGAGGCGACCGCCGAGTTCACGTGGGCGCTGATCCTGGCGGCCGCGCGCCGGCTGCCGGAGGGCGCCGCGCTCGTGCGGTCGGGAACCTGGCCGGGCTGGCGGCTCGACCAGCTGCTCGGGATGGGCCTCGCCGGCAAGACGCTCGGCATCGTCGGCCCGGGCCGGATCGGCCGCGCGGTCGCGCGCCGCGCCGACGCGTTCGGGATGCGCGTGATCTCGGTCGGGCGCGGCGGCGATGTCGACGCGCTGTTCGCGGCCGCCGACGTCGTGTCGCTGCATTGCCCGCTGACGCCCGAGACCCATCATCTGGTGAACGCGGCGCGGCTGGCCCGGATGAAGCCGACCGCGATCGTCGTGAACACCGCGCGCGGGGGGTGCGTGGACGAGGGCGCGCTGATCGAGGCGTTCGCGCGCGGGCAGATCGCGGGTGCGGCGCTGGACGTGTTCGAGGGCGAGCCCCGGGTCGATCCGCGGCTGCGCGCCGATCCGCGGCTGGTCTTGGCGCCGCACCTCGGATCGGCTACCACCGAGGCAAGGACTGCGATGGCTCAGTTGTGCGCGGATGCCGTGACCGCGGTGCTCTCGGGGCGCCGGCCGGCGAATCTCGTCAACCCGGACGTGGTGCTGCGTCGTGGCTGACCCTCACGTGCTCGTCGTGACCAGCGCGGGAGCCGCGGCGTCCGCGGTCGTGCCGGTGCTCGCGTCGATCGAGGCCGCGGGCATGCGCGTACGCGCGATCGACGTCGGCCAGGCGGGCGGCGGCGGCGGCGGCGTGACCGACCGCGTGCGGCGCGCGCTGCTCGGCGAGGGCGCGGAGCGCAAGCTGCGGCGCGAGCTCGAGCAGAGCCCGCCCGACGCGGCGGTCGTGTTCGATCCGCACGCGGCGCTCGCGCTGACCGTCGCGCGCGATCAGGTCACCAATCCCGCGCCGGTGATCGCGGTGGTCGGCGAGCTCGAGCCGGCCGCGGCGTGGGCGCAGACCGATGCGGATCGGTTCGTCGCGATCGACGAGCTCGCCGCGGTCGCGCTCGCCGATGCCGGCGTCGAAGGGGATCGCATCCTCGTCGTCGGCGCGATCGGCGAGCGCGCGTTCGCCGAGGCCGGCGCGCAGGATCGCGCGACGCTGCGCGCGCGGTTCAAGGTGTCGGGCAAGGTCGCGCTCGTCGAGGTTGCCGGGCTCGGCGGCGAGCTGACCGGTCAGCTCGTGATGCAGCTGTCGTTGCTCGACGGCAGCGACTCGATCACGTACCTGTTCGACGCGGCCGGTGACGCCGACGCGGCCGCCGTGCTGCGGCGCCAGGTGCCGACGCTCGGCCTGCGCGGCAAGCTGTTCGGCACGACCGGCGATGCGGCGCAGCTGTGGCGCGCGGCCGACGCGATCGTCGCCAGGCCGCGGCCGCAGGCGATCGCGCGCGTGATGCTGGTCGGCGGCAAGCTCGTCGCGATCGTCGACGATCAGGTGCCGGGCGGCGCGAAGGCCGCGGCGGCGCTCGAGGCGCGCAAGCGCGGCGTCGCCGCGAAGGGCCTGCTCATGCTCGCGAGCGCGCTCGAGTCCGCGTTCGGAGGCGTACCGCCGGCGGCGAGCGGCGACGGCGCCGAGCACGTCGCGGACATCGTCGCGGCGGTCGCCGGCGACAAGCGCGCCGTGATCGACGAGCGCCGCGTCGCGGCGCAGGCGGCGACGCGCGATCGCGTGCGTGCGGCAAGCGCGGCCGCACAGGCGGTGGCGCAGGCGACCGCGATGCCGGGCGAGCTCGAGGATCTCAGCGGCGGCTCGGCGAGCGCGGGCCCCGACACCTCGGCGATTCCCGACAAGGCCGAGCTCGAGCGGCTGCGCGGGGAGGTCGCCAAGCGCGTGGCCGACATGACGAAGTCGATGACCGCGGCGCGCGATGCCGCCAGCGATCTCGCGACCAAGGCAAAGGGCGCGGCCGCGCGCGGGCAGGTCGACGAGGCGGCGCAGCTCGACCGCAAGGCCGACGCCGAGCGCGCGCGCATGCACGCGTTGCTGGCCGAGCTCGCGACGCTCGAATCCGAGCTCAAGGAGCTCGAGCGCGCGATCGCGGGGCTCGGTGACCTGCCGCGGTCCGCGCCGCCGCCGCCGGCCGAGGGTCCGCGCGCGCGGCCCGCGGCGCCGGCGTCGATCGACGACGAGCTCGACCGCTTGAAGCGCGGAGGCGGGGGATCCGCTCCCGCTCAGCCGAAGTCCAAGCCGCGCGCGTCGGACGCGGGCAAGACCGTCGACGACGAGCTCGCGGCGCTCAAGAAGAAGATGCAGCAGCAGAAGAAGAAATAGGGACAGGGAAGCGGAACCTGAATTCCGAATCCCGGTGGCGACCCGCTTCCCTATTTCCTATCCGCGTGTGGCACGTGTGGCATAGATCTCGGCATGGGCTCCGCAGCCAGCGCGTCCGCGCAGATCTCTTCCCGCATCACCAGCATCAACCCCGCGACCGGCGAGCCGATCGGCGACGTGCCCGACATGGCAGCGAGCGAAGTGCGCGCGGCCGTCGAGACCGCGCGCGCGGCGCAGCGCGCGTGGGCCGAGCTGTCGATCGATGCGCGGTGCCGGCGCGTGCTGCGCTACGCCGAGGTGGTGATGGAGCGCGCCGAGGAGGTGATCGACCTGCTCGTGCGCGAGGGCGGCAAGACCCGGCTCGAGGCGCTCGGGATGGAGGTCGTGCTGGTCGCGGATCTGGTCCGCTACTTCGCGAAGCACGCGCCGCAGATGCTCGCGCCGGAGCCGATCCCGCTGCACCTGATGAAGCACCGCGCGAGCTACCTCCACTTCGTGCCGCGCGGCGTCGTCGGCGTGATCGCGCCGTGGAACTTCCCGTTCTCGATCCCGATCGGCGAGACGATGATGGCCTTGATCGCCGGCAACGGCGTCGTGCTGAAGCCGTCCGAGATCACGCCGCTGGTCGCGCTCAAGGCGCGCGAGCTCTATGTCGCCGCCGATCTGCCGCACGACCTGTTCCAGGTCGTGACCGGGCGCGGCCCGGCGGGCGCCGCGCTGATCGACGCCGGCATCGATTACTGCGTGTTCACCGGCTCGGTCGCGACCGGCAAGAAGGTGGCGGCGGCGTGCGGCGAGCGGCTGATCCCGTGCACGCTGGAGCTCGGCGGCAAGGCGCCGGCGGTCGTGTGCGCCGATGCCGATCTCGACCGCGCCGCGCACGCGATCGCGTGGGGCGGCTTCGCGAACTCCGGCCAGGTATGCGCGTCGGTCGAGCGCGTGTACGCGGTCGACGCGATCCACGACGCGCTCGTCGACCGCGTCGTCGCCGAGACGAAGCGGCTGCGCCAGGGCGATCCGGCGGCGAGCGACGTCGACGTCGGCGCGATGGCGTGGGACCAGCAGGTCGCGCACGTCGAGCAGCTCGTGCAGCAAGCGGTCGCGGCCGGCGCGGAGGTCCGGGCGGGCGGACGAAGGCGTCCGGGCACCGGACAGTTCTTCGAGCCGACCGTGCTCGTCCACTGCACGCAAGACATGGATGTGATGCGCAAGGAGACGTTCGGCCCCGTCATCCCGATCGCGCGCGTCGCCGACGAGGACGAGGCGGTGCGGCTCGCGAACGATTCGCACCTCGGCTTGCTCGCGTACGTGTTCACGCGCGATCGCGCGCGCGGCAAGCGGCTCGCCGAGCGCATCGCGGCCGGCACCGTGATGATCAACGACGTGCTCGCGACCTACGGCTGCCCCGAGACGCCGTGGGGCGGCGTCAAGCACAGCGGCATCGGCCGCACGCACTCGATCCTCGGCCTGCGCGATCTGTGCGAGACCCGCCACGTCAATCACGATCGGATCGCGACGCCGCGCGAGGTGTGGTGGTACCCGTACAAGGAGTCGACGTATCGCGCGCTCCTGCGCGCGGGTCGCCTGCTGTTCGGCAAGCGGTTCTGGCAGCGCTGACGATGACCACGCGCGTCGATCTCGCGGACGTCAACCTGAATCTACTGGTCGCGCTCGACGCGCTCCTGCACGAGCGCAGCGTCACCGGCGCGGCGCAGCGCACGCACGTCACGCCGTCGGCGATGAGCCACTCGCTCGCCGAGCTGCGCGAGCTGCTCAGCGATCAGCTGCTGGTGCGCACCGGCCGCGGCATGGCGCTGACGCCGCGCGCCGACGCGCTGGTCGTTCCGCTCCATCGCCTGCTGCTCGACGCCCAGTCGATCGTGCGCGACGGCGCGTCGTTCGATCCGGGCACCGCCGAGCGCAGGTTCGTGATCGCGGCGCCGGACTTCCTCGGCACGCTGCTCGCGCCCGAGCTCGTCAGCGCGGTCGCACGCGACGCGCCCGGCGTCACGATCGAGCTCGTGCCGAGCGCGCGTCGCGGCAACGCGTGGCTGCTCGAGACCGGCGAGCTCGACCTCGCGCTCGGCGCGATCGTCGCCGAGGCATCGGGCATCCGCCGCATCGACCTGTGCACCGAAGGCTTCGCGTGCGCAGCCCGCGTCGGCCACCCCACGATCGACGGCGAGCTCGATCTCGACGCCTACGCCGCGACTCCGCACGTCCTGATCACGCTCGGCGACGACGCGCGCCCGACGTGGATCGACGAGGAGCTCGCGCGCCTGGGCCGCACCCGGCGCGTCGCGCTGCGCGTGCGCCACTTCATGGCCGCGCCGCTCGTCGTCGCGCGCACCGATCTCGTGCTCACCGGTCCGAGCATGCTGATCCGCTACTTCGCGGAGCATCATCCGCTGCAGGTGCTGGCGCCGCCGATCGCGTTGCCGACGTATCCGGAAGAGATGTACTGGCACGAGCGCTTCGACGCCGATCCTGCCCATCGCTGGCTGCGCGAGCTGCTGCGGCGGATCGCGAAGCCGCTCGGGCTCGGCAGCCGGCCCGAGCGCCGGTCGTGGATGCAAAATCGCTCAACATCGGTTGAGAACTCGCCAGCACCACCGCGCAAGCGCCG
Organism: Kofleriaceae bacterium; assembly: GCA_035500135.1. Taxonomy (GTDB): domain Bacteria; phylum Myxococcota_A; class Polyangia; order Haliangiales; family Haliangiaceae; genus JABFXX01. The sequence goes on from DATJXL010000379.1 coordinate 23,942, forward strand.
CCGTTAGGGTGCTGTCATGACCGCAACGCAATTCGATCCGATCCAGTACAAGACCACCACCCGCGACCAGTGGGACCGCGCCGCCGAGGCGTGGCATCGCTGGGGGCCGACGCTCGGCGCGTGGCTCGGCCCCGCGACCGAGCGCATGCTCGACCTTGCCGGCGTCGCGCCCGGCCAGCGCGTGCTCGATGTCGCGGCCGGCGCAGGCGAGCAGACGCAGACGATCGCGCGCCGCGTCGGTCCGGGCGGCTCGGTGCTCGCGACCGACCTCTCGCCGCGCATCCTCGAGCTCGCCGACGCCGACGCGCGCCGCGCGGGGCTCGCGAACGTGACGACGCGCGCGATGGACGGCGAGCACCTCGACCTCGCCGATGCCAGCTTCGACGTCGTGGTGTCGCGCGTCGGGCTCATCTACTTTCCCGACCAGCAGCGCGCGCTGTCCGAGATGCGCCGCGTGCTCGCGCCCGGTGGCCGCGTCGCCGCGATCGTGAACTCGACGCCCGAGCGCAACCGCTTCTTCTCGCTGCCGGTGTCGATCATCCGCCGGCGCGCGAACCTGCCGCCGCCGCTGCCGGGACAGCCCGGGCCGTTCAGTCTCGGCGCGCACGGCGTGCTCGCCGAGGCGTACACGCGCGCCGGGTTTCGCGACGTGAAGGTCGAGGTGATCGAGGCGCCGCTGCGCCTGGCGAGCGCGGCCGAGTGCGTGCGCTTCGAGCGCGAGTCGTTCGGCGCGCTGCACCAGATGATGAGCTCGCTCGACGACGCCGGCCGCGCTTCGACCTGGGACGAGATCGCTCAGGCGCTGCGCGAGTTCGAGACCGCGGGCGCCGGGTTCGCGGGTCCGTGCGAGCTCGTCGTCGCCGTCGCCACGAAGTAGCCGCCGCGAGTCGCAGGCGCTACCGGCCGTAGCGATCCTCGAGGCGCACGACGTCGTCGAGCTCCGGCGTCGACACCTCGACGAGGTCGGTGTCCTCGAGCGCGATCATGCGGTGGCGAAGCCCCGGCGTGACGTGAAACGGCTCGCGCGCGGCGAGCTCGAGCTCGCGCGGCGGCTCGCCGTCGGCGAAGTAGACGAGCTTCATCCGCCCCGACAGCAGCATGATCGTCTCGTCCTTCACGCGGTGGTACTGCAGCGACAGCGCCTCGCCCGCGCGGACGTGCAGGATCTTTCCGACGTAGCGCTCGGTCTGCGCCCAGATCAGCTCGTGGCCCCAGGGCTTGTCGACGCGCCGGGTCGCCACTCTACTTGTTCGGTGCGGCCGAGCCGGAACCGGCGCCGCTGCCGGCCGGAGGCGCGTTGATGTTACTTGTCGCGGTCGGATCCATCGTCGTGGGCATGTCGACCTTGGGGTGCGCGCCCGGAATCTCCTCGCGGCGGTCGACCTTGCCGTCGAAATCGTCGTCGTAGAGGATCGCGATCAACACGCCGTCCTTGTACTGCTCCCAGTAGTCGGGCTTGCCGTCGCCGTTGCGATCGCGCTCGAGGCTGATCAGGTTGCCGGCCGAGTCGTAGGTCTCGCGGACGTCGAACTTGCCGTCGAACTTCGTGGCGCGCTCGTCCTCGGCGACGATGCCGGTCTTGGGATCGTAGATCTTTTTCTCGTCCCACTTGCCGTCGAAGTCGTAATCGAACATCTCGTAGATCTTGTTGCCCTTGCGGTTGTACGCGGCGACGTAGTCCTTCTTGCCGTCGTGGTCGAAGTCGATCTGCTTGCAGGTCATGAACTCGACCTTCGTGCCGCCATCGTCTTCGGTCTGGTACAGCCGCCACACGTCCGGCTTGTTGTCGTGGTTGAGGTCGGCCGTCTGGACGGTCTTGCCGGTGGTGTCGCACAGCGTCGGATCGACCTTGGGCACCGCCATGTCGAGCGACTGGTCCTTCGGCGTGGTGTCCTTGTTGCTCCCGTGGCACGCACCGAGCACGACCAGCAAGTAGGCGAGCTTCTTCACGCCTGCAGCGTATCGGTCCGAGCTGATCCGTGCAACCTAAGGTGCTTGCGAAGCAAGCCCGTCTCCTCCCGTACAGGTCGGGGCCGTGCTGCGCGGCGCCGACCGATTGACCCCGTGCATATGGTCACGTAGGGTCACTGCGGTCACATCGGTGTCGCGCAAGAAGATCTCGACGACGGTCTACATCACGCCCGAGCAGGACGCGCGGCTCAAGGCGCTGCACGCGCGCACGAAAGTGCCGGTGGCCGAGTACATCCGGCAGGGCATCGATCTCGTGCTCGACAAGTACCGCGATCAGCTCCCCGGTCAGGTAGACCTGCGGCTTCCGTCACGCTAACAACCACCAGCCGTCGTGTCGTTTCCTGCCGAGCGGATCCGCAACTTCTCGATCATCGCGCACATCGATCACGGGAAGACCACGCTCGCCGATCGCATCCTCGAGGCGTGCGGCGCGGTCACCGATCGCGAGAAGACCGAGCAGATGCTCGACAACATGGAGCTCGAGCGCGAGCGCGGCATCACGATCAAGGCGCAGTCGGTGCAGCTGCACTACAAGGCCGACGACGGGCTCACGTACCAGTTTCACCTGATCGACACCCCGGGCCACGTCGACTTCCACTACGAGGTGTCGCGCTCGCTCGCCGCGTGCGAGGGCGCGCTGCTCGTCGTCGACGCCGCGCAGGGCGTCGAGGCGCAGACGCTGGCGAACGTCTACGTCGCGCTCGACAACAACCTCGCGATCGTCCCGGTCCTCAACAAGATCGATCTGCCGGTCGCGCGCCCCGACTGGGTGAAGCAGCAGATCGAGGACACGATCGGCCTCGACGCCAGCGACGCGCTGCTGGTGTCGGCGAAGACCGGGCAGGGCGTGCACGAGATGCTCGAGGCGGTCGTCCAGCGCATCCCGCCGCCCAAGGCCGATCGCGACGCGCCGCTGCAGGCGCTGATCTTCGACAGCTGGTACGACACGTATCGCGGCGTCGTCGTGCTCGTGCGCGTGATGGCGGGGCGGATCGCCAAGGGCACCAAGCTCCGGTTCTGGGCGACCGAGCAGACCTACGAGTGCACGATGATCGCGGTGCGCCAGCCGGCGATGCTCGAGATCGACGCGCTCGAGGCCGGCCAGGTCGGCATCCTCGCCGCCGCGATCAAGGACATCGCGCACGCACGCGTCGGCGACACGGTCACCGATGCCGATCGCCCGTGCGCCGCGCCGCTGCCGGGCTTCAAGACGGTCAAGCCGATGGTGTTCGCCGGCCTGTTCCCGGTCGACGCCGCCGACTACCAGGACCTCAAGGACGCGCTCGGCAAGCTCGTGCTCAACGACGCGAGCGTGACCTACGAGCCCGAGACGTCGTCCGCGCTCGGCTTCGGGTTCCGCACCGGCTTCCTCGGCCTGCTCCACATGGAGATCATCCAGGAGCGGCTCGAGCGCGAGTTCAACCTCAACCTCATCACGACCGCGCCGAGCGTGCGCTATCGGATCAAGCAGCAGAACGGCGATGTGATCGAGCTCGACAACCCGGCGAAGGTGCCCGATCAAGGCAAGTACGACGCGATCGAGGAGCCGATCATCGCCGCGACCGTGCACCTCCCGCAGGAGTACGTCGGGCCGATCATGCAGCTGTGCCAGGAGCGGCGCGGCACGCAGAAGGGCCTGCATTACGACCCGGGCGGCCGCGTCCGGGTTGTCTACGAGATGCCGCTGGCGGAGGTCGTGTTCGGGTTCTACGATCGGCTGAAGACGATGTCGCGCGGCTACGCATCGCTGGATTACGAGCCGGCCGGCTATCGCGAGGCCGATCTGATCCGGCTCGACGTGCTGGTCAACGGCGAGCGCGTCGACGCGCTGTCGATCGTCAGCCACCGCGATAGCGCGTACCATCGCGGGGTCGAGCTGTGCACGAAGATGAAGGACGTGGTGCCGCGCCAGATGTTCGACGTCGCGATCCAGGCGGCGATCGGCAGCCGCGTGATCGCGCGGGCGACGGTGAAGGCGGCGCGCAAGGACGTCACCGCGAAGTGCTACGGCGGCGACATCACGCGCAAGAAGAAGCTGCTCGAGAAGCAGAAGGAAGGCAAGAAGCGGATGAAGGCCGTCGGCTCCGTCGAGCTGCCGCAGGAGGCGTTCTTGACCATCCTCAAGGTGGATTAGCGTGAGGGCGGCTTCGCTCGATCGGCGTGTGAAGAAGGAAGCGCACGCGCTCGTGCGCGAGGCGCGCGCCGCGCTCGCGCTCAAGCGCGGGCTGCGCGGCAAGGGCGGCGATCTCGAGGCGGTGACCAAGGAGGTCGAGGGCGGGCTCGCGGGCAAGGACCTCGGCCGCGTGCGCCGGTTCTTGCCGAACCTCGACTCGCTCGTCGACGAGCTCGTCAAGCGCCCGCCGAAGTCGACGACGCGCGACTACATCGAATCGATCGGTGCGGCGATCTTGATCGCGCTCGCGCTGCGCGCGTTCGTGATCGAGGCGTTCAAGATCCCGAGCTCGTCGATGTATCCGACGCTCGAGATCGGCGATCACATCTTCGTCAACAAGTTCATCTACGGCATGCGGATCCCGGAGACGAACACGAAGCTGTTCGAGCTGCGCGATCCGCGCCGCGGCGAGGTGATCGTGTTCGTGTATCCGTGCGATCCGGATCGCGACTACATCAAGCGGGTGATCGCGCTGCCCGGCGACTCGGTCGAGGTGCGCTGCAACGTGGTCTACGTCAACGGCGAGGCGATCCCGAACAAGCTGGTCGCCGAGGTCGGCAAGATCGCGGACAACCACTGCGTCGACAACGGCTGCTGCTACGAGGATCAAGACGAGCAGACCGGCAAGTGGACGGCGAAGAAGTGCAGCGAGTACCAGGAGACCGTCGACGGCCACGTCCACGACACGTATCAGAACGAGGATCGCCCGCAGAACGACGCCGCGTGGCTCGCCGGCACCAAGAAGATCGGCGACGGCCGCGACTTCCCGCTGCGCGGCGATACCGGCCCGAGCTGCTCGAAGTCACCCGAAGACGCGCCGCGCGCGGCGTCGATCCAGCAGGTGCACGGCAAGATCGTCGAGACCGTGCCCGAGGGCAAAGCCGGCGTGTGCGAGCAGCAGATCCACTACGTCGTGCCCGAAGGCCACGTGTTCGTGATGGGCGACAACCGCAACAACTCGAACGACTCGCGCGTGTGGGGCGCCGTGCCGATCGAGAACATCAAGGGCAAGGCGCTGTTCATCTGGCTCTCGTTCAAGGAGAGCATCTTCAACCTGCGCTGGCCGCGGATCGGCGATTTCGTGAAGTGAGGCTTCAGGCTTCGCTTCAGGCTCGAGCCTGAAGCCCGAAGCCTTCCTCAGTTGTGCTGCTTCGGCGTGCCCTTCGCGAGCTGCGCGAAGCACTTCTTCATCGCCTCGGCGATCGCGGTCTCGGCCGCGCCGTCCCAGGCGTAGTCGCGATCCTTGTCGCGGACCTTGGTGCCGACCTCTTGCTTGATCGTGGCCTGGCCATCGCCGGTGAAGCCCATCGTGCGTCCCGGGATCGTCTCGCCCAGCACGTGGATCGCGAGCTTGACGACGAGGCGCTGCGTGCCGGGCTTGTCGTCCATCGGCTGCAGCTCCTCGCTCGCGTCCGTGATCTCGATCAGCACGCGGTACGCGCTCGCCACGCCCTTCTTCGCGAGGAACTTGCGGTACGGCTCGCCGTGATCGGTCTCGGGATCGGGCGCGTCGCTGCCGAGGTCGGAGACGAGCTGCGGATCGGTCTCGAACGCCTTTTTGACCTGCGCCTCGACGCGCGGCTGCGCCGTCGCGACGACGTCGGGCTTGACCTTGTCCTTCGCGGCGACCTTGTCGAGCTCGAAGTGGTACTTCTTCGGCGGCCCGGCGACCGCGGCCGTCGCGCACAAGCACACGAGGAAAAGGCTCTTCATGACGCTCGTGTACCACGAGCGCCGTGTCACCGATGGCCGCGCTCGCAAGCGCGCTTGGCGACACGGAACCGCTGGGACGCGCATGCTACCGTGGATCCATGCGGCGCCCGCGCTGGCACGACGTGCTGATCGTGGCCGCCATCCTGGCGCTGGCCGTCGCCGGGGCCTGGGCGCTGTGGTGGGACGATGTGCGGCCCGACGGCCCGCACGGGCCGCCGCCGGCGAGCGGCCCTGCCGGAAAGTCGTCGGCAACTTGACCGTGATTGCCGAGGCTTAGTACCGTTATCGTCGAGACGGGAGGGGAGCGGTCCCTGCCGGCCCAGGAGCCAATGTTCACGATCATCATCCAGGAAAAAGGCGGCGAGCAGCGCCGCATGGTCTTCAACAAGCCTGAGGTGACGATCGGCCGCGTGCAAGGCAACGACATCGTTCTGCCCAAGGGCAACGTGTCGAAGCGTCACGCGCGCATCGTGCTCAAGGACGGCAAGTTCATCATCGTCGATCTCAAGAGCACGAACGGGACGTACGTCAACGGGCGCAAGATCACGAGCCCGCTCGTCGTCAAGGACTCCGACAAGATCTACATCGGCGATTTCATCGTCGGTGTCGACGAGGCCGCGAGCGGCGAGGGTGATGGTCCGTCCGAGACGACCACGTCGCCGCCCGGCGGCGAGCGCATGCAGCCGATGATGGACGCGCGCCCGCCGCGCCCGACCGAGGCGGCGCCGCAGGCGATGCCGATGCCGATGCCGACGCCGATCTCGTCGCCTCCGCCGGCACCGCCGCCGCCGCACATGTCCCAGCCGATGGAGCCACCGGCGCCGCCGCCGCCCGCGCCGCCGCCACCGAGCGGTCCGGGGCGTACGCTGCCGCCGCGCGCGCCGGGCCCGAGCCGGGACCTCGGTGGGCCGCCGCGCGAGCCGCCGCCGCCGCGCGAGCGTCCCGCACCCGGCGACATGCCGCCGATCTCGGCGCCGCCCCCGGGCCGCGTCGGTCGCCCGGGCGGTACGATGCCGCCGCCCAGCTTCGGCGGGCCGCCCGCCGGTGCGCCGCCCGTCCCGATGCCGCCGCCGGTCGCGCCGCCGCCCGGCCCGACGATGGCCGATCCGCACATGCCGCCGGCGATGGCGCCACCGGCCGTCGCGCCCGCGCCGCCGCCGTCGTTCAGCGCGGTGCCGGCCGCGGCCCCGCAGCCCGCGCCGGTCGTGCCGCTGCCGGCCGGTCCCAACACCGGCAAGGGCCGTCAGCTCGCCGGCGTCGGCGCGAAGAAGGTCATCGGGCGCGCGCTGTCGGTGCCGAGCAAGCGCGGCGTGCACCTCGAGCCGCTCGATCCGAAGATCGTGAAGATGCTCGACCTGCAGTCGAGCATTCTCGAGCGCCTGCGCGCCAAGCTCGATCTCGACAAGATCCCGATGGAGCGTCTGCACGAGGAAGACCTCTGGCAGCGCGCCGAGCGTGCGACGATCGATCTCGTCGAGACGCTCGAGACGTCGGGCGAGCTCCCGAAGTACATCGATCAGGACACGCTGATCAAGGAGACGCTCAACGAGGCGCTCGCGCTCGGCCCGCTCGAGGATCTGTTCGCCGACGAGAAGATCGACGAGATCCTGATCGATCGCCGCGATCGCGTCGTGGTCGGCAAGGACGGAAACCTGCGCGGCTCGGGCAAGGCGTTCTCGTCGGACGACGTGTTCGAGCGCGTCGTCAAGCGGCTCGTCGCCGAGGCCGGCAGCGTCATCGACGATACGCGGCCGATCGTGGATCTGAGGATGCGCGACGGCACGCGGCTCACCGCCGCGGTCGCGCCGGTCGCCTCGCGCGGCGCCTGCCTGGTGCTGAAGAAGCCGCCGTCGCAGATGCCGACGCTCGCCGACCTCGTGCAGCAAGGCGCGCTGTCGAACGGCATGGCGGACTTCCTGGCGACCTGCATCGCCGCGCGTCGCAACGTGCTCGTGTGCGGCGGTCCGGGCTCGGGCAAGACGAGCGTCGTCGGCGCGCTCGCCGCCGCCGCGCCGCCCGGCGAGCGCGTGGTGTCGATCGAGGAGGTGGCCGAGCTGTCGATCGCGCGCGACGAGTGGATCCAGCTCGAGACGCGGCCCGGCAACGCGAAGGGGCCCGAGGTCGACCTCGGCTCGCTGCTCGATGCCGCGCTGCGCCTTTCGCCCGACCGCCTCGTGATCGGCGAGGTGCGCGGCCGCGAGGCGCTCGCGGTCGTATCGGCGCTGACGTCGTCGATCGACGGCGCGGTCGTCGGCATGACCGGCGACGGCGCGAATGTCGTGCTCCACCGGCTCGCGACGCTCGTGCGCGCGACCAGCCCGGGCACCGACGTCGCGATTCGCGAGCTGTGCGCGACCGCGTTCGAGATCGTGCTCCACGTCGCGCGCCACGCCGACGGCACGATCAAGGTCCACTCGATCGAGGAGGTCGTCGGCATCACCGACGCCGCGTTCGAGACCCAGACGCTGTTCCAGCTCAACGGCAACAGCTTCACCGCGACCGGCACCGTGCCGCGGTTCTACTCCGAGCTCGAAGCGCGCGGCATTCCGGCCGACCAAGCGGTGTTTCGCTAGACCGACGCGCGCGATCGTGCGTTGCATGAGGTCATGCAACGCATCGCGATCGTCGCACCGCTCGCGGTCCTCGGCGTCGCCGCTGGGGCCGTGGTCGGCGCGCGGCTGCTAACGCCACGACCGTCCGCGCAGCTCGTGTTCGTGCCGGTGGCGGTAACGCCCGCGCGCTCGCATCCGCCGCGCGCGCGACCCGCGCCGGCACCCGCGCACGCGTACCTCGGGCCGGTCGGCGACTTCTTGCCGTTTCTGTACGACTCGATCGCTCCGCGCGGCGGCGACGGGCCGCCGGTGTTGTTCCTGCTCGATCGCGCGGAGCTCGCATCGTATCGCTATGCCTGGGAGCTGCCGACGATGGCGAAGCTGGCTGCGCGCGATATCGCGGCCGTGCTCGCGGACGGCTGCAAGGACACGTGCCCCGACGACGCGCAGCACGTGCGCGACGCCGCGCAGGAGCTCGCCGGCGATGGCGAGGCCGAGCCGCACGACGGTGACCCACGCGTGCGGCGATGGCAAGACGACGACGTGGGCGTGACCACGGACCATCGCGTGATCGCGCTGCGCCGCACGGCCGGTCCGTTCGCGCTCGACCTCGCGTGCAGCTGCGATTCGTGGACGGTCGGGATGCGCATGTGGAACGACATGGTCACGTGCGACGCGACGATCTCGGAGCACGGCAAGACGCTCGCGTCGTATCGGCCGCGCGTGCTCACCGACAACGGCGGCAAGGAAGGCGTGTTCACGCGGCTCGACGCCTTCGATCAGACGATCGAGCTCGCCAGCGGCGCGCGGCTCGCGATCGCGTCGGGCTACAACTACTCGGGCGGTGTCGACCGCGAGCAGCTCACCGACGTACCGCTCGTCAAGACGCAGCCGCGCGGGGCCCTCGTATGGTCGCGTTGAGGTGGATCGCGGTCGCTGCGGCCGTCGCGGCGTGCGGCGACACGATGCCGCGGGTCGACGCCGGCCCGGTGCGCGCGATCGCCGCGTACGGCGAAAGCCAAGCGAACCTCGCGGTCGCGATGCCCGGTGGCGACTGGATCGTGAGCGACGACCATGGCCTGGCGCGGCGCGGGCCCGACGGGCGCGTGCGGTGGCGCCTGCGCGTCGGGCTGGTCGGCGCCATCGTGGTCGGCGACGGTATCGTCGGCGTCGGCGTCGACCCGACGGGGCGGCGCGCCGCGATCGCGGTGAGCGGGGACGGCCACGTGCGATGGACCGCGGTCACCGACACGATCACGCGAGCCGCGTCGGAGCGCGTGGTGCGCGCCGGCGACGTGACATTCGTTGCGAACGACTACGGCGAGCTCGTGCTCGACGACGACGGCCACGTGCTGTGGGAGCACGCGAACCGGGACTCGCGCCAGGGCGTGCTCGCCGACTTCGCGGCCGACGTCGGCGCGATCGTGGTGACGACACCCGGCGTCGTGATCGGCACCGAGCTTCCGAGCCACGTGCCGTGTGTCGTGCAGGTGCTCGATCCCGCGACCGGTGCCGAGCGAGTGCGCGTCGCGCGCGCGGGCGACGACGCGTACTGCGCGGTCGACGAGCTCGCGCGGCTCGGGGACCGGATCGTGTTGCGCTTCGACGACGTCGCGCTCCGACGCGCCGACGGCGTGACGCACGTCGAGAATCATCCCAAGGTCGCGGTGTTCGACACTCGCGTCGGAAAGCTCCTCGACGCCTTCGACGAGCCCGCGCAGCCGGAGCTGCTGCCGGCGCTGCCGAAGCTCGGCCCCGATACCGCGGTGTTTCTCGGCCGGTACGCCGCGGCACAGGATCGCGCTACGCTGTCGGCGATCGTCGTGGACGTCGCGGCGAGGCGCGAGCGCCGCGTGAGCCTGATCCGGCCGTTGAACGTGCACGTCGGCGGCGGCGACATGAGCTCGTTCGTGCAGCTGCTGTGGACCGGTCGCTCGCCCGATCGGATCGTGTTCGCCGGGATCTTCGACGGCGAGCTCGCGATCGGATCGGATCGCCTGCGCGCACCGGTCAGCGAGGTCGACGCTTGCGCCGCAGCACGCCACATCGAATGCGTCGAGGGCCGAGGTACGGCCTTCGACGCGCCGTTCGAGGCCGTGTTCGGCTCGATCCAGCTCGCGCGCTAGGCGCTGGTCAGCCGCTTCGAGAGCTCGAGCACCTCGAGATCGCGCGGCCACACCGCGCGCAAGAGCTCGAGCAGCCCCTTCGCGCTCGCGCGATCGCCGGCGTCGAGCCGCTCGCGCGCGCCCTCGAGCTGGTCGCGCTTCAACCCGGGTGCGAGCAGCGACGCCTTGGTCGCCGCTTCGGCGCGCACCATGTCGTCGCCGGCGCGTGCCGCGAGCCGCGCGACCTGCGACCAGAAGTAGCCGGCCTGCGCGTGCTGCACGCCCTCGGCGGCCTCGGCCGCCATGCGCGCCTCGTCGATCGCGCCGCCGATCTCGCCGAGCCGCTCGGAGACGCGGGCGAGATCGAGCCACGCCCAGAAGAACGCCGGATCGTCTGCGACGACCTGCTCGAGCTCGTCGCGCGCGTTCTCGGCCGCGCCTTGCTCGAGCAGGACGTGGGCGAGGCGCCAGCGCGGACCGGGCGCGGCCGCGTCGCGCTTGAGCTGCGCGCGCAGCTGGCGCTCGCGCACCACCGGCATGATCTCGCCGTGCTCGTCGAAGACCTCGTCGGCGTACTCGCCATCGCGATCGAACAGGACCGCGAGCGCGTCGACCTGGCCGGCCAGCCAGCGATCGAGGCGCGTACCCTCGCACACGTCGTCCTCGATCGACGCGTCGCCGCGCCACACCTTGCCGCGCGCATCGACCGACACCGCATCGCCGTCGATCGACGCGAACCGCCAGCGCATCCCGCCCCCTGGCTTTCCGTACAGGTCGGGGCCGCTTCCGAGCGGCGCTGACCGATCAAACGCCGCCTCGCGCGCGGGCACGAGCTCGAGCGCGTCGATGTAGAGGCGGGCGCCGCCGGTGCGCGCGTAGAGCTCGATCAGCGGTTCGGGTAAACCGGGCGGAAGATCGTCCTCGGGCGGATCGACGTCGTGCAAGCCGGGCGACGCATCGGCGAGCTCGCGGAACACGCGGTCGAGCGGCTCCTCGTGGTCGCGGCGCTTCGCCATCGAACGATTGTAGCCCGCCGGTCCGAGCCCGCTAGTGCGAGAGCGGCAGCGCGCCGACCGCGACGATCGGCTCGCCCGCCGCATCCGCGCCGCGGAACACCGCCACGACCCGTACTCCGCTCGCGGGAGCCGGCACGTGCGCGAGCACGTCGCCCGGCGCGCGCTGGACGTTCGCGATCCGAGTGCGCACGCCGCGGTCGTCCTCGACGAGGATCTCGACCGATCCCGCGCCGAGGCCCTTCGCCGCGACGATCACCTCGCGGCCGACCTCGAGCGTGAGCTCGCCGCGCAGCAAGAAGTCGAGCAGGCCGGTCTCGAACGCCGCGACCTCGGGCAGGATCTTGGTCGCCTGCTCGAGCAGGCAGTCGTCGTCGAGCGAGAAGCGCAGCACGTCGTGCTCGACGCGGTAGCGCGCGAGGCACGTCCCGTCGGCGGCGCGCAGCGTCGTGCCGTCGTCGCGGCTCGCCGCCATCAAGTTCAGCCGCGCGGGCAGCGCAGGCTTGGGCCGTGCGAGGTGCGGCTTGAGATCGCCGCTGACGCGCGCCGCCTCGGGCAGCGTGTCGGGCGAGAAGAACGCGGCGGAGGTCTCGTCGGCGAGGCCGTCGCCGGTCGGCGCGGTGAAGAACTCGCGCAGGTGCGTGCGCGTGACCGTGCGCGCGGGCGGCGGCACGCCGAGCCGGCCGAACGCGAGCGCCGCGACGCGTTCGAGGCGCGAGCCGAGATCGATCGGATCGCTGCCGACCTTCGCGTAGTGCGCTTCTTCGTCGCCGCGCACGCGCGACGGCGAGCCCATGTCGCCGAGCACGTGCAGCATCGCGCCGGCCGCGATCAGCGCAGCCGCCATGTGGCGCGAGCGCTCGCCCGGCGTCGCCGCGCTCGCGGCCTTCGCGTACTGGTCGAGGAACGATGCGAGCGCGAACGGGTTGTCCTTGTCGGTGATCCAGTCGGGCGCGGGCACGCCGGTCGCCGGCACCTCGACGCCCTCGATCTTGTCGATCAAGCGCGACGGCCGCCGCCAGCCGTGCCCGGTCGCCGGGTCGAAGAAGTGGTTCGCGGCCGCCTGCACCGGCACGTCGGCGAGCTGCGCGCCCGCCGAGAGCCAGGCCAGCGCGGTCTGCCGCCCGCGCGCGTCGGGCACCGCGCCGTTGGTCGGCGTGAGCAGGTGCAGATCCTGGATCAGCGCCGGCGCATCGGCGGGCGGGATCGTCAGCGGCTCGAACAGCCCGCCGGTGAAGCCGAGCGTGACGAGCCGCTTGTGCAGCCGCGACGCGAGCCCGGCCTGCTCGGCGAGCCCGGCCTGCGTCGTCTGCGCTTCCCACGCCCACGCCGCACCACACAACCCGAGCCCGAGTCCGAGCCCGAGTCCGAGCCCGAGCTTCGTCTTCACTTCCCGCCTCCGGGGGTCGCGGTGGGAATCGTGATCGTCGGCACGAGCTGCTTCAGCTTGTCGTACACGACGCGACCGATCGCGCTCGCGCTCTCGGCGGTGCCGCACTGGTTGATGCCGCACGTGATCAGCACGACGATGCCGCGCGGTCCGTCGAGGAAGCCGATGCCGCGGATCTCGCTCTCCTTCTCGGCCGCGACGAACGAGCGGCTCGCGATCTCGTCCTTCTCGGTGATGCCGGGCAGCTGGGTGAGGAGCTCGTCGTAGCGCTCCTGGGCCTTCGCGGGATCGAGGCGCCACACGCGGATCGCGACGTCCCACGTTTCGGGCCGGCCGAGCGCCTTGAAGTGCTGCGACGAGTAGCTCGCCGTATCGGGCTCGTCGGAGAGCGGGCCGGTCTCGAACTGGCCGTCGTACTTGGTCTTCGACTTGATGTCGGCCTCGGTCAACAGCTGCGCGGCGACCACGTACTGGCCGCCCTCGCCGCGACCCGGTCGCAGCTCCTCGCCGCCCGGCTTCTTGCCTTCGAGCTCGGCGGCCGCGTCGGCGAGCTCCCACTGCGTGAGCGCGGAGACTTGCAGACCGGAGCCGACGAACCGCACGTGGCGCGCGTGCGACAGCTCGTTGCGCCAGCGCTCGAGCAGGATCTGATTGTCGAGCTGCGCGAAGTCCATGCGCAAGCCGAGATCGGCGAACCGGCGATCGCTCCGGTACGCGACGTAGCCGCGCTTGTAGACGACGAGCGTGAAGTCGGTGACGCGGACGTCGGGCGGCGCGCCGGCGAGCCCGGGCACCTTGTAATTGCCGCCCGCATCGGTCGATCCGACGTACTCGCGCGAGCCGGCCGGCTCGGGCAGGGCAGGGCCGCGCTCGAGCGTCCACGCGGCGTAGACGAGCGCGCCCGAGATCGGCGCGTGCGTCGTCGAGTCGACGACGCGCCCGGTGAACGGGCCGCGCAGCGTACCGGCATCGGCGGAATCGGGCCGCACGCGGAACGGCGCCGTCCGCATGGTCGTCTGCGAGCACGCAGCCGCGACGACGACAGCCGCGAACGCGAGCACCGGTGCGATCTTGCGCGGCACGATCGGGCCCGGTCTTAGCAAGCCGTGATGTCGGATGCAAATGAGCGGATCGATGCGGCCGCTACTTCGTACGCCTGGCGAGTAGCCGGTCGTCGGGCTTTTCGAGACACTCGGTGGCAGAGGGGTGCGATGCGCTGTTCGTCTTGTGGCCACGAAAGCCTGCCCGGGGCGTCGTTCTGCCTGAATTGCGGCAACGCACTGGCTCCCGCGCAGACTCCCGCTGCGCCGGCCGGGTTGCCCGTGATCTGCATGGTGTGCCGCGGCGAGAACCCCGCTGGCATGAAGTTCTGCCGCAACTGCGGCGCCGCGCTGGCCGCGCCGCCGCCGCCGGCGCCCGCGCCGATGGCCACGCCGATGCCCGTCGCGGTCGGCGCGCCGATGATGGCGCCGGCCGGGCCCACGCCGGCGCCCGCCCCGCCGACGTCGATCAACTGCCCGCGCTGCGGCACGGTCACGCCGCTCGGATTCGCGTACTGCCAGCAGTGCGGGCTGCACCTGCAGGCGATCGCGCCGACCGATCCGGGTGCGCTGCGCAACCGGCCGGCGTCGAAGGCGCCGCCCGTGGTCGCGCAGCCGGGAATCGATCCGCAGGCCGCGACGCTCGCGCAGCCCGACGGCAATCGCGCGTCGGCGGTGAACGCCGCGCCGGTGACATCGCCGGCTGCACCGTCGCTGCCGCCGGCGATCGCCGCGACCGCGCGCCCGTCGGGCACGGCGTGGGGCACCGCCGTGCTCGTCAACCGCGACGGCAGCGACGGCCAGCGCTTCGCGCTCAGCTCCGAGGACACGATCGTCGGCCGCGCCGGCGCCGACATCGCGTTCGACGACGATCGCTTCCTCGCGCGGCAGCACGCTCGCATCGCGCGCGGCGCCGACGGCGCGATCACCGTGCATCCGATCGACACGGTCAACGGCGTGTATCGCAAGACCGAGGGCGCGGTCGAGCTCGCCGACGGCGCGACGATCCTCGTCGGGCGCGAGGTGCTGCGGTTCGAGCGCGTCACGCCCGAGGAGCGCACGCAGACGCCGCTCGTGCGTCACGGCGTCGCGCTGTTCGGGTCACCGCCGCGCGAGCCGTGGGGCCGCCTCCTGCAGCTCATTCCGTCGGGCGGCTTGCGCGACGTGCGCCACCTCGTCGGCGGCGAGGTCGTGCTCGGTCGCGAAGAAGGCGAGATCGTGTACCGCGACGACGCGTTCATGTCGCGTCGGCACGCGGCGCTCAACTGGGATGGCAAGCGCGTCACGCTCACCGATCTCGGCAGCTCGAACGGCACGTTCGTGCGACTCGCCGGCCCGACCGCGATCAAACACGGCGATCAGGTGCGCATGGGCGATCAGCTGTTGCGGATCGAGCGTTGAGCGACGACGATCGATCGAAGCGAGGGCGAAGCGAAGCGAGCGCGAGCTCTCCTCGGGAGGAGCGAATCCCTCGACGGGCGAGCGACGACGCGGTCGTGCCCCTGCAGATCGCGGTCGCCGGCGCGAGCGACGTCGGCTCGATCCGCGAGCACAACGAGGACAGCTTGCTCGTCGGCGACCTCGATTCCGGCGGCGAGCTCGACGTCGCCGTTACCTGGCGCGCGTCGGCCGCGCGCGGCGTCTTGATGATCGTGTGCGACGGCATGGGCGGCGTCGAGGGCGGCGAGATCGCGTCGGACCTGGCCGCGAAGGCGATCTGGCGCGAGATGAAGGGCACGCCCGCGACGCGCGACCCCGAGGTGTTCGCGCGCCTGCTCCGGCGCGCGACCCGCGTCGCGAACAACGACGTCTACGCGCTGTCGCGCCGCGAGCTCGGGCTGCGCGGGATGGGCACGACGGTGTCGGCGGCCGGCGTCGTCGGCGACCGGCTCGTGATCGCGACGGTCGGGGACTCGCGCGCGTACGTGCTGCGCGCGGGCGCGATCGTTCAGGTCACGCGCGATCAATCGCTGTCGTCGGCGCTGATCGCGGCCGGCCACGCGCCGCACGAGGCCGAGCAAGCCGGCTCGGCGATCCTGCAGGCGCTCGGCGTCAACAGCGACGTCGATCCGTCGCTGTCGATCATCGAGCTGCGGCGCGGCGACCGCGTGCTGCTGTGCAGCGACGGCCTCCACGGTCTCGTCGGCGATCCCGCGCTGGCCGTGCTGATGGCCGAGCCGCACACGTGCGCACAGGCGGTCTCGCTGCTCGTCACCGCCGCGCGCGCGGCCGGCGGCCCCGACAACATCACCGCGGTCGTCGCCGACTTCGGCGGCGACCGGCTCGCGCCGCCCGCCAGCGACGACGACCTGCCCACGTTCCGCGAGTTCGATCCGCAGAAGGAAGGCGCGCCCGCGCTGACCGACACGTCGCACGTCGCGCGCAGGCTGGCCGCGCGCATCGGCCTGCCGGCGGGATCGAGCGCCGAGCTTTCCATCCCGGTCACCGGCCAGCATCCGATCATGCGGTCGCGTGTCGGGATCCGGCTGCCGCACACCGCGCTACCGATCGAGGACGCCGACGGCCCGGCGCGCCGCCTGCTCGCGGACGGCCGCCCGGCGTGGTGGCTGGTCGCCGCGATCGCGATCTTCGCCTGCATCGTCGCGTGGGTGCTCGGCGGGCGGTAACATGCCGGCGTGTCGGTCCGGGTGATCGTCGACCACGTCGCGGGGAGCCGGCGCGGCCAGCGCCAGGAGTTTCCCGCCGGCGAGCGCGTGCGGTTCGGCCGCCACCCCGATTGCGAGGTCTCGTTCGATCCGCACCGCGACATCGACGCGAGCTCGCGCCACGCCGAGCTCCGGCCGCGCCTGGTGGACGGTGCGGGCTGGGTCCTGGTCGACGTCGGCAGCTCGAACGGCACGTACATCGATGGTCATCGCGTGACCGAGGCATCGATCACGCCGGACGTGCCGGTCAGCGTGCAGTTCGGACCGGGCGGCCCCCGCATCCGGCTGTTCGTGGGCGATGACGCCGCGATCGGCGCGCTGCCGCCGTTGCCGATCGAGCGCGCGAGGCCGCGCTGGCTGGCCCCCGCGATCGCCGGCGTGGTCGTGCTCCTGCTCGTCGTCTTGCTGCTGCGCTGCTAGACCACAGCGAGCGAATTACTCGAAACACAGATGCGAACGCTCGAATCTTCTGGGAGAATTTGCCTGGGATGAACTGCCCTTCGTGTAGTTCGCCGCTAGAGCCGAATGCGCGGTTCTGCGGTGTGTGCGGCTATCGCTTGCAGGCGAATCGTCCCCCTCCGGCCCAGGGCACGGGCACGGTCGCCCGGCCGCAGGGCGCGGCCGGTACCGGCCGGCCCGCATCGCCTGCGCCGGTCGCGCAAGTTCCGAAGTCGAATCCGAGCAATCCCGCGGCCGGCGCGCAGCGCGCGCCGCAGCGCGCGGCGCTGAAGCGCTCGCTCAAGGGCGACGAGGTCTACATCGGCCAGACGCTCAACAACCGCTTCAAGATCGAGTCGAAGATCGGCGAGGGCGGTTTCGGCGCGGTGTATCGCGGCGTGCAGCTCGCGACCGGCCGCAAGGTCGCGTTGAAGCTCCTGCATCCGGAGATGACGAAGGACGAGAACCTCGTCGCGCGCTTCCGCCGCGAGGGCATGGTGCTGTGCAACCTGCGCGACGCGCACACGATCACGACGTACGACTTCGATCAGACGCCCGACGGCACGCTCTACATCGCGATGGAGCTGCTCGAGGGCAAGAGCCTGCACCAGATCTTCCACGAGCAAGCGCCACTCGAGTGGAAGCGCGTGTTCAAGATCCTGATGGAGATGTGCAGCTCGCTCGCCGAGGCGCACGCGCAGGGCATCATCCATCGCGATCTCAAGCCCGAGAACGTGTACCTCGAGAGCCGGCCGGGCAATCCCGAGTTCGTGAAGATCCTGGACTTCGGCATCGCGAAGGTGATGCGCGGCGACTCGATCGATCCGGCGTCGCCGCAGCTGACCGCGACCGGTCAGACGCTCGGCACGCTCGAGTACATGTCGCCCGAGCAGCTGATGGGCAAGCCGCTCGACGGCCGCAGCGACGTCTACGCGCTCGGCGTCGTCGCGTACGAGATGATCACGGGCCGGCTGCCGTTCCCCGACGCGAAGGGCCCGGCCGGATTGATCACGGCGCAGCTCAAGCAGACGCCGATGCCGCCATCGCAGGCGAACCCGAAGGCGAACGTTCCGCCGGCCGCGGATCGCGCGATCCTGAAGTGCCTCGAGAAGGACAAGAACAACCGCTACGCCGACGTCACCGCGTTTTCGGTCGCGATGCAGGAGGTGCTCGACTCGACGCGCGAGGCGAGCAATCCATTCGCGGTGCCGGTGTCGCCGAACTCGAGCGCCCGCATCAAGCCCGCGCCCGAGCTGCTCGAGACCCGGCGCGGCGATCCGCCCGCCGCGATCGCGCCGCCGGCGATGCCCGGGTTCAACGCGGCGCCGACCGCTCCTGCGATGGGCTCGCCGTTGGCGCAACCCGCGCCGATGCACATGCGCATCGACACGCCGGGCCGCGGCGCGTCCGCCCTGCAACCGCAGGGGATGGCGATACCGACCCCGCAGCCGTATCCGAATGCGGCCGAGTATCCGGGGCCTGCACCCGCGCCCGCGCAGTTCGCCGGCTCGATGGCGCAAACGCCCGCGGCCTACGTCGGCGCGGCACCGTCCTCCACGCGCTGGATCTGGTGGGTCGTCGGCCTGCTCGCGCTCGGCGCCATCGCCGGCGCGGTGCTCGCGCTCGCGATGAAGTAACCGGTTCACCGCGCCAGCAGCGCGCGTGCGCGCGCCTCGCCGTCGGGATCGTCGGGGCCGCCGTCGAGCCATTGCTGGTAGAGCTGGCGGGCGCGCGTGTCGTCGCCGCGTGCCTGGGCGATCTGGGCGTCGAGCTCGAGCGCTTCGGGCAAGGTCGGAGCGCGTGCGCGTGCGCGCGCACACAGCTCGGCGGCGCGCGTCGCGTCGTTCGCGTCGAGCGCGAGCCGTGCCGCGCGCAGATCGGCGCGCGCGGCCGCGAGGCGGGCGTGGAGGTCGGGCTCGGCTTCGGCATCGGCCGGGATATCGGCGGGCGGCGACGCGCGATCGCCTTCGCCGCGCAGCTCGTGGCGCAGATCGAACGCGCGCATGCGGCCGCCCGCGCTCGGGTCGGCGACCCACAGCTCGAACGTCGCCGGATCGATGATCACGGACTGGATCGCACGGCCGTCGTCGATCGCGTTGCGATGGCCGGGTGCGCGCGGCGCGTCGTCGAGGCCCCGCGTGTCGCGGAGGATCGCGGCGAGCGCGCCGACATCCGGCAGCGGTGCGTGCACGAGCCGCGCGGCGCGCTCGACGCGCGCGTTGCCCGATTGCAGCCGGCGCGCGCGATCGTTCTCCGGATCGTTCGCGAGCGCGTTCGTCGTGAACGTATCGCCGAACGCGGGCAGCTTCGGGCTGCGCTCGACGATCGCCTTGCCGGGCGCGCGCTCGATCAGCACCCACTTGCCGCTCGCGCCGTCGACGAGGACGACGACCGCGGCGCCGAGCGTCGGCGTCTGTTCGACGAGCTTGGTCGCCTCGTCGAGCGTCTTGGCCTGCTCGAGCACGCCGCGGGCGAGCAGCGCGATCGGCCGCGCCGCTCGCGTCGGCCGCACGTCGGCGGTGCGAGCCGGATCGACGAGCACGACGATCCCCTGCGAGTTGATCCCGGTGACGACGCCGAGCTGGCCGGGCCACCCGACCGAGACCCACGCGAGCTTGCCGTCGGGGTGGACGATCTCGACGACTGGCCGCGCCGAGTCGCCGCCGTCCGCCACACCCGGGAGCGCGAACGTGCGCCCGATCCACACTCGCGCCGGGGTCTGTGCCTGGCTGGCGATCACCACCAGCGAGTGGGCGAGCCCGTGCGTCGCGACCTCGGCGCTGCCGGGCGCGGCCTCGCCGACGTCGAGCACCGCCTGCGCGCGCAGGACGTCGTCGTAGGCGAGCGTCACCCCGCTGGCCGCGGCGCCGCGCGTCAAGCCCGCGACCATGCGGCGGTCGGCCTCGACCATACCGTCGTCCACGAACCGCCAGTTCCACGCCAGCCGCATGTGGTGGGTCAGGCTCCCGAACCACCCATCGCTCTCCACCGTTCGCTCGATCGACGGCCCGTCCGCCGCGATGACCGCGGGGATGGCCGGGCCGAGCAGGCGGCCGTGCGCCGCGCCGACCGCGTGGGCGTCGCCGTTCGCGCGCAACACCGCGAGACCCCCGAGCCATTCCAGCGACGAGCCGTCGTAGACGAGCGCGGGCACGGCGCCCGGTGCGGGCTGCGTCATCGAGATCTCGCCGTGGACGTCGCCCTCCGGCACCTCGTATGCGACGGACCTGCGGTAGATCAGCCACGCCACGGCCAGGGCGACGCCGAGCAGGGCGATCGCGATCAGGCCGGCGCGCCACGGGCGCGGGGTCGACCGTCGAGCGCCGATCACCAGGTCCGGCATGCGGCGAGGTAGTACCACTACCAGCCCGGACGAGTTCCGATTGACCGGTGCGAACGCGGTTGCTAGCTTTTTGCAAAGCGAGCGACGCGAGATGTCCGGATTCGTTCCGTCGACGAGCGCCTTGGTGGCGAGCGCCGAGCCGCTGCTCGTCGCCGTCGCGGGCGTGCTCGCGCTCGTGATCGTCGGCCTCGTCGCGCTCGCGGTGGTCGTGCGGCGCAAGACGATGGTGCCGCCGGCGCCGCGTCCCGAGGAGCTTCCGCGCGCACCGGTCGCGGCGTCGTCGCCGGTGCCGCAACCGCCGCGGCCGCGCGTTCGCCCGATGCACGCGCGCGGCGGCGGTGGCGCCGGGC
This sequence comes from Kofleriaceae bacterium, assembly GCA_035500135.1. Classification (GTDB taxonomy): domain Bacteria; phylum Myxococcota_A; class Polyangia; order Haliangiales; family Haliangiaceae; genus JABFXX01. Next base: position 44,696 of record DATJXL010000379.1, read on the forward strand.
TCGCGGTGGCGACGTCGAGCGCGATGGTGTGCCCGACGTGCCGCACCGAGTATCACGGCATGACGTACTGCACGCGCGACGCGCGCCGCCTGGTGCCGCCCGAGGAGATGCTCGGCGGCCCGTTGCGCGCGCTGCAGACCGGCAAGAGCGCGGGCCTGGTGTGCATGGCGTGCCGGCGCGCGTACGAGCCCGGGCTCCGCAACTGCCCGCACGACGGCAACGAGCTCGTGCCGTTCCCCGTCTACAACGCCACGCGGCCGCGCTCGAAGAAGCACACGACCGAGCCGACCGGCGTCATCGCGCGCATCTGCCCGGTGTGCGCGACCAAGTACGATCTGAACGCGCGGTTCTGCGGTCACGATGCGGGCGAGCTCGTCGTCATCAATTGATATGCTGGTGAGGTGCGGCCGGCGCTGCTCCTCGTTTGCTGCGCGTGCGGGCGCTTGGAGTTCGGAGCGCGCGCGGACGCCGGCGGCGGCGGGCTCGGCGACGCCGCGCCGCGCTCGTGGCTGACGGTCGCGCCGCCGAGCGAGGCGCTCGTCGATTTTCCGCTGCTCGTGATCCTCGACGACACCCGGGCGGACCGGGCGGCGATGCGCCCCGACGCGAGCGATCTGCGTTTCTACGATAGTGCCGGCAACGTGCTGCCGCTCGAGATCGAGCAGGTCGGCGCGCCCGGCGCCGCGCCGCTGGTCGGATGGATCCGAGTGTCGCTCGATGTCGGCGCGATGCAGACGATCGGCGTCGACTACGGGCAGCCGGATCCCCCGCCGTTGCCCGCCGGATCGGTGTGGTCGGCCGACTACGCGGCGGTCTATCACCTCGCGGATCTCACCGACGCGACGACGAACCACCACGACGGCGCATGGTCGGGCGGGGCACAGGCCACGGTGACCGGGCAGATCGGGCCGACGCAGCAGTACGTCGGCGCGCAGATGGATTCGATCGGCGTCGCCGACGCGGCCGACCTCGCGTTCACGCAGATCACCGCATCGGGCTGGCTGTACGCGCAGACGCTCGCCGCCGCTTCGGGTTACGCCGCGATCGTCTCGCGCGAGAACGGCAACGGCGTGAACGACGACTTCTGGATCGGTTGCGACGACGCGGGCCCGGAGATCGACGCGGTCGTGACGACGAGCACCGGCGCGCAGCTCGGCGGTCCGAGCGCGCAACCGCTCTCGCTCGCGACGTGGACGCACATCGCGATGACCTACGACGGCGCGAAGGTCGTGATCTACGAGGACGGCGCGGCGATCCTGACGAAGCCGGTCACCGGGACGATGCTTCGCGGCGCGCATCCGATCCTGCTCGGCGCCGACCGCAACAACGGCGGTGCGGCCGATGCCGACTTCGTCGACGGGATGATCGACGAGGTTCGCCTCGAGCACGTCGCGCGGTCGCCGGCGTGGATCGCGTTCGACGACGCGTCGCAGCGCGATCTGGTGATCACGTACGGCGCGCCGTAGGAGCTAGATCGCCTCGCAGAACTCGATGCGGCGCGGAACCTTGTACGGCGCGAGGTTGCGCGCGCAGTGATCGATGATCTCCTCGGCGCCGCACTTCTGCTTCGTGACGACGCGCGCGACGACCATCGCGCCGGCCATCGGATCGGTCACGACCGTCGCCTGCGCCGCCTTGATCTTCGGGAACGCCTCGAGGCAGCCCTCGACCTCGCCGAGCGCGACGCGCTTGCCGTCGACCTTGACGACGTCGTCCTCGCGGCCGGTGATGACCAGGCGCCCGGTCTTGTCGAGCTTGCCGAGATCGCCGGTGCGCAGCCAGCCGCCCTTGTCGATCGCGCCGATCGCGACCATGCCGGACGCGCGCGCGGTCGGCTTGCCGCCGCTGCCGGCCTCCTCGGCGTCGAACGGGCCGATCGACTTCGGCGAGAGCGTCTTGCTCTTGACCCAGATCAGGCCTTCCTTGCCGCCGGCGGCAGTCTTGCCGTCGGAGCCGGTCACCTTGACCTCGACGCCGTCGATCGGCTTGCCGACGGTGGTCGGATACTTGCCGGTGTCCTCGAGCGCGATCGTCGCCGCTTCGGTCGAGTGGTAGCAGCTGAGCACGCGCACGCCGTACTCGTTCGCGAAGTCGTCGGCGACTTGCTGGTCGAGGCGCGAGCCGGCCGCGAGGTAGCGCGGCTTGTCGAGCGACAGCTGCTTGGCGGTCGGCAGCTTCGACAGCTCGGCGTACATCGACGGCGTGCCGGGCAAGACGTCGACCTCGTGCTCGCGCACGAGCTTGCCGATGCGGCGCGCCGAGATCTCCTCCTCGAGGAACATCGTCGCGCCGAGCTTGAGCACCGGCAGGAAGCCGAGATCCCAGCCGTACGCGTGGAACAGCGGCACCGCGACCAGGATGCGCGACTTGTCGGACAGGCCGAGCGCGGCGACCGCCTGGTCGACCGCGGCGACCGTGTTCTTGTCGGTGCGCAAGACCCCCTTCGGATCGCCGAGCGAGTCCGACGTCAGCAGCACCGCGATCGGATCGACGCCGTGGTTCGGCGGCGTGCGTTTGTACACCGAGCACGTCAGCAGCGTGCCCTGCAGCCGGCGGCGGACCTCGGCGGCGTCGGCCGATGGCGTCGGCGACCCGGTACCGGGCGGCGGCGTGGTCGGGCGCTGCACGCGTGCGCGCGGCAGCGTGCTGGGCGGAACGGGCGAGCTCGTGCCGTTGGCGGCGATCGAGCCCTCGCTGCCGCGCGGTCGGGTGACCAGCGCGCGCAGCGGCGCCGCGGCCAGGATGAGCTCGAGCTCGCGGCCGCCGGTCGTCGGATCGATCGGCACGATCACGGCATCGAGCCGCGACAGCGCGAGGGCGAGGATCACGAAGTCCGGCACGTTGCCGAGCATCAGCCCGACCCACGACCCCTCCTTGATGCCCATGCTCTTGAATTCCTGCGCGCGGCGGTCGACGCGATGGAGCAGGCCGCGCCACGACAGGTAGTTGTCGCGATAGACGACGGCCTTGTTGTTGCCCTGGGCCTTCGCGGCCTTTTTTAGCCAGTCGTAGAGCAGGGTCATGAAACCTCTTACGGACCTCGTTCCGCGCCAGGCAGATCCTGGACTGCCGCACTGTACCAGGCGATTTCCCGGGTCTCAACGTAGCGAGCACCCTTGATCCGGGGGTCGATTCGCGGCACAAGGCGAGGCGTGAGCGCGGTGCCCAAGCCCGAGCCCGAGCTACCTGCGGGCGACGAGACCGAAGGCTGGGCGCTGCTCGACTCGTTGCGGCGCAAGCTCGACGACCAGGGCGCGCAGACCCGCAAGGCGACCGCGCAGGTCGGCCAGCTCGCCGAATCGATCGCGGCGCTGGTCGAGATGCAGCGCAGGCGCGCGCGCTGGCTGAACCTAAACTCGTTCGTCGCGTACGTCGTGTTCACCGTGCTGCTCGGCGGCGCGTTCTACTTCGTGTACCAGAGCCGCGCGAACGAGCTCGTCCGGCGCGCGGACGATGCGGTCCGGCGTGCGGACGAAGCAGTCCGGCGCGCGGACGATGCGAGCGCGCGCGTGGTCGCGCGCGAGGCGGCCGACGCCAAGGCGCTCGAGGCGTGGCAGCTGCTCGAGGCCGGCAAGCGCGATCAGGCGCAGAAGAAGCTCGGCGAGCTCGCGAGCGCGCCGCTGTCGCGCGTCGAACGCGAGGCGCTCGCGGCCCGGCTCGAGCGGAGCGAGGCCGCGCCGCGCGCCGACAGCGCGCTCGACAGGGCCGCCGCCGCGTTCAAGGCCGGCCAGCTCGGCGACGTGATCGCGGTGACCGAGCAAGCGCTTGCTGTCGATCCGCATGGCAAGCAAGCGGCCGAGCTCGAGTACTTCCGCGGCCTCGCGTACGTGCGCCGCGGCCAGGTCGATCGCGCGATCCCGAGCTTCGAGGCCGCGGTCGCCGGCCACGTCGTCGAGGACGACGCGCGCTTCCAGCTCGCGTCGGCGCTCGATCGCGCCGGGCAGTGGGCGAGGGCGAAGACCGAGTACGAGGCGTTCGCTGCGGCGCATCCGCAGTCGCCGTTCGCCGCGTTCGCGCTGCGCCGGATCGCGACGCTGGCGCACCCGGCGCCGGTGCAAGCCGCGCCCGCGGCAGCTGGCTCGGCGGCCGCTCCAGCCGCGGGCTCCGCGGCCGAGCCCGCGGCCGCTCCGTGACCGCGCTCCTCGCGCCGCCCGCGCGTCCATTCGGCCACGAGGTGCTCGCGATCTCGTCCGAGATCCACGCGCGCATCGCCGGCAGGTCGTGGCGCGACGACGACGCGCGCTGCCCGCGGCTCGCCGACCTCGCGTACGTGCGCGCCGATCACGTCACGTTCGACGGCGGCGTCGCGCGCGGCGAGCTGGTCGTCGCCGCCGCGCTCGCGCCGCGCGCGGTCGAACTGCTGCGCCGGCTGTACGCGATCGGGTTTCCGATCCGCCAGCTGCGCCTCGTCGACGATTTCGGCGCCTCCGACGACGCCTCGATGGCCGCGGACAACTCGTCCGCGTTCAACTTCCGCGTCGTGGCCGGCACCGACGTGCTGTCGCAGCACGCGCTCGGCCGCGCGATCGACATCAACCCGGTCGAGAACCCGTGGCGCAAGCCCGATCGCATCGTTCCGCCCGGAGGCGCCGCGTTCGCCGATCGCGCGCACGTGCGCCCCGGCATGATCGTGCGACCCGGCCCGGTCGTCGCCGCGCTCGACGAGCACGGCTGGGAATGGGGCGGCGACTGGCGCCACGCGTTCGACGATCATCACGTCGCGTGGACGCGCGCGCTCTAGCGAACCGCGCCGATCCGTCCGGGCTCGCGCTTCGACAGCCAGATCATCGTCGGTCGTCCCTTGACGTTCGCGACCGGCAGCGTTCCCCACACGCGCGAGTCGTTCGAGTTGTAGCGGTTGTCGCCGAGCACGAACAGCTCGCCCTCGGGCACCACGTACTGGAGCTGGGGCTCGCACGGCTTCGCGCTGCCCGCGGGTTTGGTCTCGACGAGCTTGCCCGGACTCTGCTCCACCTTCGAGTAGCGGTCTTCCGGCACGTTCGCGCAGCTAGGCGGGGGCTCGTCCCGACGCGGAAAATCGCGCGCCGATGGCCGCTCGCGCGGAGCCGCATCGTCCTCGTCGTAGACGTCGTAGTCGGTGCCCTGCAGCGCCTCGTGAAAGCGCGTGCACTTCCGCGGCGACCACCGGTCGGCGAGCTCGTCGTAGTCCTCGTACGCGCAGTGCGCGGCGTCCTCGACGAGCCGGCTCGGCACGGCCTCGCCGTTGACGTACAGGACGTCGCAGCGCATCTCGACGCTGTCGCCGCCGACCGCGACGACGCGCTTGACGTAGTCGCGATCGGGGTCGCACGGGTACACGAACACCGCGAGCTCCCCGCGCTTCGGCGCGCGCACGAGCTTGGTCAGCTTCTCCACGAACACGTGGTCGCCGATGTGCAGCGTCGGGTACATCGCCGACGACGGGATGTAGAACGCCTCGACCACGAACATGCGGAGCGCGAGCGCGGCCGCGATCTCGAACACGAGCACCAGCCACGGCCACGGCGACAGGATGCGCAGGCGCGTGTCTTCGCGATAGGCCGTCCGGAACGTATCGACCATGGCACCCATCCCGACGACGAGGCAGCCGCCGAGCACGATCCAGGGCGACACGAACGCACCGACGACGACCACCGTCGGCAGCGCCGCGGCCCAGGCGAATGCCCGCCAGCGCTCGCCGAGCGCGGCGAGCCCGAGGCCGCCGCCGAGCGCGAGCGCGATCACCAGCGCGACGATCACGCGCATCACCCGCATCGGGTCGAGCACATCACGTCGCCGCGATGCGGGCAACTCGCAGGGTGACGGTGGTAACGTCGTCGCGATGCCTCAGGTCGTGGACTTCCCGGCGATCGGCCAGGACCAGCGCGGCGCGCTCGCCGCGCTCGTGCGCGTGTGCAAGGAAGCGCCGGCCAAGGGCGAGCCGTTTCGCGAGCTGCGCGGTCGCCTGCGTGCCGCGAAGCTGTGGGAACGCGATCGGCCGGCCGCGCTGCTGCGTTTCCTCGGCACCGGCGGTGCGACCGCGATGCCGTCGATCTTCATGCAAGCCGTCGCCGCCGCGGCGAACGAGGACGACCTCGCGATCGTCGTGCTCGATCGCCTCTGGCATCTGAACCCGCTGCTCGGCAAGACGGTGCTCGATCTGATCGGCCAGCGCGCGTATCACAAGGACGAGATCTACAAGCACCTCGCTTCGGCCGCGTATCACGGCGTCGTGCCGTCGCGGCCCGCGCTCGAGATCTGGCTGCAGATCGGCCTCGGCTGCGGCCTGCTTCGCACGCTCGGCATCGCGGTCGCGGCCGGCCCGCGCGCCGATCGCTACGTCCAGCTCGCGGCGGCGCTCGACGTTGACGAGTTTCTCGCCGAGGACAAGCCCGAGCCCGAGCCGGTGATCCCGGCGCTCGCCGAAGACGACGCGGCGCCCGCCGAAGCACCCGCCGGCGAGACGTCGATTCCGGTCGCGGCCGGGGCGCCGGTCGGCTCGCCGCTGCCGGCGCCGCTGCGCCATCTGTCGGCCGAGGGCGTGCTGTCGCCGCGCGGCCGCGAGCGCGCCGTGCCGGTGTCGCGGTTCGCCGGCGGCTTTGCCGACGACGTGCTCGCCGAGACGACCGCGCGCATCGCCGCGTGGTGGGCCGACGCGCACCACGCGCCGCTGACGTACCAGCCGTCCGATTTCGGCCTCGATGCCGAGGCGTGGGTCGAGAACGCCGACGAGGTGCTGTATCGCGTCGCGGTCGCGGCCGCGCTCGCGTTCCGGCTCGATCGCGATCGCGCCGGCGTGATCGCCGCGTACGGCGCGCTCGACAAGGCCGGCGTGCTCGCCGATCTCTATCAAGGCACGGTTCCGGAGAACCTGCCGGCCGCGGTCGACGCGCGCGCGCTCATGCTCGCGTCGCTCGCGGCGCGCCGCTGCGCCGAGGTGCCCGAGCTCGCATCGCAGCTCGGTAACACGGGGGGCCGCGCGAACGCCGGCGAAGCGTTCGCCGCGCTCGATACCGCGCTCGGCCGCGGCCTGTTCCGGACCGAGCTGTTCTGGATCATGGACATGCTCGCGCGACTCGGCGTGATCCGCTACGACGACCTCGCCGACTTCACGGTCACGCCGCATCGCATCGTGCGCGACACGCTGTTCCGCCTCGGCTTCATCGCGACGCCGTACGCCAGCGACGCCGCCTCGCTCGCCTCCGCCGCGCGCGCCGCGCGCCGCGCCGTCCCGTCGGGCCCCGCCGACGAGATCCTGGCGCTGTTCGCGCTGTCCGCCGGCTGCGCGTACGACTGCCCGCACCGCAAGAGCTGCGACTTTCCGTGCAGGGAGCGGCTGGAGTGACGATAGGATAGAGCGGCGCAACCGCACGAGGTGGAGGTCGATACAGGCGTCATGCGGATCATCGTCTTGCTCTCGATTCTCGGGCTCGCCGCGAGTTGCACGAAACACAACCCGTTGTCGTGCTGCACGACGGACGCGCAGTGCTCGATGTTCGGTCTCGACCACGTCACCGCGTGCTCGTCGAGCAGCGACGTATGCAACGCCGACGGCGTGTGCGTCGCGCCCGAATGCTCGACCTCGGCCGACTGCACGTCGAGCGACGCGCCCGTCTGCGTCGGCCAGCTGTGCGTCGCCGCCTGCACGGGCGACATGGACTGCACCGGCGCCGCCGGGGGGTCGTACTGCGCGAGCAACGGAATGTGCGTCGCGTGCACGATGGACTCGCAGTGCACGGCCGCGGATGCGCCGGTGTGCGATATGACGACGAATGCGTGTCGAGAGTGCAAGGAAGACAGCGAGTGCATGAACGGCGTGTGTCTGGAAGCAGACGGAACCTGTGCGCCGGACTCTCAGGTGGTCTACGTGGTGGCCGGCGACGGCAACGATAGTGGTACGTGCACCGCGGCCGCGCCGTGCGCGACGCTTGGCTACGCGCTCGGCGAGATCACCGCAACGCGGAACGTTATGCATGTCGCGGGGACGGTGTCGCTGGGAACGTCGACGTTGACGATCACGAAGCCAATTTACCTCGAAGGCGTGAACGCGACGCTCGAAGGTTATCCGAGCTCGGGGCCGGCGATCGCGATTCCTGCTTCGCTGCCGCCGATGACGATCTCCGGTGTGATGCTGACGAGCACCACGGGGCAGGGCGTGTCGGTCGCTGCTGGGGCATCGCTACGGGTCTTCGATCTCACGGCATCCGCATCGATCACGGTCTCGAATGCCGCACTCGATGTCGAACGTTCGACTTTCTCGAACGCGGGCGTCACGTGCTCGAGCGGTACTTTGACGGTGAACGCCAGCACGTTCTCCGGGGTAGTGAACGGTACGAACTGCCAGGTCGTGGTCCATAGGAGCAGCTTCACGAGCGCCGATGAGACGATCAACACGATGGGCGGTCTCGTGGTGATCGACAACAGCGTGTTCATCGAGACCCAAGCGTACGGCGACAGCATCCACGTGATGGGTGGCGCACCCGGTACGACCTTCCAGTTCAATACGGTCGTCAACATCGCGACTCTGTCATCGCCCTCGGATGGCCAGGCGCTTTACTGTGACGACGCGGTCGCGGTGACGAGCAACATCTTCGCGTACGGCAGCATGCATCCGCAGAATGGGTGCACCAGCCAATACTCGCTTTACGACACCGTGGCGCTCTCGCAGTTCACTGGCGGAACCGGCGACAAGGTTGCGGACAGCTCGACGTTCTTCGTCGATGGCAGCAGCATGAACTTCCATCTGGCGCCCGGCAGCCCGGCGCTCATGTCCGCCGAGACCGGGCTGCCCGTCACCGTCGACTACGAGGGCAACCCGAGGCCGAATCCCGTAGGCAGCACGCCGGATATCGGCGCTTATGAAGCGCCGTGATGAGCGTGTGCTACGCTTCCAGAAATGGTTCCTGCACTGATCGTCGGCGCCTTGACGGCGTGGTACCTCGGCCTTCGCTTGGGCATCATCATCGCCGTCGCCACGGCGGTCGCCTTGCTCGTCGCGAACTTCGTTCCGGGGATGACGATCACGGTCTACGCGCTCGTCATCGCGTGGGCCGCCGCGATGTACTTCTTCGGCCCGAAGATCGCCAAAGCGAGTGGCAAGACGCCGATGTTCAGCGGCGTGACGGGGGCGGTCGGCCAGGCCTCGTCATGGGTTCGCAACGTGCTCGGCAAGCGCGACCGAGGCTAGTCAAGCCCTCGAACCGGCAACAGAATCAGCCAGATCTCGGCGGGGTCGGTGGGCACCATTTGGGGGGAGAAGCCCCAGGCGGTGAGAGGCGGGGCCCCAGTAGTATCCGTCGGTTAGAGGTGAAACTCCGCGGCACATGGCTTGTACTACTTGCGCAACATGCGCACTACCCTGCTCGCCACTGTCCTGGCTTTGGGCCTTCCCGCGTGTCTGACCGGGACCGGTGACGTGACTGTGTCCGGTGGTGGCGGTGGCGGTGGTGGTGGCGGCGGTGGTGGCGGTGGTGGCGGTGGCGGTGGCGGCGCAACGCCCGAAATCGCGATCGCGGTCGACATGCCGACGGTCAACAGCGAGCTGCTGACCTCGAACGTGGTGACGGCGACAATCACCAGCTCCGGCGGATTCGAAGGCAGTGTGAACGTCACCGCGAGCGTGGTGGACTCGAACAGTCAGCCGATCAGCGACTGGACCGTGACGCTCGACAGCGCCAGTGTCTCGGTTCCATCGGACGGAACCGCGCAGGCCAAGGCGACGGTCATGATCCCGAGCACGCTTGCCGCAGCAAGCGAGCTCACCGCGACCCTCAAGATCGAGGCGACAGACCCAAGCGGTACAGTCACCGCCCAAAGTGCGACGAGCGCGTTCACGACCACCAACCAGGTCACGATCGCGATGAACGAGAACAACGGGCAGTGCCAGTATCCGGCCGGCTTCAGCACCACCACGCCTCTACAGGTCAAGGTTGGAACGGCCGTGCGCTGGCTCAACATGAGCAACGGCACGATCGAGATTCACAGCAACGGCGCCCAGTACGGGTTCTGCCACGAGAACGAGCCGTGCAACGAAAGCACCACCAATCCCCAGGCGACGCCGGGGACGTTGAACACGAACGACGCGTACGTCCAGACGGCCGCGACCGTCGGTGACGGCAAGGCGTTCACCTGGTACTGTCATTCGCCCGGCCCCGACCTCGGCGGCCAGGACCCGGCCATCCAGGTCGTGAATTAGTCGCAGGCGAGAGGCTCTGCGCAACTATCGAACGCCGGGCCCTCGAGGCAGTAGCCGCTCGCGCAGTCGCGGTCGGTATCGCAGGCGTTTCCGTCCATCGTGAGCGCCTCGCACTGACCCGACGCGACCAGGTCGCATCGAGCGTCGGCCTCGCAGTTGCCGGTGCAAGTTTGTCCGATGTCCGGCGCGTCTGAACACATCTCGGCCGCCGTATTGCAGGCGCCGTACGGCGAGCAATCCGCCGCCGTCATGCAGGGCCCGCCGGGAAGCCCGACCGGCACGCACGTCATCGTCGACCCCTGGCAGGTCTCGCCGTCGTTCGCGCAGCGGCCGTACGGGCACGCGCCGCCGCTCGCACCGAGCGCGTGGCAGACTCCCGGGCTCGTCGTCGTCACGCAGCCGAGCCCGTAGTCGCACTCGCTGTCGATGTAGCAGGTGTCGCCATCTTGCCCGAGCGCGTGGCAGGTCTGATCGAGCGCGCTGCAGTACAAGCTCGGCGCGCAGTCGGCGTCGACGTGACACGGACCGCCGATCGCCGACGGCGGCCCGGCCGTGCACGCGCCTGCGCAGCAAGTGTCGGCAGAGCAGCCCGAGCCGAGCATGCACGAGCCGGTCTTGCACTCAGCGGCGATCCCGCATTCGTCGCCGCCTGCGACGACGCCATTGAACACGTCGTCACACGTGGGCACGACGCGGAAGTCCTTCGACGTCGTGTCGCAGCTGAGCTTTGCGAGCGCCGAGATGCACTCGAAAGCGGCTTCGCTGTCGTAACTCACCTTGTGGTCGGCGATCGCTTTGGCAAGGCTTGGGTCGGGCAGGACCCGAAAATACGCGAGGCACGCGGCCTGACTCTCGAACAGCCCGCAACGGACGTCGCGCTTGCACAGCGCATTCTGGCGCTCGGTCGCCCAGTCGTCGTATGGGACCGACGACGAGCTACACGCGGCTACTGCCGCGAACCCGGCTGCCACGTAGCGCGGCACCACGGATCCACAGTAACCTCATTTCATGCCGTGTGGGATCGCTACGTTAGGTGTGGGGTGGCGGGTAGCAACGAAATCGCATGCCGGCCGATAACCCCTCCATGCGAGCTCTCTTCGTCGCCTGGATCGTGATGCTGACGCTGGCGGTGCCCGCGCGAGCCGGTGGCATCGTCCTCGAGTCGTACACCGGCGACCGGCCGCCCGACGCGCAGCGCCTGGTCAATCCCGTGCTCGGCGAGCTCGTGTCGCGCGGCTACAACGTCGGCGACACGCTCGCGCGCGCGTACGAAGGCAAGGTGTCGATCGTCGCGATCTCGTCGACCGGGCTGCCGGCCGATTTCGCCGCGCAGATCGACGCCGGGTTCAAGGCGTGGGTGTCGGGGCGGTTCGACGACGCGCAGAAGCAGCTCGGCTCGCTGGTCGAGCTCGCGCACGCCAACAGCGGCACGTTCGCGCGCGACCAGTCGCTGCGCGAGCCGCTGCTCAAGGGCTTGATCGCGCTCGCGCTGTCGCAGCAGCGCTCGGGCGACCCGTCGGCCGCGCACGCGACGTTCGCCGAGATCCTGCGCGCGTTCCCGGACGCCACCGTGTCGCGCGCGGTCTACGGCGCGGAGGCGTTCGACGGGTTCGAGGCGATCCGCAAGGAGCTCGCCGGGGCCGGCACCGGCAAGCTCAACATTCACCTCGCCGACGACACCGGCGTCGTCTTCATCGACGAGCAGTATCGCGCCGTCGGCTCGACGACGGTCGAGCTGCCGCCCGGCGAGTACCGCGTGTGCGTGCTGCTCGACAAGCAGCCGTCGCGCACGCACCGCGTCGTCGTCCACGCGAAGGACGAGACCAAGCTCGCGATCGATCCGCGGCTCGATCGCGCCGTGCGCACCGCGCCGTGGACCGGCCTGCAGTTCGCGTCGAGCGGCGACCGCGAGGCCCACGAAGGCGCGTACGCGGCCGGGTTCGCGAACTCGCTGGGCGCGGCGAGCGTGGTGGTGGTCGGCGTCGACCAGGTGCGCGGCCGGCCGGCCATCGTCGGCTCGCTCGTCAGCTTGACGGGGCGCGAGCTGCGGCGCGCGAGCGTCGCGATCGATCCGGATCCGTCGCTCGATCGCCTGCGCGCGCTCGCGCGCTACCTCGCCGGCGAGGAGCCGGCCGGCGGCATCGACGTCCAGCAGCCGAGTGCCGCGCCCGTCGCCGGCGACAAGCCGGCGCCCGACGAGCGCAGCGACGACACCACGCCGTCGACCGGCGGCCGCTGGGGCGGCTGGAAGTGGCTCACCGGCGGGCTCGGCGTCGCCGCGCTCGGCACCGGCATCGCGCTCGCGGTGCTCGACGGGAGCTGTCAGGGCAGCCACGGGACCGGCCACACGTGCAACAACGTCTACGCGACCGAGCCCGGCGGCTACATCGCGATCGGCGCCGGCGCGGCGCTGCTCGCTGCCTCGATCTATTTCTTCGCGACCGGCAGCGCCCACGAAGCAGCGCGCACCGCATTCGTCGCGCCCGCGCCGGGCGGCGGCGTCGTCGGGCTCGTCGGCCGGTTCTGAAGCTAGCGCTCGACGAGCCGGCGCTCGCGCGAGTCCCAGCGCCACACCGGGCCACGACCTTCGAGCCGGACGCCGCCGCGCCAGTCGTCGATGCCGCACTCGTGCACGCGGTCGAGCGTGCCGGCGAGCGCCTGGCGGCCGCGCGGCGTGATCGCCGGACCTTCGACGAAGCCGCAGCGCGCGAACGTGCGCAGCGTCCACGCCGCAAGCCCATCCGTGATCGGATAGCGCGGATCGATCGCGTGCACCGCGCGCATCAGCGCGCCGACCTCGCGCTCGCCGCGCGCGATCGCGGCGAGCATCTGCCGCTCGGTGCGCGACAGCCCGCTCGTCGGATCCGGCAGCTCTTCGAGCTGGCGCTCGAGCGCGCCGGCGAGGAACGGCAGCGCCTTCACCCGGCGCGCGAGTAGTGGGAGTGCGCGCGGATCGGCCGCGGTGATCGCGATCCACGCCGTGATCGCCTCGTCGATCGCGTCGCGCGACAGCGGGGTGCGGCGCGGCCACAGCTCCGCGAGCTGCGCCGGCTGGAGCTGGCCGAGGCCGAGGAACTGCGGGACGTCGGGATGACGATCGATCGAGACGATCGTCAGCTGCGCCGGCAAGCCCTTGCGCGCGAGCCGCGCGAGCAGCCGCACGAGCGCGAGCTGGTCGAACAGGTCGTGCTCGAACCACAGCACGACCTCGTCGGCGGCGGCCGCCTCGTCGACGCCGCGATCCCACGCCGCGAGCTGCTCGGCCGCGCCGGCTTCGCCGCGTGTGGCCCAGTACTCGCCGCGCACGCGGTAGTGCTCGGTGTCGGGCAGTGGCAGGACCGGCCCCTGATCGAGCGCATCGGCCCACACGCGGATCTCGCCCGGCAGCTCGGCCAGCGCGAGCGTGCCGGCGGTGCTGTCGCCGTTGACCACGTGGACGAGCCGTTCCATGTGCCGGCCGATAGATACCACGTCGGTGCAACCGCGCCGCGTCACGTGTCATCCTGATCGTGTGAAGCTTCCCATCGGGGTCGCGGTTTGCCTGGTCGCCCTCGTGATCGGCGGGTCCGAGGCGCCTGCCACGATCGAGGCGCAGCGCGCGCGGCTGCCACCGGCAGCGGAGTGCGCGAGCCCGGTCGCGGGACGGTGGAAGGCGCTCGCGTTCTTCGAGATCCAGAACACCTGGTACGAGTACACGCTCGAGATCCGCGAGGATCCGAAGGATCCGACGATCCTGACCGGCACGATCTTCGTCGATTCGTGGGCCGGGCCAGCGGATCGGATCGAGCCGCCGGAACCGTGCATCGCGCGCGACAAGGGCAAGATGGAGGGCCACGGCTCGTTCGTGAACGGGAACGTCACGTTCGCCGGCGGCGAGTACCACGTGACCGAGCACGTGTGCGGGCCGCGCTACGGCTACAACCCCGATCAGTTCACGGGACGGCTCGAGCCCGAGCGCCAGGAGTTCCAGTCGGTCAACAACGACGGCGGCGTCGCCGTGAACGAGCCGATGGTGTTTCGCCGCATCGGCTGCTTCGAGAACGGGCGCAAGGATCCCGGCTCGAACGTGACGCCACCGCCGTTCTTCCCGAAGCGCAAGGCGGCCGGCTGCTGATCCGGGCAAGCGCACGGATGGAGGCGACGGAGCGCGAGTACGGCTGCCAGACGCTGTAGCGCGTCCGGACTACAATGATGGCGCATGAGCGCCGGTGAAACAGCGCCCGAGCCCGACCGGCTGCTCGGGCGCAGCCTCGGCGAGTTCCGGCTGCTCGAGATCATCGGCACGGGTGCGTCGGGCGTCGTGTATCGCGCGGAGCAGCCGCTGCTCGAGCGCGAAGCCGCGGTGAAGGTGCTGCTCGCCGACGGCGACGACGCGATCACCGCGTTCCTGGCCGAGGCTCGGCTCGCGTCGGGGCTCGATCACCCGTACGCCGCGCACATCTACGGATTCGGCGTCGAGAGCGATCACGTGATGTGGTGCGCGATGGAGCTGGTGCGCGGCACCACGCTCGCGCAGTGGATCCAGGACCGTGGACCGATGGCCGCCGAGCGGTTCCTGCCGCTGCTCGAGCGCATCTGCGAGGTCGTGCAGACCGCGCACGACAAGGGCATCGTCCATCGCGATCTCAAGCCGGCCAACGTGATGGTGCTGTCGCGGGCGGGGCGCCTGTTGCCGAAGCTGCTCGACTTCGGCATCGCGCGCGGCGCGCGCGACGAGGTCAAGCGCAAGGGCATCGTCGGTTCCCCGGCGTTCATGGCGCCCGAGCAGTGGATCGACGCGCGCCGCGTCGATCCGCGGACCGATCAATACGCGCTCGGCGTGCTGTGCTTCCAGGTGCTCACCGGCGTGCTGCCGTTTCGCGACGGCACGCTCCTCCAGATCGCGGGCCAGCACGCGCGCTCGCCGGTGCCGGCACTCGGGGACGGCGTGCCGGCCGCGTTACACCCGGTGATCGCACGCGCGATGGGCAAGACGCGCGACGAGCGGTTCGCAAATCTGATGCAGCTCGCGTCGGCATTCCGCGCGGCGCTCGACCTGCCGGCGGAGGCCGAGGCGTTGCCGCAGCTCGATGAAGCGCTGCGCGATGCGCTCGTGCTCGGCGCGCCGCAGCCGATCGCCGAGTCGATCGCCGCGCTCGAGACCGCGCGCGACGTGGAGCACGCGTGGAAGGCCGCCGAGCTCGTGCACGCCGTCGCCGCACAGTACGTCGCGCTGCTCGCGCTGTCGGGGTGGTTGCACGTCGCCGCGGCGCGCCGGCCGCACAGCGAGCTGCTCGCGAACCGGCTCGGCGAGCTCGGCTCGGCCGGCCTCGACGCGGTCGGCTGGCTCGACATCGCGTGCGAGATCGCGCGCGGCTTCCACGCCGATCCGACGGCGTTTCCGCTGCCCGAGCTCGTGATCGCGCTCGGCGATCCTGCGTTTCCGCGCCCGCAGGTGCAGCGCGTCGATCTGCCGCGCTACTTTGTCGAGCTCGATCGCATGCTGCGCAAGCTCGCGTGGCTCTCCGACTACCGCACGGGCGCGGTCGCGAAGCGCGCGCTGCACGTGTGGACCGGAACCCGCCGCGTCCAGCGCGTGATCGCCCACGCGGCGAAGGGCGCGCCCGACGGCAGCGTCGTCGTGATCGACGCCGATCACAACGCGGTGCTGACGCTGTCGCCGCTCGTGCAGGTCGCGCGGCCGTCGCCGGGCATGGCCGAGGAGCTGTTCTTGCTCGACGGCGCGGACAAGCGCGGGCTGCGGCTGCGCGCACACCCGCTCGGATTCGACCACCGCGATCCGGATCTCGCGAACACGTTGCGCGAGGCCGGCCTCGTGCTCGGCGCCAGCACGACCGCCGGCGACGAGGCCGAGCAGGCGCCGTATCGCGGCCTCGCCACGTTCACGGCCGACGACGCGAGCTGGTTCTTCGGCCGCGAACGCGAGATCGAGGCGTTCGTCAACCGCCTGCGCGTGACCTCGCTGCTCGCGGTCGTCGGACCGTCGGGTGCCGGCAAGAGCTCGTTCGTGCAAGCCGGCGTGCTGCCGAGCCTGCCCGCGGAGACGCGGTCGCTCACGGTGCGGCCGGGTGCGAATCCGATCGGCGAGCTCGCCGCGCGGCTCGCGCGCGCCGGCATCGATATCGATCGCGAGCGCATCCTCGCCGAGCCGGCGGCGCTCGCGACCGCGATCGCCGCGAAGCACGCCGCGTTCGTGCTGGTGGTCGATCAGTTCGAGGAGCTGTTCACGCTCGGCGTCGCCGCCGCCGAGCAACGGGCATACAGCGAGGCGCTCGCCGCTGCCGGCAACGGCGATCACGAGGGGCTGCGCGTGATCCTCACGTTGCGCGACGACTTCCTCGTGCGCTCCGAACAGCTGCCGGCGCTGCGCCAGCGGCTCGCGACCGGGCTCGAGCTGCTGAGCACGCCGGCGGCCGACGATCTCGCGCGCGTGCTCGTCGAGCCCGCGCAGCGCGTCGGCTATCACTTCGAGGACGACGAGCTCGTCCAGGAAATGGTGCGAGCCGTCGCCGAACAGCCCGGCGCGCTGCCGCTGCTGTCGTTCACCGCGTCGCGGCTGTGGGAGCTGCGCGACGTGCGGTTTCGCGCCCTCGTGCGGCGCGCGTACCAGTCGCTCGGCGGCGTCGGCGGCGCGCTCGCGAAGCATGCCGACGAGACGCTCGCGAAGCTGCCGCTCGATCAGCAACCGCTCGTGCGCGAGATCTTCCGCCACCTCGTGACGAGTGCAGGCACGCGCGCGGTGCTGTCGCGTCGCGAGGCGACCCAGCTGCTCGGTGGCGGCGGGCGCGCGGAAGCCGTGCTCGAGCAGCTCGTCGGCTCGCGGCTGGTCGTGTCGTCGGAAGGCGAGGGCGGCCACGATCGCGTCGAGGTCGCGCACGAGGCGCTGATCGCGGCCTGGCCGCGCCTGGTCGCGTGGCGCCGCGAGGATGCCGAGATCGTGCGCGTGCGCGATCAGCTGCGCGCGACCGCGCGGCAGTGGGGCGAGCGCGATCGCCCGCGCGGCCTGCTCTGGCGCGACGACGTGCTCGCCGAGTACCGGCTATGGCGTACGCGCTATACCGGCGCGCTCACCGAGATCGAGGACGAGTTCGGCCGCCGCAGCATCGAGCTCGCAGATCGCGCGCAGCGCCGCCGCCGCATGCTGCTATCGCTCGCGTTCGTCGTGCTGTCGGCGGGCGCGATCGCGCTCGCGGTGCTCGGTACCCGCGCGTCGCACAACGCCGACACCGCGAATCGGCTGCTCGTCGACAGCTACTTCGAGCAAGCTCGCACCGCGCTGCTCGCCGGCCGCCAGGCCGAGGCGCTCGACTACATCCGGCTCGCACGCGCTGCCGGGCTCGACACGCCGTCGCTGCGCCTGATGAACGCCTACGCGAAGCCGTCGGTCGGCTCGGAGGTGGCCCGGCTCGACGGGCACGGCGGCCGCGCCTGGGACCTCGCGTACAGCCCCGACGGCACGCGCATCTACTCGGCGCACGCCGACGGCAGCATCCGCGTGTGGGCCGCCGACGATCATCGCCTCGTCGCGACCTGGAAGGGCCATGCCGGCGCGATCCAGCGCATCGAGCTGGCGCGCGACGGCAAGCTGCTCGCGACCACGGGCGACGATGGCGTGACCATCGTGTGGGACACCGCGACCGGGCACGCGATCGGCCGCCACGCCGGGCCCGCAGGCCGGAGCTACTGCCTCGCGTTCGACGAGCAGGCCGGCGTGATCGCGACCGCGAGCGACCATCATCTGTGGATCGGCGAGCCGACGACCGGGCGCACGTGGCAGCAGCCGAGCTACGAGGACCTCGCGTACGCCTGCGCGATCGATCCGCTCGGGCGCTGGGTCGTGACCGCGGATGCAGTCGCCGGCACGGCCAGCGTGTGGGACGTGAAGACCGGCGAGCGCCGACTCGTGCTGGCACACGGCGGCCTGGTCTCGGATGTCGCGCTGTCGCACGACGGCGCGATCCTCGCGACCGCGAGCTGGGACGGCAACGTGCGGATCTGGTCGCTGCCGGACGGCAAGCTCTTGCACGTGATGGCCGGCCACGGCGACAAGGTCGACGGCGTCGATCTCTCGCCCGATGACAAGCGCCTGATCTCGGTCGGCCGCGATCTGATCGTCCGCGTGTGGGACGCGGCGACCGGAGACGCGCTGTACACGCTGCGTGGTCATCGCGACCGCATCTACCGCGCGCGCTTCGACGCGCGCGGCCACGAGCTGATCACGACCAGTCAGGACGGCACGGCGCGGCTGTGGGACCTCGACCACGGCCGGCTCGTCAAGATCGTCGATGGTTCGAGCGCGGAGCCGTTGGTCGGCGCGCGGTTCTCGCCGGATGGCTCGACGTTCGCGGTCGCCTCGTGGGACGGAACGATCGCGCTGTGGAACACCGACGACCCATTTCACGTCGAGACCTGGCCCGGCGACGCTCACCCGTGCGAGGGCGATAATCGACCGGCCG
>DATJXL010000380.1:0-11103 GCA_035500135.1 Kofleriaceae bacterium
AGTAGCGCTTCGCCGCTCGTGCCTCGCGCTGCGCGGCAATCCCATCGCCGGGCGCAATCATTTCCGGGCGAAAACGGTCTAAAATACGTAGCCGACGCGGAAGTAACCGTTGATCTCGGGGTCGTCCAGCGGCTTCTGCGACGAGTCGCGCGTGGAGAGCGGCTTGACCAGACCGAACGCGGCCGCGATCGCGAGCCCGGACGCGGACGTGACTTGCCAGCCGACGAGCAGCTCGGGCCCCATCCAGGGCGGATCGGGATCGACGAAGTTCGCGGGCGCGCCCGGATACACGTGCGAGTAGCCGCGCAGGACCATCCCGGGCTCGACGAATACGCCCGAGTAGGCCCGCGACAGGTAGATCGGTACGCTCGCGACGATCTGCGCGCCGCCGTTCAGGGGGTCGCTGGTCCAGTACGCGGCGGACAGGCTCAGCACGACCTGACGCGAGATCGCGCAGTCGATCGCGCCCTCCCAGTAGCCGAACCGAGGGCTGATCGGATCGATCGCGATCTCGAAGCGGCGCGGTGATGGTGCGGTGGGCGCGACCAGACCCGGTGGGTCGGCGCGCGCGACCGCGGCGGGGACGAGCACGGCTACGGCGGCGAACGCGAGGCGCGAGGACATGGCGGCCGGGCGAGCACGAACCAAGCCGCGCGGTCGAACGCAGCTGCGGGCGGTTGGCCGCCGTACGATCGGGCTGCGTCCGCAAATCCGGGCATCGCTGTCATGGTCGCCGCCGCGCCGCGTGTAACATCGCGGTCATGGAAGAGCGCAAGGCTTGTGCGCTGCTCAAGGCGCGGTTCGAAGCGGCCGGGTTTCACATCGCCGAGAACGTGATGTTCGAAGAAGACGGCATGCGGTTCGAGATGGACGGCTTCGACGCCGACGCGCGCGTCGGTTACGAGTACGTGACCGACGAAGCGGGCGATAGCTGGGACGTCGACGACGCGGTCCAGCAGGCGCTCGCCGAGCGCCGCGTGAAGGGCGACCTGTTCGTGCTCGTCGTCAACGAGACCGAGGCGCCGGATGCCGATGCGCTCGGCAAGCGCGCCGACGCGTTTCTCGCCGAGCTGCCGAAGCACGACGACGACGACGGCAAGGACGACAAGCCGAAGCCGCGCGCGAAGCGCGCGACGTCGTCTTCCGCGAAGAAGCCGGCCGCGAAGAAGGCGAAGAAATGACGCGCTGGCTCTGGCTCGTCGCGTGCGCGCTCGCCGCGTGCGGCGGCGGCGCGCAGCTGCAGACGGTCGAGCTCGTGAACCACACGAGCCGACAGATCGAAGCCGTCTACGTGTATGCGGCCGGCTCGCCGCGCGGCGCGTCGCGTGGCGCGCTCGCGCCGAACGCGACGACGCACGTCCAGATCCAGGCGGGTAACGTCGAGGTCTACGCGGTCAGCGCGAAGGTCCAGATCGACGAGCACACCCGCGACGTGCCCGAGGCGAGCCAGCAGCTCGAGCTGCGCGGCCCCGCGAAGGTCGTGTTCTACGACGGCGACGACAAGCCGGCCGACGTCAGTAGCCCCGGCGTGTACGGCATCGCGTTCTCGATCCCGAAGCCGAAGCCGGCCCCGCCCGAGCCCGAGCCTACGGCGCCGTAGGCTCGCACGTCACCTCGGTCAGCCGGCCAGCCAGGTCAGGGGACCGTGAACACGACCGGTGTCAACGTCGAGATCATCAGCGAGCTGATGACGATGCCGTCCTGCTCCGGCGCCTGCGCGATCGTTCCCGACGCGCCTTGCAGCGAGATCTGCATGTCGTACGTGCCGATCGCGATCGAGCCCGAGACCGCGTTGCCGAGCGCGCACGTGAACGGCTGGGACAGCGTGTCGGTCGCGTCGTGGACGATCACGAGCACCTCCGTCGCATTCGCCGCTTCGCACGTCACCGGCGTCTGCGACGAATCCTGCAGCGTCCAGTCGAGCTGGAACTTGCCCGGCGCCGGCGCGTCTTGAAACGCCGACGCGTCCGGAAAGCCGCCGCCACCGCCGCATGCGGCGCTCGCGACGAGCGTCAGGACGAGAGCTCGGATCACTTCACATCGACGAGACGGCGCAGCTGACCGAGGTCACGGTGCCGGGCGGCGGCGCCGAGGTCGAGACCACGTTCAACGTGAGGTGGGTCGGGAATGCCGTCGGGTCGGCGCACGTCACGTTGTCGGTCGACACGTACCAGCACGGCTCCATCGCGCCCATCTTCGGGCACGGGCCGTTGTTGCACGGCGGCGTGATCGACGTGTTCGCGCCGGTCTGCATCTGGCAGACCGGGATCTGTTGCTCGGTCTGGCCGGTCGAGCCGAAGTTCTGGATGTACGAGACCGTGCACTGCGGCTGCAGGCCGGGGTTGTTCGGATCCTCGTCGGTGGTATCGATCGCGCCTTCGAGGCACGGGCTGATCGCGTTGAACAGCTCCGTGCCGATGTCGGCGAGCGCGGTCGAGTAATCGCTCTGGCAGACCGAGTAGTACTTGCCGCGCGTGCCGAACTGCGACACGAAGTCGGCGAGGCGCAGGCCGGGACGGGCGATCGCCATGTTGCCGTTGATGGTCGTCATGCACGACGGCGAGAGTGCCGGATCCTGCGCGGTCGGCTGACCGGGGATCTGGACCGAGCCGGTCGAGATGTTGAAGCCGGCCGGGTTGGGCATGTTGCCCATCGAGTCGGTCCCGCCGATCACCGCGACGACGATCTCCGACGGATCCTTCACGGTCGTCAGGAAGTTGTAGTAGTACGACGTGTCCTGCAGGTACTGCGACGACGCGCCCGAGACCGGAGTGCAGTTCGTGTAGTTGGTCGTGCCGGTCGCCGGCGTGATCGCCGTGTCGCACTTGTACGCGTACATCGGCTGGCAGCGGAAGTCGCTGAGGCCGCCGACGTTGTTCAAGCTGAAGATCGACGGGTCCTTGATCGAGCAGTCATCCTCGTCGGTGAGGATGATGACGCCGAGGTACGCGCCGTTGCGGATGAAGCCGGCGTTCGACGACTGCGAGCCGTCGAGGGCGCGCTTCATCGCTTCGAGCTGGGCTTCGAAGCCGCAGCCGCTGGTGCCGATCTCGGCCATGCACGGCAGCGCGGCCGTCAGGTTGTTCGGATCGGTGCCCGAGCCGCCCGGGCAGTTGTAGTTGGTCTGGCGCGAGCCGCCGCTCGCGATGTCGGTGATGAACGAGCCGGTGATGGTGCACGAGCTGCAGCTCGTGGTGCCGACCGTGCCGCCGGAGCTGGCGCCGACCATCGCGTTGTGGAACTTGCCGTCGTCGCCGGGCGCGGTCTCGGGGCACGAGCTGCCGAGGTTCACGCTCGAGCCGGTGCCGACCGTGGTCGACACGACGCCGATGTGGAGGTTCGGGCGGCCCTGGCCGAACTTGGTGTCGAGGATGTTCACGAACGCCGGGAAGTTCGTCGCGAACAGCGCCTGCTTGTCGGCGGTCGACAGCGAGTTGTCGATCACGAACAAGATGTCGATGTCGGCCGACACCGGGATGTTCTTGGTCGCGGTGCCGGTCTGCACCGGCGAGACCTTGGAGATGCTTCGATCGGGGCAGGCCGCGAGCAGGCTCACGCCGACAGCGCAGGTCATGTAGGCAAGGACGGACGGACGCATGTGCACCTCCAACAGACGGCTAGGTCAGCAAGCGGAAGGCCAAACGGTGAGCGCGAAGATCCAGTGAGTTGCGGGAAGCGAGCGCCAACCAAGTTGGCGCGGGGACGTCATCGTTGCGGCGGCCAACCCCGCCCAGGCCCGCAGTTTCGATCATCGCCGGGGTCCGGTCAATGACCAGGATCCCACGGTTGCGGGGCGACCTGGAACGCCCGGTTTGCGTATCCTCGGGGGCAAGTGTCCGAGGACGCGACCGAGCACGAGCCGGGCGAGCCGACCAAGCGCGAGGGCCAAAGCTCCAGCCGCGAGAAGCCCGCGGAACGGCTGGTGCGCGGCGCGCTCGTCGGGCGCTACGTGATCCTCGACGTGCTCGGCGAGGGCGGCATGGGCGTGGTCTACGCCGCGTACGATCCCGAGCTCGATCGCAAGGTCGCGGTGAAGCTGCTCCAGGCGACCGCGACCACGGATCAGGCGTGGCTGCAGCGCGAGGCCCAGGCGATGGCGCGGGTCACCCATCCGAACGTGATCGCCGTGTTCGACGTCGGCACGCTGCCGGGCGATCGCGTGTTCGTCGCGATGGAGCTGGTCGAGGGCCCGACGCTGCGCGCGTGGCTCAAGGAGCGCAAGCGAACGTGGCGCGAGGTGCTCCCGCACCTGTACGGCGCGGGCGCCGGGCTCGCGGCGGCGCACGCGGTCGGGCTCGTCCACCGCGACTTCAAGCCCGACAACGTGATCGTCGGTAATGACGGTCGCGTGCGCGTGATGGACTTCGGGCTCGCCCGCCTGCGGCGCGAAGACGGCGTCGGCGAGTCGGCGGCGCGCAGCTCCGATTCGAACATCGAGGTCAAGAGCCCGCTCGCGCGCGATCTCACGCAAGCCGGTTACGTCGCCGGCACGCCCGCGTATCTCGCGCCCGAGATCTACGCGGGCAGCGCGGCCGACGCGCGCAGCGACCAGTTCGCGTTCGGCACCGCGCTGTACGAGGCGCTGTTCGGCACGCGGCCGTACAGCAAGGACGGGCCGAAGACGCCGAAGCCCCCGCCCGAGGGCTCCGGCGTGCCGGCCCGCGTGCAGCGCGTCGCGATGCGCGCGGTCGCGGCCGATCCGGCGGCGCGATTCCCGTCGATGGAGGCGCTGCTCGCCGAGCTCGCGATCGATCCCGGTGCGGTCAGGCGGCGCGTCGCGCTCGCGGCGGGCGCGGTCGTGGCCGCCGCGATCGCCGCGTTCGGCGTCACGACCGCGCTGCGCTCGCACGGACCGCGCTGCGAAGGTGCGGGCAATCGGCTCGCGGGCGTGTGGGACGACGAGACGAAGCACGCGATCTCCGCCGCGTTCGTCGCGACCAAGAAGCCGTTCGCGCAGAGCGCGTACGCCGGCCTCGAGCGCGCGCTCGACGACTACGCGAACGGCTGGACGTCCGCGGTGACCGAGGCGTGCGAGGCCACGCGGATCCGGGGCGAGCAGACCGAGGACGTGATGGTCGTGCGCGAGAGCTGCCTCGACCAGCGGCTCGCCGAGCTGTCGGCGTTGTCGAAGATCCTGCGCGACGCCGACGCGAGCGTCGTGGAGAAGGGTGACCGCGTCGCGTTCGGGCTCGAGCCGCTCGCCGAGTGCGCGAACACGGCGGCACTGCTCGCGCCGGATCGCCCGATCGGACCGCCCGCGCGCATCGCCGCGTACAACGCGGCGCTCGCCGAGGGCAGCGTGCAGGTCAACCTCGGTCACCAGCTGGCGGCTCTCAACGCGGCCAAGAAGGCTGCGGATATCGCGGACGAGCTCCACAGCCCGGCGCTCGCCGCGCAGCCGCTGCTCGTGCGCGCGACCGCGCTGGCGACCGCCGGCAACGGCGACGACGCGATGCCGCTCTACGAGCAGGCCGCGTGGGCCGCGGTGCGCGCGCATCAGGATCAGATCGTCGCGCGGTCCGCGATGTCGTCGGCCAGTGTCGCCGCCGCGAGCAATCGCCTGCCCGAGGCCCGGATCTGGAGCGCGTTCGCGCGCGCCGAAGTCAGCCGCATCGGCGTCGATCACGACCTCGAGCAACACGCGCTCGAGGTCGAGGGCTTCGTCGCGGTGCACGGCAACGATCTGAAGACGGCGATCGAGGATTACGAGCGCGCGCTCGCCGAGGCAGTCGGCGCGCACGGGCGCGACAGCGCGGCGCTGTGGACGTCGGAGGAGCTGTACGCGGCGACGTTGTCGACGGCCGGGCGCTACGCGGACGCGCTCCCGCACTTCGAGCGCGCGCTCGAGCTGCACGAGCGCAGCGTCGGACCCGACCACCCCGACATCGCGCTGATCCTGACGAGCGTCGGCGTGTGCTACGCGTGGACCGGGCAGACCGCGAAGGCCCGCGACGCGTACGCGCGCGCGCTCGCGATCCGCGAGAAGGTCTGGGGCAAGAACAGCCCGATGCTGGTCATCACGCTCAACAACCAGGCCGACTCGATGAAGCTCGCCGGCGATGCCGCGGGCGCGCTGCCGATCATCGAGCGCGCGCGCCAGATCGCCGGCGGCACGCTCGGGCCGGCGCATCCGTCGACCCACCTTGCCGAGACTACCTACGCCGAGATCCTCACCGCGCTCAAGCGTTACGACGACGCTCGCAAGGTGTTCGACGATCTGATCGCGACCGAGGACAAGGTGAAGTCGTCGATCCTGCCGACGACGCAGGCCTCACGCGCCGAGCTCGCGCTCGCCGAGCATGACTGGCCGAACGCGGCAGCGAATGCGGCCAAGGCCGTGGCGACGTTCGAGGCCTCGGGCGGCAAGATGAACGGTGAGCTGTGGGGGCCGCTCGTCACGCTCGGCGAGGCGCAGATCGAGCTCGGCCAGAGTGCGGCGGCGCGCGAGTCGCTCGAGCGCGCGATCGCGATCGGCACCGCGACCAAGGTCAAGGACGACGCGCTCGCATCGGCGCGCGCGGCTCTCGCACGGATCCATCGGTGAGGCCGGGTACACACGTACCCACGGATTCTTGCGGTCCTTGACGCGCGCAGTTCCGCAATAGGACTCTGGACGCGTGACCGATCCGGCCGCGTCCCGAGTGCGTCGGCTCCAGGAGGTGATCGCGAAGGCGATCGCGGCACCCAGCACCGTCGAGGTCGCGCGCGTGATCGTCGAAGAAGGCGTGGCGGCGCTCGGCGGATGGATCGGCGCGCTGTGGCTGCTCGACGAGGGCAGCTCGATGCTCGAGCTCCTGCACTGGATCGGCGTCGAGCCGGGCCGGCGATTCCGGCGCATGCCGCTGCATGGCGAGTCGCCGATCGCGCTCGCGGTGAGGACGCGCACGCCCGTGTGGATCGCGAGCCGCGCCGAATACATCGCGGCGTTTCCGCAATCGGATCAGGCCGGCCGCGCGCACACCGCGGCCCCGCCGGGCGAGCTCGCGAGCGCGTGCTTGCCGCTCGTCGCCGACGATCAGCGCATCGGCGGCCTGATGTTCGCGTACGGCCAGCAGCACGACTTCACCGACGACGAGCGCGGATTTCTCGTCACGATCGCGAAGCAGTGCGCGTACGCGATCGCGCACCTGCGGCTGCTCGAGGCCAAGGACGCGTTCTTCGCGATGCTCGGTCACGAGCTGCGCAACCCCCTCGCGCCGATCGTCGCCGCGCTGGATCTGATGAAGGCGCGCGGCGGCGGCGCGCTCGACCGCGAAGGCGCGATCATCGAGCGCCAGGTTCGCCACCTCGTGCGGCTCGTCGACGACTTGCTCGACGTCTCGCGCATCGCACGCGGTCAGGTGCGGCTCGCGCGCGGGGCGGTGGCGGTCGCCGACGCGGTCGCGTACGCGGTCGAGGCGGCGCGGCCGCTCGTCGACGAGCGCGGCCATCGGCTCGAGGTCGAGCTCGAGCCCGACCTCGTCGTCGATGCCGATCCGGATCGCCTCGGCCAGGTGGTCGCGAACCTCGTCACCAATGCCGCGAAGTACACGCCCGACGGCGGACGCATCGCGGTGTCGGCGCAGCGCACCGGCGATGCCGCGCGGATCGCCGTGCGCGACAACGGCTCCGGCATCGCGCCCGAGCTGTTGCCGCGCATCTTCGAATTGTTCGTGCAAGGCGAGCGCGCGGTCGACCGCGCCGAGGGCGGGCTCGGCCTCGGGCTCGCGATCGTCAAGCACCTCGTCGAGCTTCACGGCGGGCGCGTGCTCGCCGAGAGCGAAGGTGTCGGTCGCGGCGCGACGTTCACGGTGTGGTGGCCGTGCGTGCGCGCGCCGGTGGTCTCGGCGGCGGCGTCCGATCCGGCGCGCGCGCCGGCGGCGGCGGATCGCTCGCTCAAGGTGCTGGTGATCGATGACAACGTCGATGCCGCGTTCACGCTCGGCGAGCTGTTGCGCGTGCTCGGGCACCAGCCGACGGTCGTGCACGACGCGCCGAGCGCGCTCGCGACCGCGAGCGACGAGCCGCCCGAGCTCGCGCTCGTCGATCTCGGGCTGCCGAACATCGACGGCTACGAGCTCGCCGAGCGCCTGCGCGCACTGCCCGGGCTCGCGCGCACACCGTTCGTCGCGGTCACCGGCTACGGACAACCCTCGGATCGCGAGCGCACGCTGCAGGCAGGATTCAGCGAACACCTGGTGAAGCCGGTCGGGCTCGAAGATCTTCGCGCGCTGTTGCGCGTGCTCGCCGTCTAGCTCGATCCGGCGGCCTCGATCGTGCACCCACCGATGGGATGGCGAGCGCGCAGGCAAGAGAGATCCGGATCGCGATCGACCGCGAGACCGACATCGTCGCGGCGCGGCGCGCCGGCCGCGATCTCGCGGCGTGGCTCGGATTCCACGCCGCCGACCAGACGCTGATCGCGAGCGCGATCGCGGAGGTCGCGCGCAACATCGTCGTCTACGCGCAGCGTGGCGAGATCGCGGTGTGCCGGCTCGACGAGCGCCAGCGCGTCGGCATCCGCGTCGTGGCGAGCGACCACGGCCCCGGCATCGAGAATGTCGCGCTCGCGCTGCGCGACGGCTATTCGACCAAGCACAGCCTCGGGCTCGGCCTGCCGGGCGCGCGCCGGCTGATGGACGAGCTCCATGTCGAATCCGAGGTCGGGCAGGGCACCGTCGTGACGATGAAGAAGTGGGTGCGCATGTGAGCGATCGCAGGCGCTCCCAGCTCGCGCACGAATACCTGACGACGTTGCGCGAATGCGCGGCGGGCGGCGGCGAGCGCTCGCTCGCTCACGCCTACGAGCTCGGGCGAATCGCGTGCGGTAGCGGCATCGGTCTCGTCGAGCTCGCGACCATGCACGGCGTCGCGCTGCGCGAGATCCTCGGCACGCGCGCGCCGCCGCCCGCGCTCGAGCAGTGCCTGGTCGAGGCGATCGCGCCGTTCGAGATGACGCACCGCGGATTCCACGAGGCGATCGAGCGCATGGACGCCACCGAGCGCGAGCTCGAGGCGTTCAGCTACTCGGTCTCGCACGACTTGCGCGCGCCGCTGCGCACGATCAGCGCGTTCACGCAGGCGATCGCCGAGGATCTCGCTGATCGGCTCGACGACAAGAGCCGCGACCACCTGCGCCGCGTGCTCGCCGCGGCCGCGCACATGAGCGACCTGATCGACGCGCTGCTCGAGCTGTCGCAGATCAACCGCGCACCGCTCGGCCGCCATCACGTCGATCTGTCGGCGCTCGCGGCCGCCGCGCTCGACGAGCTGATGCGCCGCGAGATCACGCGCACGATCGAGCGCGTGATCGCGCCGAACATGGTCGTCGAGGCCGACGCGCGGCTCGTGCGCATCCTGCTCGACAACCTGCTCGAGAACGCCGTGAAGTTCACCGCGAAGCAACCCGCCGCGCGCATCGAGGTCGGGTGCGAGCAGCAGGGAGGCGAGCTCGTGTTCTACGTGCGCGACAACGGCGTCGGCTTCGACATGAAGCACGCCGAGCGCCTGTTCAAGCCGTTCCAGCGGCTGCACGGCGAGCGCGAGCTTGCCGGCACGGGCATCGGGCTCGCGACCGTGAGGCGAATCGTCGATCGCCACGGTGGTCGCGTGTGGGGCGAGGGTGCGGTGAGTCGCGGCGCGACGTTCTATTTCACGTTACCATCGCGATGATTTGGCGGACCACAACACCACACCGCCGACGATCATGGTGGTCGACGACAACGCGACGACGCGACGCATGGTGCGTAACGCGCTCGCCCGCAACGGCCATCACGTCATCGAAGCCGAGAACGGCCGCACCGCGCTGGAGCTGATGCGGCGCGAGCGGCCGCGCGTCGTGCTGCAGGACTTGATGTTGCCCGACATGGACGGCTTCCAGCTGGTCGGCGAGCTGCGCGAGATCGTGCCCGAGGCGTCGATCCTGGCGTTCTCCGGCTTCGTGTCGAAGCTCGACGAGGCGCGCATCTCGACGGTCGGCTTCGACGACATCATTCCCAAGCCGATCGCGCCGTCGCGTTTGGTGCCGCTCGTCGAGGCACACCTGCCCGCGCCGGTGCCACCCGACGAACGCTTCGGCGCCGGCCGCCGGCTCGTCGTCGTCGACGACGATCCGCTGCAGCTCAAGCTCGCGCAGTTCCGGCTCAGCCGCCACGGCTTCGAGATCGAGACCGCGGATGACGGCGCCGCGGCGCTCGAAGCGGCGCAGCGGCGCGTGCCCGACGCGATCGTCTCGGACGTGATGATGCCGAACCTCGACGGCTTCGGGCTCGCGATGGCGCTGCGCCGCGATCCCGCGCTCAGCCGCGTGCCGCTCTTGCTCGTGACGTCGAGCTACATCGAACCGACCGATCGCGAGCTCGCGCGCCGCGCCGGCGCCGACGAGCTCGTGCTGCGCACGCCCGAGCTCGCGGAGGTGATCGATCTGTTGCGCGCGGCGATCACGTCGCCGGCGCGCACGCCGTCCGGCGACCCTGCCGCGTTGGACGAGCTCGAGCGCGAGCGCAGCCGGCGTGTCATGCGCCAGCTCGAGCGCCAGGTGCTGCTCAACACCGGCCTGTCGAAGCGCTGCTCGATGCTCGCATCGGAGCTGACCGTGCTCACCGGCATCACCGAGGCCGTGCTCAAGCATCGCGATGTCGACGCCGCGCTCGACGAAGCGCTCGCGTCGTGCTTCGACGCCGGTGGCGTCGCGGTCGGCGCGCTGTACTCGCTCGATCCCGCCGGCGGCCTGCGCGTCCGCGCGCTCGGCGGCGACTCGCACTGGAATCCGACCGACCTCGCGACGCTGTTCGGCCACGAGCAGCTGCTGCGCGGCGTGATCGCGTCCGGCAAGGCGCTGTTCGCGCCCGGTTCGCCGGAGCTCGCGCGCGACGTCGCCGCCCAGCTCCTCGAGCGTTGCCACGGCACCGCGCTCCAGCTCGCGCCGCTCGAGGGCACGAACGGCCCGCTCGGCGCGCTGCTCATGATCACGCGCGGTCGCGAGCTCGATCCGGAAGACGCGCGCGCGTTCGGCCTCGGGCTCGCGACGCAGATCAGCCAGGTGCTCACGCTCGCGCGCGCATACGAGGAGCGCGAGGCGGCCGAGCGCCGCGCCGAGCAGCACGCCGCGCTGCTCGGCGCCGT
>DATJXL010000381.1:0-39175 GCA_035500135.1 Kofleriaceae bacterium
CGCCGGTGGGTGCTCGTAGGGCTCGGCGTGGTCGTCGTCGCCGGTGCGACCGCGCTGATCGTGATGTCGACCGGCACGCGAGAGTCGAGCGAGCCGACGCCGGCGACCGATCCGGCGCGGCCGGCCGCGATGGCCACGAGCAAGGTGCGGTTCGACGTCCAGCCGCGCGACGCCGAGATCCGCATCGACGGTGCGGCGCCGCACGTCGGCGCGCCGTGGGCGGCCGAGCTGGCGGCCGGCACACATCCGGTCGAGGTCCGACATGCCGGCTACAAGTCGTGGCTGACCTCGCTCGAGGTCGTGGGCGGTCGCGACCAGCTCGTCGGCGTCGAGCTCATCCCGCTCGGCACGTCGACGACGGCCGACGCCGACGCGACGCTGTCGATCGCGACGACTCCACCCGGCCTCGAGGCGGTGCTGGACGGCAAGCTGCTCGAGCAGCACACGCCGATCAAGCTGTCGATCAAGCTCGGCGCGCACACCGTCGCGGTGCGCCAGAACGGCGTCGAGGTCTGGCACCAGAACGTCAACGCCGAGCCCAGCAGCGACTACGAGTTTCATCCGTCGTTCGCCGACAAGCGCCCGGCTCCGCCGCCGCCGCCGCTCGCGCCTCATCACGGCTCCACGCATCCGGCGCCGAAGCTGGAACCCGTGCGAGAGCCCGAGGCCGCGCCTCCGGCGCCCCCCACCGAAGCGCCGCCGTCGCCACCGTCCCCGGAGCCGCAGCCGCTGCCGCAGCCGCCGCCGCAGCCGCCGCCGCAGCAGCCGCAGCAGCCGCTGCCGCAGCCGCAACAGCCGCCGCAGCCGGCGCCGCAGCCGCAGCCATCGTCGCCACCGCCGCAGCCGGCGAAGCCGCCCGCGGCGCCGACGACGCCGGTCCTGGTCGCGCCGACGGCGGTCACCAAGGTCTCCGGCGATCCTCCGCATCTCGAGGTCAGCTCCACCGATCTCCCGGCGGTCGCGGTCGCGAAGCTCTGCATCGATCCGACCGGCGCGGTCACGTCCGCGACCGTGCTCACGAAGCTCCCGCGCAACGCGGGGACCGACCTCGCGCTCGCGCTGCACGGCTGGCGCTACGCGCCGTACAAGCAGGGCGGCACCGCGGTGCCGGCGTGCTTCACGGTCAGCTTCCGGCTCAAGTAGCGGGCTGCGCGACCACGACGCCGTGGAACATGTCCATGCCGCAGGCGAAGCCGACCTCGCCCGTCTTCGGCACCGTCACCGCGATCTCGACCGGCGTGTTCATCGGCAGGTCGACGAGCTTGCCGTCCGGCGTCTTCAGCTGCGCGATGCACTCGGACTCGAGCGTGCGCGTGAACACGAGCGTCAGCTTCTCGCCCGGCTTGCCCTCGATGCGGGCCGGCGTGTAGCCCTTGTCGTCGGCCGTGATCGCGATCCGCCGCACGCCGTCCTTGCCGACCGTGCCGCCAGTCACCGGTGCGGCGGGCGCGGGCGCGGGCGGCGCCGCAGACGGCTCGTCCTTCTTGCAAGCGACGAACGCGAGCGCGAGCGCGGCGACGACGAGCGAGCGGGCGATCATGCGCGTTCTATAGCACGAGCTTCAGAACCGCGCCGAGGTCGCGCCCTTCGGGCTTTGCTCCATCTCGCTGAACGGATCGGCCCAGCTCTCGAACTGCAAGATCCCGAGCTCGGCGAAGCGCTGGCGCTGGCGATCGCTGAGCAGATCCATCTTCTTGATCGCGGGCACGATCTTCGCGAACAGCATCTGCCGGAACATCACCTGGCCCTGGTTGTGGAGCGCGATGTCCATGCACTCCTTCACCGGCAGGCCCTGCTTCTCCCACACCTCCTGGAACAGGAAGCGATCGCGCATCAGCCGCGCGGCCTCGTACACGAAGTCCTCGCGCTCGCGACGCACGCTCTCGGGCTGCTCGCGATAGTAGTCGCGCAGCGACAGCACGCCGAACGCGACGTGGCGGGCCTCGTCGCCCATCACGTAGGCGGTGAGATCGCGCAACAGCGGCTCGACCGTGTTGTTGCGGATCATCGCGAACGCGGCGAGCGCGAGCCCCTCGACCATGATCTGCATGCCGAGGAACTTCATGTCCCACCGGCTGTCGGTGAGGATCATGTCGAGCAGCGACTTCAGGTGCGGGTTGCACGGGTAGTAGATGCCGACCTTGCTGTTGACGTAGCGGTTGAACACGTCGACGTGCCGCGCTTCGTCGCCCATCACGTACGCGGTCAGCGCCTTCAACAACGGCTCCTGCGTGTTGTTGCGGATCATCCCGAACGCCGCGAGCGCCAACCCCTCGACCATGATCTGCATGCCGAGGAACTTCATGTCCCAGCGGCTGTCCTTGAGGATCATGTCGAGCAGCGTCTTGAGGTGCGGGTTGACCGGGTACGAGAACCCGATCTTCGAGTGGACGTAGCGGTTGTAGACGTCGACGTGGCGCGCCTCGTCGACGACCTGCGACGCCGCGTACAGCTTGCTGTCGAGGTCCTGCACCGAGTCGACGAGCTGCGCGGTCGCGAGCAGCGCGCCCTGCTCGCCGTGCATGAACTGCGAGAGCGTCCACGAGAACGTCTCGATGTTGAGCTGCTTGCGCTCCTTCTCGCCGAGCCGGTTGTAGACGTCGGAGCCGAACAGCGGCAGGAGCTGCTCCGGCCCCATCGGCAGCTCGAGGTCGACGTCGCGGTGCCACGGCAAGACCTCGTCGGAGATCCACTGCGCGCGCACGGCCTTGTCGTAGAGATCGCGCAGCTTCGCGCGCGTCTCCTGGTAGCCCCACGTGTACGTCACGTCGAGCATGGCCTCGAGCGTTTCGATCGAAGGTCCCGCGAGCTGCTCCGCCGCCTGAGGCATCGGCTCCTCCAAAAGTGAAACTCATTTCAGTTTGCGCTGGTCTGGCGGCGCGGTCAAGTGCATTGTGGAGAGAATGGCGCGGCGAGCCCAGCGAAGTCCCGAAGCGGTGCTGCGCGGGACGCCAGATCCCGATTTTCGCCAGGAGCGCTCGCGGCGCAGCTACCAGGCGCTGCTCGATGCCGCGGCCGAGCTGTTCGCCGAGCACGGCTACGACGCGGTCGGCACGCCGGAGATCGCGCAGCGCGCCGGGGTCTCGGTCGGCACGTTCTACCGCTACTTCGACGACAAGCACGAGGTCTATCTCGAGATCATGCGGCGCACGATCGCGACCGCGTACGAGGAGACGATCGCGGGGCTGACGCCGGAGCGCTTCGTCGGCGCGTCGCGCACCGAGACGATCGCGCGCGCGGTCGACATCCTGTTCGACCACGTGCTGTCGCGGCCGCAGCTGACGCGCAGCTTCATGGAGATGTCGCTGCGCGATGCCGCGGTCGCCGAGCTGCGCCGCGCGTTCGAACAGCTCGCGACGCAGCGCCTGGCCGCGCTGATCGCCGCGGTGACCGCACGCGACGTCGTGCCCGATCCCGAGGCATTCGCGTACGTGCTCCACGGCAGCGCGATGCAGGCCGCGTACGGGCTCGCCGTCCACCTCGTGCCGCCCGCGCTCGATCGCGACCGCGCACGCGCGGCGCTGACCGCGTTCATCGAGCGCGCGATGTTTCGCTAGACGTCGAGGTACGCGCCCTCGGCTGCCGCGAACACCGAGACCTTCGTGCTCGCGGCCGTACGGCCGACGACCTCGTCGATCATCTCGTCGGTCGCGTCGGGGCTGTGATGGAACAGCGCGAGCCGCTTGGCGCCCGCGCGCTCGGCGACGACGACGCCCGCGCGCGCCGGCGAGTGGCCCCAGCCGCGACGCAGCTCGTAGTCCTTGTCGGCGTGCATCGCGTCGTGGACGAGCAGGTCGGCATCCTTGGCGAGCTCGATCGCCTCGGGCAGCGGCTCGTCGATCGACGGGTACTCGACGTCGGACAGGAACGCCACGACCTTGCCATCGGCGACGATGCGAAACGCGGTCGTCCACATGCTGCCGTGCGGGACGCGCGCGGTCGTCACGACGAAGCCGGGCACCGCGATCGTGCCACCGGGGACGAAGCTCGAGATCGTGACGCCGGCGGCGAGGTTCTCGAGGCCGTTGAGCGGGCTGTAGTGCGGATCGAGCTGGTTCTGCAGCGTGGCCTCGAGCGATAGCCCGCTGATCGGATCGGCGCCCATGATCCGGATCTCGTTGCCCTTGATGAAGAACGGCGTGAAGAACGGCAGGCCCTGGATGTGATCGAGGTGGGTGTGCGTGAGCAAGATCGGCAGCGAGCCCTGGCCTTTGCCGAACTCGGCGGCCATCAGGTGCTTCGCGAGCTCGGTCGCGCCGGTGCCGAGATCGATGAGCAGGCGCTGGCCGGCGTCGGTCTTGAGCTCGACCGAGGTCGTGTTGCCGCCGTAGCGCAGGAACTCGCGCCCGCTCATCGCGAACGATCCGCGCACGCCCCAGAACCGGATCTTCAAGCCGCCGCCTCCGGCCCCACCGGCAGCGTCATGCCCTCGAACGAGGTGAGCACCTCGACGCCGACCGCCTCGCCCTTCTCGAGATACTGCTTCGCGATCTGATCCATCTGATCGTCGCCGTGGGCCGGCGCGTGGTGATAGAGCACGAGCCGCCGCACCTTCGCCTCGGCGCAGATCGCGATCGCCTGATCCGGCGTCGAGTGACCGTAGTGCGGAAATCGCGCGTACTCGTCGGGCGTGAAGTGCGTGTCGTAGACGACGGTGTCGACGCCGCGCAGGCGCGCGACCAGCGCGTCGTGCATCGCGGCGAGCGCGACGCGATCGTCCTCGCTCAGCGGCTCGGGGCCCGACAGGAAGTGCTGCTTGTGGAGCACGCGATCGAACGGCGCGGTGTCGGCGACGTAGGCCCACGACTGACCGTCGGCGTCGATCCGGTAGCCGACCGAGCCGAACGGATGGTTGAGCGCGATCGGCGTGACGTGAAACGCGCCGATCACGAAGTCGACGCCGGGCTCGACCTGATGGAACTGGAACTGCGCCGGCACCGCCTCGAGCGGCATCGGGAAGAACTCGTGGCGCGTGATGCCGCCGATCACCTGATCGAGCTCGTTCGCGGCGGTGAGCAGCGCGTACACCGAGATGCGCGTGCCCGGGATGTACGCGGGCGAGAAGAACGGCAGGCCCTGGATGTGGTCCCAGTGCACGTGCGAGAGCAGGACGTGGTACTGGCCCGGCGCGCCGCCGGATTCGCGCACCAGCTTGTTGCCGAGCGCGCGCATGCCGGTGCCGGCATCGACGATCAGGCATTCCCCCGAGGCCGTGCGGGCTTCGACGCACGACGTCTGGCCGCCGTAGCGCACGGTGGCCGCGCCGGGCACCGGGTAGCTGCCCCGGACCCCCCAGAAGCTGATCTGCATGGACTCGCACAATTCTACGCTGTTAGCGACGGTTGCCCAAATGCCGTGCGCGCGCACGTGCACGTGACACGTGCACGTGCACGACATATATGGGGAGCCATGAACCCGCAGCCGAGGATCCTCGTGATGGGAGCCGGGGGCATCGGCGGCATCGTGGCCGCCACGCTGACCGAGCTGGGCTCCGCCGTGACCGCGGTGTCCACGAACGAGGACATCCGCGCCGCGGTCGACCGGTCGGGCTTTCGCATCATCGACGAAGGCGAAGAGCGCACCGTGCGCGGCTGGATCTCCCCGGCGCCGGAAGGCAAGTACGACCTGTGCGTGCTCGCGACGCAGCCTCCCAACGTCGAGGACGCGGCGCGCACCGCCCTGCCCCACCTCGCGGACGACGCGCTGATCGTCGTCTTGCAGAACGGGCTCTGCGAAGAGCGCGTGGCCGCGATCGTGGGCGCCGAACGCGTGCTCGGCGCGATCGTCGCGTGGGGCGCGTCGATGGTCGAGCCCGGGCGCTACGAGCGCACCGCGGCGGGCGGCTTCCAGCTCGGCCGGCTCGCGGGCGGCATCGACGACGACCTCCGCCGCGTCGGCGAGCTGCTCGAGGCGATCGGGCCGGTGACGATGACCGAGAACCTGCGCGGGGCACGGTGGAGCAAGCTCGCGCTCAACTGCGCGGTGTCGGCGCTCGGCACGATCGCGGGCGAGCGGCTCGGACCGCTCGTGCGCGTGCGGCGGTACCGCCGGCTCGCGCTCGAGGCAATGAGCGAGTGCGTCGCGGTCGCGCGCGCCGAGGGCGTGAAGCTCGAGAAGGTCGCCGGCACGCTGGATCTCGAGTGGATCGCGCTGACCGACGCCGATCGGGCGTCGAGCGGCTCGGTCAGCCTGACCGCGAAGCACGCGCTCTTGCTCGCGGTCGGCTTGCGCTACCGGCGCATGCGGTCGTCGATGCTGGCGGCGATCGAGCGCGGCCGCACGCCGGCGATCGATTTTCTCAACGGCGAGGTCGTCACGCGCGGCAAGAAGCACGGCATCGCGACGCCGGCGAACGAG
Source organism: Kofleriaceae bacterium (assembly GCA_035500135.1). Taxonomy (GTDB): domain Bacteria; phylum Myxococcota_A; class Polyangia; order Haliangiales; family Haliangiaceae; genus JABFXX01. Next base: position 6,358 of record DATJXL010000381.1, read on the forward strand.
CGCATCGTCGCGGCGGTGTGGGCGATCGCGAAGGGCGACGCGAAGTCGTCGCGCGCGACGCTCGATCAGGTCTGCGCGGGCGAGTGACGGCGCGCGAGCGCGAACAGCGCCGCGATCCCGAGCACGCCGGCGGCCGCGAGCGCGAGGCCGCCGGTGCGGCCCGGCGCGGCATAGCGCCACGCGACGTGGTGCGCTCCCGGCGGCAGCGCGACCGCGCGGCGCAGCGCATCGGCGACGAGCCACGGCGCGTCGCGATCGTCGACGGTCGCGGTCCAGCCCGGCGCCGCGCTCGACGACACGACCGCGTAGGCCGGCAACTGCGTCGAGCACGCGAGATCGATCGCGCCGGCGTCCCAGCGCTCGATCGTGCACGGACGTGGCAGCGCGAGCCCTTCCTCGTTCGCGACACCTTGCCCGACCAGCACGACGCGCTCGCGGCCGCCGCGCGCGCCGACCGACGGGAACGCGCGCGCGATCGCGGCCGGAACGTCGGCGACGAATTCCCAGTCGGAGTAGACGGCGGCGGGCGGCGCGGCCGGCACGCGCACGAGCGACCACGTGCCCGCGCGCGCGAGCTCGCCCGGCCGCGCGCGCTCGGTGCGGCTCGCCGGCAAGATGGCGAGCGAGATGCCGAAGCGATCGAGCAGCGCGTCACCCTCGTGGCCGGCGGCGAACCAGGTCGCGTCGTGCGCGGGCGAGCGCGCGGGGTCGTCGCTGCGCGCCGCGGCGACGCCCCAGCGTGCCGGCGATGCGCCGGCGAGCGTCGCGAGCGCGTCGGCGAGCGTGATCGATGGATGCTCGAAAGCCCCGGCCGTGCCGGGGCGCGCGGCACCGCGGTGCGGTGCGGAGTCGAGATCGAAAGCCCCGGCCGTGCCGGGGCGCGCGGCACCGCGGAGCGGTGCGGAGTCGAGATCGAACAGCTGCGGCGGGCGATACAGCCGGCGCGGCTCGGGCAAGGCGCTCGCGGCGCGCGCCCACTCGGGTTCGTCGAGCACGTCCGCGGACACGACCGGCGCGACCACGCGCTGCGCGACGACAACCGGGGCGACGACGAGCGCCAGCGCGAGCCAGCCGTGCGCACGCGACGCGAGCGCGGCCGCGGCCGCGAGGCACGCGACGCCGACCGCACCGTCGACGACATCGCCGCGCACGAACGCGAGCGCGGCGAGCGCGGCGGTCACGGCGATCGCAAGCCGCGCGCGGCGCTCGCCGGCGGCGAGCGCGTCGAGACCGTGCGCGGCACTGCCGGCGATCACGAGCGCGAGCGCACCGACGTGCAGCTCGGGCGCGCCGAGCCACGCCGGCCAGCCTCCGCGCCCGGCGACGAGCGCGAGCAGCGTGTACGCGCACGTGCACGCGACCCGTGCGCCTGCACGTACACGGTCCTCGCGCGACGGCAACGCACCGAGCACGAGCAGCGGCGCCCCGACGAACACGCTCGGCCACGCGTCCGAGCCGTGCGCGGGAGCCACGAGCTCGAGCCATCGCGCGAACGGGATCGCCTCGACGCGCGCGCCCGCGGTCGACGCGAGCTCGTACGCGGCCGGGATCCACAGCGCGCCGCCGACCGCGAGCCCGGCGGCGAGCGCGGCGACGAGCCAGCGCCAGGTGTCGCGCCGCGCGCCCACGGCGATCGCGAGCACGACCGCATCCACGACCACCGCGAGCTCGCCGGCCACGGCGATCGCACCGACGAACACCGCCAGCAACGCGGCGTCGCGCCGGCGCTCGGCGAGCCCGCAGGCGGCCCAGCCGACCCACGGCAGCTGGGCGAGCGCCGGCAGCGCGCCGCGAAGCGCCGCGCTCGCCGCGATTCCGGTCGCCGCCGCGAGCACGCCCGCGATCGCGGCCGCTCGCACGCTCGCGCCGCGGCGCCGCGCCCACAGCGCGACGCCGAGCGCCGCCCACCACAGATGGGCGACGAGCACGAGCTCGAGCGCGTGCGGCGAGGTCGCGAGCCACATCAGCGGGCTCGTCGCTCCGTGGCTCGGCTCGGCGGCGAGCGGCACGCCGAGCGAGCTGCCGTCCCACCACCCCGGCCAGGCGCCGTGCTGCACGGCGTCCGCCGCGGCCAGCCGCGGCGGGGCGACGTCGGCGTGAAACCGCGGGTCGTCCCACGTCGACGTGCCGACGACGACGCGCGCCTGCACCGCGAGCACCGCGGCGGCGAGCGCGAGCGCGATCACCGCTGGCGAGCGAGGGGCTGACACGACTCGCTTACGCTTACGCTTACGCTTACGCTCGCGCAATCGGTGAGACGCGCTCTAACCCCAGAGTTCGCCTGTGCTGATTCGTCTCGCGGCGGCAGCCCGCGCGAGGCCGCCGTTGCCGCGTCCTGCTCCGCGATCTCGGATCATCACAAGCGAGCTCTGGGGGTGGTCATCGCATTTCTCGCAGCGTGCGAGCCCCGGCGCGATCCCGGCCCGCCGTGCGAGGGCGTCGCGATGCACTTCTACACGAACGCGCTCGACGCGATCGAAAGCCGCGAGCTCGACGGGGCGGTCCGCCGCGCGCTCGTCGACCAGCTCCCGGGCTGGCGCGACGGGCTCGCCCGCGCGTGCCACGACGGCGGCTGGTCGGCGACCGTCCGCACCTGCCTGGCCAACGCCGCAGATCGCGCTGCGCTCGACGACTGCACGCGTCAGCTCGGTGACGACCAGCGCGCGGCGTTCGAGTCGTGGTACACCGTCCGGACCCACTGATGGAGATCGACTTTCCGTACTCGCTCTCCGACCAGGACGCGCGTGCTCGCCTCGATCTGCTCGCGCAATACCTGTCGAACCGCCACAAGATCCAGGTGACCTGGCTCGACGAGAAGCGCGCCCAGTTCTCGGGCCGCTACCTGGTCGTCAAGATCGACGGCCAGCTCACGCTGGGCGACGGCCACGCGCGCTTCCAGGGCGAAGACCCGGGCTTTCTCTGGCGCAGCAAGGCCAAGGACTACATTCACGGCAAGCTCGCGAAGTACCTCGACCCCAAGGCCGCGGTCGCCGAGCTCCCGACTTCGTAGCTTACAGCGTGCGCGCCGCGAGCATCCGGACCGCCGCGGCGACCGCGCGGTCGGCCTCGGCCGGTGACATGCCCTGACGCTCGAGCCGGCGCTGCAGCCGCTCGATGATGCTCCACAGTGACAGATCGGTGATTGCCTTCATGCTGATCCTCACGCACGAGACGCTTGCTCCGGTTCAACTGTTGCGGCTCGCGCGCTATTCCATGCTGTAGGCCGGTGTAGGTTCGGGCCGAGGAATTCGGTGAAGCTCGCGACCTGGAACGTCAATTCGATTCGCGCGCGCGAGGCGCGGCTCGCTGCATGGCTCGATCGCGAGCGGCCCGACGTCCTTTGCCTGCAGGAAACCAAGGTCGAGGATGCCGGGTTCCCCGTCGCGCGACTGCGCGATGCCGGCTACGAGGTCGCGATGTTCGGTCAGCGCAGCTACAACGGCGTGGCGATCTGCGCGCGCGAGCCGCTCGTAGAGATCGCGAAGGGCCTCGGCGACGGTGAGGCCGACGAGCCGGCGCGCCTCGTCGCGGCAACCGTGCTCGGGCTGCGCGTGGTCTGCGTGTACGTGCCGAACGGCGAGGATCTCGGATCGGAGAAGTTCCCGTACAAGCTCGCGTGGTACCGGCGGCTGCGCGCGTTCCTCGAGCGCACGTCGAGCCCGGATGCGCCGGTGGTCGTGTGCGGCGACATGAACGTCACGGCCGACGATCGCGACGTGTGCGCCCCCGAAAAATGGGCCGGCCACATCCACTGCAGCGATGCCGAGCGCGCCGCGCTCGCCGAGCTGCGCGGGTTTCCGCTCGAGGACCTCTACCGCAAGCTTCACCCCGACGGCCGCGCGTATTCGTGGTGGGACTATCGCGGCGTCGCGTTCTTCAAGGACCAGGGCCTGCGCATCGACCACATCTACGCGACCGCGCCGGTCGCGGCGCGATGCACCGCGTGCCGCGTCGATCGCGACGCGCGAAAGGGGCAAGATGCCAGCGATCACGCGCCCGTGATCTGCGACCTGGCCTGGCCCGCCGCGTAGGGCCTATAGTCGGGCGATGAAGCGGTTTGCCGTGCTCGCCGGGCTCGCGCTTGCCGCGGGCAGTGCGCACGGCAACGGCCGCGCACCGCTGACCAACGGCATCTTCTTCAAGCCGGGCGACGTGCAGTCGCTGTACGTCGGCACGACGTTCGGCCTTTTGATCTCGCACGACGGCGGCTGCACGATGCAGTGGGTGTGCGAGGCCAACATCGGGTTCTCGGGCACGCCCGATCCGATCTACGCGATCGCGACCGACGGCTCGATCTTCGCGACCACGGTATCGGGCCTGCGGATCAGCCGCGACGGCGGCTGCAGCTTCCAGACCGCGTCGACCCTGCCCGCCAGCACGTGGATCAGCGCGCTCGACATCGGGCCGACCGGCGAGGTGTGGGTCGGCACCGCGACGACCGGCGCGCCGAACGATGTCTACGCGTCGACCGACAACGGCATGACGTTCCAGTCGCGCGGAATGCTCTCGCCGGTGATCTGGTGGAAGAGCGTCAAGGTCGCGCCGTCGAACGCGATGCGCGTGTACGTGGGCGGCTATCAGGTCGCGGGCATGCCGAGCGACGCCGGCGTGCAGCAGCAGCCGGCCGCGCACATCATGCGGAGCGACGACGACGGCACGTCGTGGACGGAATCGGACATCACGAGCTTCGTGTTCGGCTCGACGCCGATCGTGCTGGTGATGGCGGTCGACCCGCAGAACCCCGACATCGTGTACGCGATCTCGCAAGGCGGTAACCAGAACCGGGGCGACATCCTCTACCGCTCGGCCGATGCCGGCGGCACGTGGACGCAGGTGCTCGTCGCCGACGAGTCGATCCAGAACGTCGTGATCACGCCGACGACGGTGTTCGTGGCGACGCTGATCCAGTCGGGCACGGCGTACATGGGCGGCCCGGCGTACTCGTCGGCGGATCACGGCGTGACGTTCGCGCCGCTCGCGAACGCGCCGCAGCTCGCGTGCCTCGGCCTGCGCGCCGACGGTGCGCTGATCGGCTGCGGCGCGAACTGGCAGCCCGACTACATGTCGGTCGCGAAGTCGACCGACAACGCGATGACGTGGCAGAAGGTGTGGCGCTTCGTCGATCTCGCCGGTCCGCTGTCGTGCCCGTCGGGCACAACCGAGCAGGACACGTGCAACCTGCAGCAGTGGTCGACGCTGCAGCAGCAGTTCGGCTCGTGCGGCCCGTCGTGCGGCTCCAGCGCGGTCACGTGCAGCGTGGCCGACGCCGGCCCACCGCCGCCGAAGAAGAAGAGCGGCTGCTGCGACGCGAGCGGCGGCGCGCCACTCGGCCTGGCCTGGGCCGGGGCGCTCGCTGCTTGGCTCGGACGCCGTCGGCGGCCGAACACGTAGGCCCAGACGATCAGCCTACGTTCATCGGGCCGATTTGCGATCCCGTGCGTGGGCCAGCTACGATCTTTTCTCGTGGCCGCTTCGCGGCACTTCCTCGGGCCAAGGAGGCTCGTGCTTCGCACTCGCTCGATCGCTACCCCTCGGTCGCGTCTCACGTGGTTGTTCGCCGCGCTCGTCGGGTGTGCCCCGCCGCCGGCGGCGGTGCGTTCGATCGAGGCGCCGGTGGAGCAGCCGCGCGACCAGGTGAGGCAGTACACGATCTGGCTCGGCGGCGCGCGGGTGGGCACCGCGATCGAGCGCGAGACGTGGACGCCGGCCGGCGTGCACCTGCGGCGCGACGAGGACCTGCGCTTCGCGCGCGGCGATGCCGACGTCGCGCTCGCGACCACGATCGAGATCGATGCCAACGCCGCGCTCGTCGCGAGCCACGTGCGGTGGACGCAGCTGGCCGCCGGCGAGACCGCGGCCGAGGCGGTGCGCGGCGAAGACGGCTGGCAGGTGTCGACCGGCATTCGCCTGCCCGCGAGCGCGGTGCCGGCCGAGCTCGTGCCGCTGCTCGTGCGGCGCGATGGCTCGTTTGCGGGCCGCGTGTTCCTGCCGGCGCGCGGGTTCGTGGCCGGATCCGGGCGCATCGAGCCGGTCGCGCCCGGCCGGCTCGTCGCGCGCTTCTCGTTCGATTCGCCGTCGACTCGCGGACGAGCCGACGGCGATCCGGAGGCGGCAGGCGGCGGCGCGCGCGCCGAGTCGACGATCGATCTCGACCGCGACGGCTCGCCGGCACGCGTCGTCGACGGTGAGGGCGTGATCGAGCTGCGCGCGAGCGCGGACCAGGCGCGGGCGCCGTTCGCGCCGGTCGATCTCGTCGCGGCCACCGCGGTGCCGATCGCGGGCGAGCGCTGCGCGAGCTGCGTGCGCCGGCTCGTGCTCGAGGGCGATCTCGCTTTACCACCGGTGCCCGGCCAGGCCGCGCGGCCTGCGCCGACCGGCGGCGAGCTCGTGCTCGATCGCGCCCTGCCCGGCGACTTGCCGGCCGGCGAGCCCGGCCCGGACCGCGCCGGCGAGATCGCGACGATCGTCGCCGCCGTGCGCGCGCGGATCACGCCCGATCTCGGCGCCGCCCACACGACCGCCGCCGATGCCGCGGTCGCGACCGCGGGCGACTGCACGACATTCGCGCTCGCCTACGCCGCGCTCGCGACGAGCCGCGGCATCCCGACGCGCGTCGTCACCGGGCTGCGCATCGACGACGACGGCGCGCGGCTCGTCCGCCACCGCTGGGCCGTGAGCTGGACCGGCCGCGCCTGGATCGCGGTCGACGCCGCGTTCGGTTCGGCGCCCGCCGGCGGCAACCTCGTCGGCCTCGCCGTGCACGATGCCGACGACGCCGGCCTGGTCGCCGGCGAAGCCGCGCTCGCCGCCGTGCGCGCCGCGACGTGGTCGCGCTGACACGCACACGCTGCACGCGCGTGCCGCTCTGGCAGCGCGCGCGCGCCTGCCGCGAGGCGAACTACGTCACCCCGCCGCCCGGCATGCCCACAGCGCGCGCTGGACGGCCGCCTCGTCGAGACCGTCTCCGATCAGCACGAGCTCGGTGCGGCGCGGCGCCGGTCCCCACGGCTCGCGATACGTGAGGTCGGTGCGCACGCCGGCGCGCTCGACGAAGCCGCGCCGGTCGTCGCCGGCCAGGTGCACGAAGCCCTTCGCTCGCACCAGGCGATCGCCGAGCGACGCGAGCACCGCGAGCACGCGCTCGCCGACGAGCGGCGCGTCGTCGGCGAACGACACCGCGACGAGCTGGCCGTGATGCGCGTGATCGCGCTCGCCGTCGCCGTGGCCGTGCCAGGCGCGCAGCTTGCGGCGCTCGAGCAGCCACGCGGTCATCGCGAGCGCGCCCGCGTCGTCGTGCGGGAAGCTCGCGCGCTCGGCTTCGGGCGCGAGCTCGTCGAGCCGCGCGTGGGTGGCGCGCACCGCGTCGGCGCGCGCGACGTCGAGCTTGGCGAGCAGCACGCGATCGGCCGACGCCGCCTGTTCCTGGGCCGACTCGCGGTCGGCGAGCGCGGCCGCGCCGGTCTCGGCATCGACCACGCACGCGACACCAACCGGCGCGATGCGCTCGCGAACGCTCGCGGGTACGCGCACCAGGCCATCGAGGATCGCGGCTGGCTCGGCGATGCCGGTGGTCTCGAGCACGACGTGATCCGGCGCGCTCCGCGACACGATGTCCGCGATGCCATCCCAGAGGTCGTTCTTGAGATCGACCTTGCAGCACACGCAGCCGCCCGCGAGCTCGAGCACGTCGCCACCGCGGCCGACGATCAGCTGGGTGTCGATCGAGATCCGCCCGAGCTCGTTGACGAGCACGGCGATGCGCCTGCCGTGTTGCGCCGCCAACATGCGGTTGATCGCGGTCGTCTTGCCGGCCCCGAGCCAGCCGGTCAGGATCGTGAACGGCACGCTGCGCATCAGCGTTTGAACAGCGCGCGCTCGACGACGTTCGCGAGGACCTCGCGCACGAACGGCCGCACGACGAACGCGTCGGGACCGCCGTCCGCGCCGACGTCGTAGATGTCGATGTACGCGGACGTCATCATCACGATCGGGATGTCGCGCGTCGATTCGTCGGTCTTGAGCCGGCGACACACCTCGGCGCCGTCGATCTTCGGCAGGTCGCTGTCGAGCAGGATCACGTCGGGCGGCTCGTGCTGGACGCGCGACAGCGCGCTCGCGCCGTCGCGCGCGATCTGCACGACGTGCCCGCGTCCCGACAGGACCTTCAGGATCAGCCGCACGACATCCGGCTCGTCATCGATCACCAGCACGCGCGCCATGACTCAGTCCTCGTCGATGAGCGAGCGCAGGCACGTCTCGGCGACCGGCGACTGCCAGTCGCGCTTGTTGACGAAGTATGCGCGGATGTTGCCCTCGCGATCGATCAACGCCGAGTCGGGCACCGCGTGCAGGCCCCACGACTTCGCGATCGCGCCGATGTTGTCGTCGCCCTCGGGCGGGTCGAGGTAGACCTGGAACGGCACGCCGTCGGGCAGCGCCTGCTGGTAGGCCGCGAGCGCCTGCGGCATCGTGACGTGGTCGCCGGCCGGGACCTTATCCTCGCCGGCGAGCGCCTTGACGATCGCCTTCAGCACGTCGATCCAGTTGCGATCCGACGCGAGCGCGACGACCGCGAAGTCATCGCCGGCGAGATCGCCCGCCATCGCGTTGAGGTGCGGCTTCTCCGATTCGCACAAGCCACACCACGACGCCCAGAAGTTGACCAGCACGACCTTGCCGCGGAAATCGGACAGCCGGACGTGCTTGCCGCGGTAGTCGACCGCCGTGAAGTCGGGCGCGCGCATCGGGAACTTGCAGGCATCGCCCGGCTTGCACAGCGCCTGCGCGAGCGTGATCGAACGTTCGCACGACTCGTCGCCGCGCACGCACCGCGCGTTCGGATCCGGGTTGGGCTGGGTCGGACGCATGGCCTCGCACGCCGACTTGACCTCGCGCGCGGCCGCGTGCGGGACCATCCACAGAAACGCGATCAGCATGATGACGCCGAGCACGGCGACGGCACCGCCGACGACGATCACGCGCGGATCGAGGACGACGGCGCTCGGCGGATTCGTCGAGCGCGACACACCGTTGGCCATCTCGATCACTGTACCCCGCTTTCCGCTATGCTCAAAGGGATGTCGCTGCGCGGCGCGTTGAGCACGATGTCCGCCGAGGACGTGCTCGAATGGGTCGGGCGGCGCAAGCTGTCCGCGCCGATCACGTTCGAGCGCCGCGGCCTCGTGCGCAGCCTGGTCGTCGAAGACGGCGCGATCGTGTGGGCGAGCAGCAATCGCCGCGACGAGCAGCTCGGCGTCATCCTCGTACGCTCCGGGTTGGTCGCCGAGCGCGCGCTGGCCGACGCGCTCGAAGCGCGCGCCGAGACCGGCGTGCCGCTGGGCAAGGTCTTGTTGATGTCCGGACTGATGACCGAAGCTGACCTCGTGGATATTCTCGCCACGAAGATCCGCGAGACCGTGACCGACGTGATCACGTGGCATGACGGCAGCTTCGACGTCGTGCCGCGCGGCCAGCCGCCATCGACCGGCGTCAACGCGCAGCTCGCGATCGACGTGTGCCTGACCGTGGCGCGGCGCCGCGCCACGCGCATGACCGAGATCATGGACGTGCTCGGCGCCGACGACGTGACGTTCTTCGTGCCGCCGGGAGCGACCGCACCGCCGCCGAAGGAAGGTGACCTCATCGACGCCGCGAAGGCGTGGGGGCTCGCCGGGGATCGCCACACCGCCGCCGACATCGCGGCGACATTTGCCGCCGAGCGCTACGCGACGTACGACAAGCTGGTGCAGATGGTGCAAGGCGGAAAGCTCGTGATCGACCGCCGTCACCGCGAGCGCACGAACTCCGCCGTCGAGCTCGCCGCGGGAGCACGCGGCCGGCTACGCCAGGGCGACCGCGCGGGTGCGCTCGTGATGGCGATGCGCGCGCTCCATCAGGATCCGAGCGACCCGGAAGTGCGCAAGACGTTCGCGCAAAGCGAGCGGGCGCGGGTCGCCGAGGTCGCGAAGCAGCTGCTGTCGCGCCACCGCGTGCCGAAGCGGCTCAAGGAGCCGCCGGCGGAGCTCGCGCCGTCGGAGAAGTATCTCGCGCAGCGCGTCGACGGGCGGTGGGACTTGCTGTCGATCGTGCGCGCGTCGGGTATCCGCGAAGCCGAGGCGCTGCTCGCGCTCGCTCACCTCGCCGAGGTCGGCGTGATCGATCTGGGATGACATGGAAGCCGTCGTGACCTCACCCGCGATCGATCGCCAGCGCCTGCTGCCGCGCAGCGGCATCGGCGTCGACGCGCCGTGGCTCGTGATCGCGCCGCCCGGCAACCCGATCATCCGCCTCGACGCGCGGCTCCTCGATCGCGTCGAGCTGATCGGGCGATCGCCGACCATGCCGCTGCTCACGTCGGGGCTCGCGGTCGCCGGCGTCGCGGCCGCCGCGCTGTCGCTCATTCCGGGCAACGTGTTCGCCTGCGCCGGCCTCGCGTACCTCGCGCACGAGCGGTTCAGCGAGGCGCGCCGGCGCGCGCGCAGCCGCGATCTGTTGCTCGCGCTCGGCGATCTCGAGGTCGCGCTGCACGTCGCCGACGGCCCGGAGGCGGCCGCGAACATCAAGGATCAGCTGTCGCCGTACACGCGCGACGCGCCGATCACGCGGCCGGAGGTGTACGAGGACGCGAAGCGCCGCATGCGCGCGCAGGCCGAAGGCAAGGGCGAAGCGAGCGCGAAGCGCGAGCTCGAGAGCGCGCTGCTCGTCGGCGATCACGTCGTGCACTTGAAAGGCGACTACCTGATCATCGGGCCGTCGAAGGCGTTCAAGCTGCACGAGGTCAAGGAGCTCGCGCTGCGCGGCGCGAACCTCGCGCTCGACAACGGCCGGCTGCTCCAGGCCGCGCTCGGGCTGCTCGTCGTCGCCGCCGAGGAGCGCGCGGCCGGCGGCGAGGACCTCGCCGGGCTCGCCAAGCGCATCGCCGACTACGAGGCGTGGAGCGGCCACACGGCCGGACGCTAGCGTGAAGGCGTTGATCGTCGGCGCGGGTGCGGTCGGGCAAGTGTTCGGCTATCACCTCGCGCGCGGCGGCGCCGAAGTCACGTTCTTCGTGCGGCCGAAGTACGTCGACGAGTGCAAGCGCGGGTTCACGCTCTATCCGCTCGCCGACAAGGACGCCGTGCGCTTCGAAGGCTTCGGCGTCGTCACGACCGCCGCGGGCGGCGGCTGGGATCAGGTGTACCTGACGGTGTCGTCGCCGGCGCTGCGCGCGGGCGAGTGGATCGCCGAGCTCGCGCGCCAGACCGGCGACGCGACGATCGTGAAGCTGCAACCGGGCCTCGACGATCGCGAGTTCTTGATCGCGCGCATGGCGCGCGAGCGGATCGTCGACGGCACGATCAACTTCCTCAGCTACCACGCGCCGCTCCCCGGGGAGGTCCGGTTTGCCGAGCCCGGCATGGCGTACTGGCTGTTTCCCGGCAAGGGACCGTTCTCCGGCGACGATCCGGCGCGCGTCGCTGCGGTCGTCGAAGCGCTCGAGGCGGGCGGGCTGCCCGCGAAGGCGGTGCCCGACGCGACGACGCTGTCGCGCTTCGGCGCCGCGATCCTGTGCACGTTCGTGGCCGCGCTCGAGGCCGCCGACTGGTCGTTCGCCGCGATGCGCGCGCAGCGCACGGTCGATCTCGGGGCGCGCGCCGCGGCCGAAGCCCTGCGCGTGGTCGGCGGCGAGCGCGGCGCGCCGCTCGCACCGCGGCTCGTCGCCCACCCGCTCGTGTTTCGCACGATCCTGCGCGTCGCGCCGCACGTGATGCCGGTCGATCTCGAGGCGTACCTGCGCGCGCACTTCACGAAGATCGCGGATCAGACGCACGAGACGCTCGGCGAGTATGTCGCGCGCGGCAAGGCCGCCGGAATGGCCGTCCCCGCGCTCGCCGAGCTCGCCGGCCGCGTGCTCGCAGCGCCGGCGTGAACCAGCTCGGCGGCGCTACGCGTGGGCCACGAGCCGCAGCTCGAACGCGCAGCCCTGGCCCGGCGTGCTCGCGGCCTCGACGCTGCCGCCCCACGGCGCGATCACGCCGTGCGCGAGCTCGCCGAGCTCGGCGATGCGATCGGTGCCGCCGCCGTTGTCGGCGATCGTCACGACGTCGGCGCCGTCCTCGGCGACCACGCGCACGGACAGCGAGCTGCCGGCGACCGCTCGCGCCGAGCGCGCGCACGCCGCGACCAGCTGCGCGACGACGAGCGCGAGCTTGCCCGGCGCCCCGCGCGCGGCCGGCACGTTGCCGAGATCGAACACGAGCTCGATGCCCGAGCCGAGGTGATGGCTCGCGAGCCGGATGCCGAGATCGACCGCGGCCGCGAGATCGAACCAGTGCGGCGTCTCGTCGGCGAGCGCGCGATCGAGCTCGTCGAGGCGATGCGCGAGCTGCGTCGCTTCGAGGTACGCCGCCGCGAGATCCTGGCGCAGCGACTGCAGCTGCCGCCACGGATACGGCGTCGGCCCGGTCGACGTCGCGACGTGGCGCTCGAGGTGATCGACGACGAGCCCGAGCCGATCGCGCAGCGCGCGCACCGGCTCGGCGAGCTCGCGCGCGATCTCGACCGCGACCTCGCCGCCGGCCTCCTTCGTCACGACAGTGCGTCCCTTGACCGATCGCCGAGCGAGACCGAGCGCGGCGCGGCGGATCGGCGGACGGGTTGGAGGTAGGGGTTGGACGCGCGCCCGAAGCGCGGCGAGGAGCGGGCTTGCCGCCGAGCGATGGTCGCAGCCGGCGATCGCGTCATGGCACGCACTCTATAGGCTCCCCGTCAGCAGGAACCACGCTTCGCCGATTCCGCCCTCGATCAAGCCCTGCGAGTAGCCGATCTCGAACGTGCCGGGCACGAAGTAACCGAAGTACGCGTCGAGGCGCAGCGCACCGCCGACCGACCACCGCACGTCGGTCGCCGGATCGAACGCCGAATCGAACGCGGTGCCGACATCCGACAGCGCCGCGACGTGCAGGCGGCGGAGATAGATCGGCAGCGTGCCGAGCCCGTGCTCGATGTTCCAGATCTCCTGGCGGTACTCGATGTTCGCGAGGTGGTACTGGTTGCCGGTCACCGACCGCACCGGATATCCCCGCAGGTAGCCGCTCTGCGAGTAGCGCGTCGAGTTGATGATCGCCATCGCGACGTCCTGCGGCGGCACGCCGCCGAGCACGTAGCCGTCGCTGCGCACGAGATCGCCGGCGCGGATCGCGCCGCCGACGCGCACCGTCAGCACGCGCGCGACCGAGCCGAGCGTCTGGTAGATGTCGCCGGCGTAGCTCGCGGTGATGAACTTGTAGGTCGAGCCGAAGTCGGGGTGGTCGAGGCGTAGGCTGACCGCGGCGTCGAACCCGGTCGTCGGCCCGAGCGCGAACGTCGTCGAGCGCACGCTCGAGAACGCGACGCGCGCGCCGAGGCCAGCCTCGACGTAGTTCGTGATCGGCAGCACCGGCTCGCGCTGCTCGGGATCGAGCGCGATCGGCGGCGCGCCGACGAGGCGATACCAGTCGACATCGTAGTCGAACTGCAAGGACCAGCTCTGGCTCGGCCGCGACTCGAGCGGGATGCCGAGCGCGATCGTGCCCGCCCAATCCTCTTCGGTGTACAGGTTCGGCACGCCGTCGATCTTGAGGCCGCCGCGCTCGAGCAGCGTGCGCGCGCCGCCTACCGAGAAGCTCGGGCGGCCGCCGCTGTACGCGTACGACGCGCCGATGTCGGTGTTCGCGTTCGAGGTGTCGGTCGAGACCGCGAGCGAGTAGCTGTGCAGGCCGACCGCGTCGCTGCCGCCGGTCGTCACGCTCGCGCTGCTCGACGCGAGATCGAGCGTGCCCGTCCACGATTGCGGCGCGAGGGTCTCGAGCGCGCGATACGGCCGCGGCGCGCTCACCCACGCCTCGTCGTCGTGGATCTCGACCGGCGGTGGCTTGTCGTCGATGTACTCGCGCGCGGGCAGCCAGGCCGAGCGATCGACCGGCAGCTCGTAAAGATCGTAGCCACCGGCCGGCACCGCGGCCTCGAACGCGAGCCGCTTGCCATCGGGCGACGGCCGCGGCACGAACGCACCGCCGATCACGTTCGTGAGCTGCCACACGCTGCGATCGCGCGTGTCGTACGCGAACAGATTGCGGATGCCGGTGCGATCGCTGTCGAAGTAGATGTAGCGACCGTCGGGCGACCACGACGGATCCATGTCGATCGCGCGGTCACGCATGAGCTCGGTGACCTTGCCCGACGCGAGCTCGACGACGAGGATGTCGCGGTAACCGCCCGTGCGCCAGGCCGAGAACGCGAGGCGCGTGCCGTCGGGGCTCCACGCCGGCTGGTAGGCCTCGTCGTAGCGCTCGCCCTGCCACACGATCGATTCCTTCGCGTCGGGCTCGAGATCCATGACCGCGAGGGCGCTCTCCGAGTGCTGGTTGAGCGAGAACGCGAGCCGCCGGCCGTCGGGCGAGATCGCCGGATCGCGCGCGCGCCGCCCGGTCGTCAGCCGCGTCGTGTGGCCGGTGCGCGCGTCGAAGCGGAACAGATCCTCGAACGTGTAGTCGCGGCGGAACACGCGGCCTTGCTCGTAGACGAACGAGCCGTCGGGCTCGAGATCGAACGGGCCCATCGCGTCGATCTGTGCGATGTCGCGGATGCCGGGGTTCGGCCCGCACTTCGCCCGGTGCTTCAGTTGATTGACGCAGTTGTCGTCGCGGCCGACCGGGATCGCGCGCACGCGCGTGAGGTCGTAGCCGGTGTACTCGAGCCAGTACAGCCACTTTCCGTCGGCGGAGTAGCGCGGCAACAGGTTCGATTCGGCGGTGTGCGTGATCGCGCGGCCGAGCACGAGCCCGCGCCGCTCGGCCGCCATCTCCTGCATCCCGTACTTGTCGCGCAGGTAATCGCGCCAGTCGTCGTACAGCTCGGTGAACGGGCGCCCGACCACCTTCGCGATCTGGCGGTTGATCGCGAACGGCGGCGCGAACGCACCGGACGTGTGCGCCATCGCGCGCAGCGTGTCGTCGCCGAAGCGATCGAAGACGTACTGCAGGAAATGCGAGCCGTACACGTAGACCGCGTTGCTCTGCGGGAACTGGCGCGGCGACCCCGAAACCTCGTCGAGCCGGAGGTCGACGTGCGCCTTGCGCGCGATGCGGATGTACTGGTCGAAGAACGAGCCGCGGTTGCGACCGCCCGCCGACCGCTTCGACTCCTCGTACACCGCGATGCCTTCGATCACCCAGCGCGGCATGATCTGGTTCGGCGCCCACGTCTTGCCGAAGATGTGGTTGTAGATCGTCGGCAGTCCCTCCATCGTGTCGAGGTGGACGATGTGCGTGTACTCGTGCGCGATCAGGCCGTACAGCCAGTCGTCGAAGTCGTCGAGCTCGGAGAAGCCGGTCGGGCCGGTCGCGTAGAGCTGGATCGCGTTGCGCGGCAAGACGCCGGCGAACCCGTTCGCGTCGTCGGTGTCGTCGGACAGGAAGATCAGCGTCTTCTCGGTCGGGACGTGATCGAGCGCGACCGCGAGCGTGCGATGCGCCTTCTCCGCGGCCACCGCGACGTGATGTGCGGCATCGTCGAGCGGCGCCCAGTAATAGACGATGAAGTGCTCGGACTCGACCGTGCGGTAGTCGCGCAGCGGATCGCCCGCGTGCGCGGTCGATGCACAGATCAGGACTCCGGCCAGCGCCCACAGCCCGAAGCCCGAGGCCCTCATCTGCGCGGCGCCATCAGCCCGAACGCGTAATCCGTGACGATCGCGCGCACGTCGCTCGTCGTCGGCAGGTTGCGGATGCGCGCGACCAGCGCCTCGGCGTCCGCCACGGTCATCTGCCGGATCGTCTGCTTCACCTCCGGGATCGACACCGCGCTCATCGACAGCTCGCGGATGCCGAGCCCGATCAGCACCGGCGCGATCATCGGCTCGCCCGCCATCTCGCCGCACACGGTGACCGGGATGCCGGCTGCGCGCGCGGCCTTCGCGACCTCGCCGATCAGCCGCACGAGCGACGGATGCAGCGGCTCGTACAGGTACGACACGTACTCGTTCACGCGATCGACCGCCATCGTGTACTGGATGAGATCGTTCGTGCCGATCGAGAAGAAGTCGCATTCGATGGCGAGCAGATCGGCCGTGAGCGCCGCCGACGGCATCTCGATCATGATGCCGAGCTTGATCGACTCGTCGAATGCGGCGCCGTCGCGCCGCAGCTCGTCCATCACGTCCTGTACGACGGCCTTGACCGCGCGCAGCTCGGCAACGCCCGAGATCATCGGAAACATCAGCTGCATCGGCCCTTCGGCCGACGCGCGCAGCAGGCCGCGCAGCTGCGCGCGAAACAGCTCGCGGCCGAGATCCGACAGGCACAGCCGCGTCGAGCGCAGGCCGAGCGCCGGGTTCGCCTCGACCAGCTCGGCGTCGCTCAGGAACTTGGCGAGCTTGTCGCTGCCGAGATCGAACGTGCGGATCGTCGCGGGCTTGCCGGCCAGCTTCGCGAGCACCGCGCACGCCGACTGGAAATGGCGATCCTCGTCGGGCATGCCCTCGCCGGTCATGAACAGGTACTCGGTGCGAAACAGGCCGACGCCCATCGCGCCGTACTCGATCGCATCGTCGAGCTCGTCGGCGCTGTCGATGTTCGCGAGCAGCTCGACGTCGGCATCGTCGCGCGTGCGCGCCGGCAGATCGCGCATCGTCGCGAGCTGCGCGCCCGCGGCGACCTGGCGGCGTTGCTCCTCGCGGTACTGCGCGACCGTCGCCGGCGACGGATCGATGATGACCAGCCCGGTCGCGCCGTCGATCAGCAGGAGGTCGTCGCTCTCGACCAGCTCGGTGATGTTCTCGAGCGCGACGATCGCCGGGATCCCGTGCGCGCGCGCGATGATCGCGGTGTGCGACGTCTTGCCGCCCGCGTCGGTGATGAGGCCCGCGACCGCGGCCTTGTGAAGCAACGCGGTGTCCGCCGGCGACAGGTCGTACGCGACGACGATCGCGTCGGGCGGCGGCTGCAGCGGGCCGGTATCGCGGCCGAGCAGATTGCGCAGGGCGCGCTGGAACACGAACTCGACGTCGCTGCGGCGCTCGCGCAGGTAGGGATCCTCGATCTGATCGAACACCGCGCGGATGTCGTCGACCGCGCGGCGCAGCGCCCACTCCGCGTTGATGTTGTCGTCGCGGATGTACTCGACCGCGGCGCCGACGAGGTGCTCGTCGTGCAGCATCATCTGGTGCGCGGTGATGATGTGGTAGTCGCTCTCGTTCTCGCTCGCGAGCTTCTCCTTGATCTTCGCGAGCTGCTTGTCGCTGGCCGCGATCGCCTTGTACAGGCGCGCGACCTCGGTATCGACGTCGTCGGCCTCGATGTGGTGGCGCGGCGCCTTGAGCGTGTCGCGCCCGATCATGTAGGCGCGCCCGAACGCGATGCCCGGCGACACGCCGAGCCCGGTCTTGCGCTGTTCCTGACGGCCTTCGGTCACTCGTTCGCGAGCTTACCCCACGCGCCGCAGGCGCGATTATCGATCCTCCCCGAACTTGTCATCGACCAGCGCCGCGATCGCGGCGACCGCTTCGGCCGCGCGCTCGCCCTTCGCGCGCACGGTGATCGTCGAGCCCTTGCTCGCGACCAGCATCAAGACGCCCATGATGCTCTTGCCGTTCACCTCGTGGCCGTCCTTCGCGACGGTGACCTCGCACGGGAACTTCGTGGCGAGCTGCACCAGCCTCGTCGCCGCACGCGCGTGCAGGCCGAGCTCGTTCTGGATCTTCAGCGCCTTCTCCGCCACGTCCACCATCACTCGCCTCGCTCGACGTCGCGATGACGTACCAGGATATCCCACTCGTCGCCGAGCCTGCGGCGCAATTCCTCGACGACCGCGACCGAGCGGTGCCGCCCGCCCGTGCAGCCGACGCAGATCGTGACGTACAGCTTGCCCTCCTCGTGGAACTTGGGGAGGGCGAACCGGAGGAGCCCCTCGACCTGGCGCACCAGCTCGCTGCCGTCGGGGCCGAACACGAACTTCGCGACCTCGGGGTCGCGGCCGTCGAGGTGCGTGAGCGCGGGCTCGAAGTGCGGGTTCGGCAGGAACCGGACGTCGAACACGAGGTTGAACTCGAGCGGCAACCCGTGCTTGAAGCCGAACGACACCAACGTGACCGCGAGCTTGCCGGTGCCGCCGTAGCGATCCTGGATGATCGCCTTGAGCTGGTGCATGTTGAGCTGCGACGTGTCGACGACGGCCGCGCCCGCGCGGAGCTCGGCCATCAGCTCGCGGTCGCGGCGCACGCCGTCCTGCAGGTCGTCGCCCGACAGCGGGTGGCGCCGCCGCGTCTCCGAGAATCTCCGGAGCAGCACCTCGTCGCTCGCGTCGAGGAACATCACCTCGAGGCGGTGACCGGCCCCGCGCAGCTTGCCGAGCGAGGACGTCCACGTCGACAGATTGCGGCGCTGGCGGGCGTCGATCGCGATCGCGAGCTTGTCGCGGTCGCCCTCGTGCGCGAGGTTCTCGACGAGATCGAAGATCAGCGGGATCGGGATGTTGTCGACGCACGTGAACTCGATGTCCTCGAGCGCGCGCAGCGCGGTGCTCTTGCCCGCGCCCGACAACCCGGTGACGATCACGATCTGCACGTCACTCCACCGCGTCCGCGGCCTCGGCCTCGCTCATCGCGCGATGCAGCCGATCGCGAAACGCGCGCGCCGAGTGGATGCCCTGGACCTTGAGCAGCTGGTTGCGCGCGGCAACCTCGATCAGCGTCGCGAGGTTGCGGCCGGGCCGCACCGGCAGCTGGATTTTCGGCACCGCGATGTCGAGCAGCCTCTCGACGTGATCCTCGAAGCCGAGCCGGTCGTACTCGACGCTCGCGTCCCACTCGTGCAGCTCGACGACGAGCTCGATCTTCTTCGCCTCGCGCACCGACGAGATGCCGAACAGGTCCTTGACGTTGATGATGCCGAGGCCGCGGATCTCCATGTGGTGGCCGAGGATCCCGGCGCCGCGCCCGATCAGCTGGCCGCGCAGGCAGCGGATCACGATCACGTCGTCGGCGACGAGCCGGTGGCCGCGCACGACGAGATCGAGCGCGGTCTCGCTCTTGCCGATGCCGCTCTTGCCGACGACGAGCACCCCGATGCCGAGCACGTCCATCAAGACGCCGTGCAGCTCGGCGCGCGGCGCGAGCCGGTCGGCCATCCACGCCGTCACGGCCGCGATGAAGTCGGCGGTGACGAGCTGGCTGACGAGCAGCGGGACGTCGCGCGCGCCGCACGCGGCGACGAGCGCCGGGGGCGGCTGGCGGCCGCGGCACACGACGAGGCATGCCGGCTCGCTCGCGAGCATCGTCGCGATGCCGGTCGCGACGTCGTGATCCGCGAAGTAATCGAGCTCGGTGCCGCCGAGCACGAGCACGCGGCCCGGATGAAGCTGCTCGGGCCAGCCGGTCAGTGCGAGCCCCGGCTTCTGGATGCGCGGCGCGCTGATCTCGCGGCTCACCCCGACGTTTCCGGCAACGGTCGCGACAGCTAGCTCGCCTTGATCGAGGAGCTCGCGGACCGTCAACCCGGCCATGGCGCTCCTTCTCGCGCGCGTTCTGCCGTGCGCCGCGAGCAGGCCGGCCGGCGAGGCGGAGCGAGAACCGGCCTACGCGCGAGCATCAATATTTGGCGTCCTCGTCCGCGACGACGGAGTACATCGAATCGGCATCGCCGGCCGCCATCAGGCGGCGGCGGAACTCCGGATCCTTGAACACGCGGCTGATCCGTGCGAGTGCCTTCAGGTGCGCGCCGGTCGACGACTCCGGCGCGACCAGCACGAAGAACAGGAACGTCGGCTGACCGTCCATCGAGTCGAACTCGACGCCCCGTGGCGCGCGGCCGAGGCATGCGACGATCTCCCCGACCGCGCCGAGCTTGCCGTGCGGGATCGCGACGCCTTCCCCGATCGCCGTCGAGGCGAGCTGCTCGCGCTCGATGAGCACGCGCGACAGCGCCGCGCGGTCGATGCGCTGGTGGTGCTCGGCCATGAACGTGGCGAGCTCCTCGAGAATGGCGCGCTTGTCGTTCGCCTTGAGCGCGGGGACGACCATGTCGCGCTTGATCAGGTCGACGATCTTCATACAGCCGTGGGGTCACCCTACCACGTCTTCTCGTACGGTAAGAACGTACGGCCGAGACCAACGGCGAACGAGATCCAGCGATCCGAGGCGGATCGCGGCGCACGCTTTCAGGCAGACGTCGGCGTCTCGATCAAGCCGTAGCTCCCGTCCTCGCGCTTGTAAACGACCGCGACTCGCCCGTCGGTGTCGTGGCGGAACACGAGGAACGGCTCGTGGAGCAGGTTGAGCTGGACGATCGCCTCGGCGACCGACATCGGGTGCGCGTGGAACTTCTCGGTCTTCACGACCGTGAACTCGGGCTTGGCCTCGGCGTGCGCCGGCGTCGCCGCATGGCCGTTGCCATTGCTCTCGTTCAGCTCGTGAAACGCCTCGTCGATGATCGAGTGCGACCACGGCAGCGCCTGCACGTTATGCGGACGCGCGCGCATGCCTTCGAGCTTGCCCTTGTACTTGCGGACCTGGCGCTCGATCTTCGCGATGCACAGGTCGATCGAGCTGTACATGTTCTCGGTGGTCTCGTGGCCGGCGATCGAGAGCCCGTTGTGAAGCTGAAAGTTGACGTCGATGCGGTGGTTGTGACGTTCCGTGCTGAGGACGACGTGACAGGCGATCGGGTCGGGCAGGTACTTGCGGACTCGCTCCATCCTCTCTTTTGCGTATGCCTTCAGTGCATCGGTCGGTTCCATGTGGCGGAACGTCACCGCGAATTGCATCGAGCGCCTCCCAGGGGGTTGTTTGCTGGTACGCGATCGATTGTACCGCCGCGGTGCCGGAGGATCAGCGGATCCTCGACGGCGTTTTTCGGAGACGGTCGGTAGTCTACTCTAAAAGACTTGCTTCCGCTTGCTGCTCGACAAGATCCCCAGCTGCTCGCGGTACTTCGCGACCGTGCGGCGCGCGATGTCGATGCCGTTCTTCTTGAGCAGCTCGACGATCTTCTGGTCGGAGTGCGGGCGCTTGGGGTCCTCGCCGTCGACCAGCTCCTTGATCTTCGACTTCACGGCCTGCGATGCGAGGTCCTCGCCGTTGGTGCGCGAGATGCCGCTGTTGAAGAAGAACTTGAGCTCGAAGATGCCCTGCGGCGTGTGGACGTACTTCGCGGTGGTCACGCGCGACACCGTCGACTCGTGCATGCCGATGTCCTCGGCGACGTCGCGGAGGATCAGCGGCTTCAAGTGCGCGATGCCCTTGTCGAAGAATTCGCGCTGGAACTTCAGGATCGACTCGGTGACCTTGATGATCGTGCGCTGGCGCTGCTGGATCGAGCGGATCAGCCACTGCGCCGAGCGCAGCTTGTCCTGCACGTAGTCCTTGCTCGCCGCGCCCGAGCCCATCGCGCTCTTGTAGAAGCCCGAGATCTTCAGCTTCGGCAGGCCGTCGTCGTTCGGCACGACGAAGTACTTGTCGCCGACCTTGTGGATGTAGACGTCGGGCGTGACATAGTGCGGATCGTCCGACGAGTACTGCCGGCCCGGCCGCGGATCGAACTCCATGATCACCTTCGCAGCCTCGTAGATCTCTTCGAGCGGCTGCTTCAGGTCGCGCGCGATCGCCTGGTAGTTCTTCTTCTCGAGGTTGCCGAGGTGGCTCTTGATCATCTTGACGCACAGGTCGTCGTCCTGACCGCACGCCATGCACTGGATCAGCATGCACTCGGCGAGCGAGCGCGCGCCGACGCCGATCGGATCGAACGTCTGGATCTTCTCGAGCACCGCCTCGCACAGCTCGCCCGGGACCTCGAGGTCGGCGGCGAGCTCCTCGAGCGGCGGATCCTTGAAGTAGCCGTCGGCGTCGATGTTGCCGAGGATCGTCATGCCGATCTCGAGCTGCTCGGGCGGCAGGTCGGTCATCTTGAGCTGCCACGCGAGGTGATCGTGCAGGCTCGGCGGCTTGGTCAGCGTCGCCTCGAGCGACGGCAGCTCCTCGCCGTCGCCGCGGAACGCCGGCATCGGCGGGCCGAGCGTGTAGTTGTCGAGGTAGTTCTCCCAGTCGATCTCGTTGACCGCGTTCGCCTCGCCCTTGATCTCGGTCTGCGCGACGCCGTCCTGCACCGAGCCCTCGATCGGCGTCTCGGTCTGGCCCGTGGCCTCGAGCTGGCGAAGCTGCGACTCGTCACCGCCGAGCTCCTCGCGCTCCCTCGCGCGCTCGTTCTCGAGATCCATCTCGTCGTCGAGGATGGGGTTCTCGAGCATCTCCTCATGCACGAGGTCGGCCAGCTCCATCCGGGAGAGCTGGAGCAGCCGGATCGCCTGTTGCAGCTGCGGTGTCATCACCAGCTGCTGCGACAGCTTCAGTTCCTGGCGCATCTCCATCCCCATCGGGATTCTCCTTTAACTTCAGCTGGTTGGGATTGATGGTCGCGACTGGACGCCGGCTGGTACGACGCTTGAAAGAAGCGTGACACCAATCCTGCCCGCTGTAAAGGGGCCAGTGGTACGAGACTTGCTCCCGAAACTACTTGCGTTGCGCTTGATGCTCGAGCGCGGCCCGGATGAACCGCGCGAACAGCGGGTGCGGCGCGCTCGGCCGCGACTTGAACTCGGGGTGAAACTGGCACGCCACGAAGTACGGGTGCTGCGGAATCTCGATCATCTCGACCAGCCGGCCGTCGGGCGACAGCCCCGATAGCACCATGCCGTGGCGCTCCAGCGCGTCGCGGTAGTTGTTGTTGATCTCCCAGCGATGGCGATGGCGCTCGCTGATCTCGAGCGTGCCGTAGGCCTCGGCCGCGCGCGTGCCGGCCTTGAGCGTGCACGGATACGCGCCGAGCCGCATCGTCGCGCCCTTGTCGGTGATGCCGCGCTGGTCGGGCATGAGATCGACGACCGGGTGCGTGGTCGCGGGATCGACCTCGGTCGAGTTCGCGCCGGTCAGGCCGCACACGTGGCGCGCGAACTCGATGCACGCCATCTGCATGCCGAAGCAGATGCCGAAGTACGGCACCTTCTGCTCGCGCGCGTAGCGCACCGCCGCGATCTTGCCTTCGGTGCCGCGCGCGCCGAATCCGGGCGCGACCAGGATGCCGTCGTACGGCGCGAGCGAGGCCACGCCCGCCTTCTCGAGATCCTCGCTGTCGATGTGCTTGATCTCGACGCGACAGTCGTTCGCGATGCCGCCGTGCAGCAGCGCCTCGTTCAAGCTCTTGTAGCTCTCGACGAGCTGCACGTACTTGCCGATGAACCCGACCGCGACCTTCTTCTTGGGCTGCGTGATGCGCGCGACGACCTCTTCCCATGCCGCGAGCCGCGACGCGCGCGACCAGATGTTGAGCAGCGAGGCGAGCTTCGCGTCGAGGCCCTGCTCCGAGAGCATGAGCGGGATGCGGTACACGGTGTCGACGTCGACCGACTGGAACACGGCGTCGCCGGCGACCGAGCAGAACATCGCCATCTTGCGGATCGCGTCGTCGGTGAGCTTCTGCTCGCAGCGCACGACCAGCACGTCGCACTGGATGCCGATCTCGCGCAGCTTCTGCACCGAGTGCTGAGTCGGCTTGGTCTTGAACTCGCCCGCCGCGCGGATGTGCGGCACGAGCGTGAGGTGGACGCTCACCGAGTTCTGCGAGCCGAGCTCGACGCGCAGCTGGCGCACGGCCTCGAGGAACGGCAGCGACTCGATGTCGCCGACCGTGCCGCCGACCTCGACGACGAGCACGTCGAGGCCTTCGGCGCAGCGCAAGATCCGGCTCTTGATCTCGTCGGTGATGTGCGGGATCACCTGCACGGTCGAGCCGAGATACTCGCCGCGGCGCTCCTTGTTGATCACGGCCGAGTAGATCTGGCCGGTCGTGATGTTGTTGAGCCGCGACATCTTGGTCGAGACGAAGCGCTCGTAGTGGCCGAGATCGAGATCGGTCTCGGCGCCGTCGTCGGTGACGAACACCTCGCCGTGCTGCGTCGGGTTCATCGTGCCCGGATCGACGTTGATGTACGGATCGAGCTTCATGTTCGCGACCCGCAGGCCGCGATTCTCCATGAGCGCGCCGATCGTCGCCGAGACCATGCCCTTGCCGAGCGACGACACCACACCGCCGGTCACGAACACGAACTTGGTCTGCTGCGCCATCGATTCCTTCGTGGCGCCGCAAGCTGGTGTGCGCCAGAGGGTTTCTACCCGATCACGTCGTCGAAAAACAATGCCGGAGATCTACTGCAGCGCGCCGGCGAAGTTGTACGCGATGTAACCGGTCGCAGGTGCTGCGAGGTTTCCCCCGACTGGCCCGCCACCGCCGCGCGGACCTTCATGGTTTCGTGATAACGCCCGCGTGCACCGCGCAGATCCACGTTCGATTGGCTATGCTAGGTGCGCGGGATGAGCGAGCCGACCGATCCTCGCGAAGAGTCGATCGCGAGCCAGGACACGGTCGAGGCCGATCCGAAATCGCCCGGCAGCTCGAGCAACCCGCGCGTCGTGCGCGGGCGGCGCAGCCCGATCGCGCAAAAGCTCGGGCGCTACACGCTGGTGCGCTTTCTCGGCCGCGGCGGCATGGGCGAGGTCTACGTCGCCGACGATCCCGAGCTAGGCCGCCAGGTCGCGATCAAGGTGCTGCGCGACGACCACGGCGATCGCGCGCGTTTGCTGCGCGAAGCGCAGGCGCTCGCCAAGCTCGAGCACCCGCACGTGGTGTCGGTCTACGACGTCGGCAGCACGGACGACACCGTGTTCCTCGTCATGCAACTGATCGACGGCGACTCGATCGACAGGTGGCAGCGCGACGCGCACCCCGGCCCGCGCGCGATCATCTCCGCGTTCGTGCAGGCCGGCCGCGGCCTCGCGGCCGCGCACGCGGCCGGGCTCGTACACTGCGACTTCAAGCCGAGCAACGTGCTGATCGATCGCATGGGCGTCGTGCGCGTCAGCGATTTCGGCCTCGCGCGCACGGCCGGCGAGCACGGCGAGATCGCCGGGACCCCGGCGTTCATGGCGCCCGAGCAGTTCGAAGGCACGGCGACCGCGGCGAGCGACCAGTTCTCGTTCTGCGTCGCGCTGTGGCAGGCGCTCGCCGGTCAGCTGCCGTACGACGTTCCATCGTCGCTCGACACCACGACGAAGGTCGCGCCCGAGCGGCCCCGCAAGGCGATGCCCCGTGCCGCGCGCATGCCCACGCGCGTGGCTCGCGCGCTCGAACGCGGGCTCGCGATCGATCCGGCGCAGCGGTTCGCGTCGATGGACGAGCTGCTCGCGGCCCTCACGCCCGCGCGGCGCATCCGCCGCTTCGCGGCTGCGGGCGGGCTCGTGTTCGCGCTCGGCGGAGTCGCCGCGCTCGCGCTCGCGCGCAGCCCGACACCGCCGCCGACGCCCGCTTCGCCGCCCTCGCCGCCCGGACCCCCGCGCCTCGAGCTCGGCGCCGCGCGCACGCTGACCTCGTATGGCAAGGATGCGTGCGCGTACACGCCGACCGTGACGGCAGCCGGCACGATCGTCTACGATCTCACCGAGAGCGAAGCCGTCGACCTCTACGAGCTGCCGCTCGCGGGCGGCGCGAACCGACACCTGACCGCAATGCCGACGTGGGAGTGGCGCGCGAGCCGCGGCCGCACGCCAGGCGAGGTCATCTACCTCGAGCAGGACCAGGGCATCGGCGAACACAACGTGATCGCGGCGATCGATCTCGCGACCGGCAAGAGCCGACCGATCGTCGACGTCTACGCGCAAGACGCCGCGGCGGTGGGCGACACGATCTACTACGTCCCGCACACGCAGAACGAGATCCGGTCCTGGCAGAACGGCCGCGACGTCTCGGTAGCGAGCATCACGACCGGCAAGTTCGGTCCGATCACGGCCTCGCCCGCCGGCGATCGCCTCGCGGCGGTTTTCACCGCAAACGACGTCGCCGAGCTGTGCTTCCTCGAGCTGCCGGGCGGCCGCCTCGACTGCCCGCACGTGCCGACGATCTTCTCGCGCCCGGCGTTCGGCGCCGATGGCCGCAACATCTACTACGCGACCCACGACGGGATCCGCCGCCGCGACCTCGGCGGCACGGCCGACGAGCTCGTCGCGCCGGGCGTCGACGCGTACGGCGGGATCGCGATCGCACCCGACGGCGGCGTGCTCGCGTTCTCCGACTGCGAGTGGCGATCCAAGGCCGTCGAAGCCGCGAACCTCGAGCGCGTCGTGGTGGACGATCCGAGCGTGGATCAGATCACGCTCGGGCCGCACGGCGCGATCGCGTGGACGCGCGAGCGACGCGACACGCTCGTCTTGCTCGCGCGCCTGCCCGACGGACGCGTGCTCCAGCTGACCAACCCGAGCGATGGACCGATCTACGAGCCGTCGTTCAGCCCTGACGGCACGCGCGTCGCATACTACGTGGGCGGACCGCACCCGGGCATCCGCGTGGTCGGCGTGAGCGTCGACCACCCGGTCCAGGAAGTCACCGACGACCCGCGCGACGCGACTCCGTTCTGGGCCGACGACCACCACCTCGTGTTCGTGCGCAAGGAAGGCGCCGACGCGAGCTCGATCCACATCGTCGCGGCCGATGGCGGACCGCTGCGTCGCCTCGCCACCGTCGGCCGCACGCTGTACGGTGCGCACGACCATCGCATCCTCGCCGGCACCACCGAACGGATGCTGTGGATCGATACAGTGACCGGCGCCGAGCACGCCGGGCCGCCGGCGCCGGAATCGATCGCGAACGCGGTGCTGTCTCCGAACGGCAAGTGGATCGCGTACTCGTCCGGCGACGCCGCACCCGACGTGTGGCGGCTGTCGCTCGATCCGCCTGGCAAGGTCGAGCACATCGCACGCCTGGCCGCAGGCAACACCACCGACGGGTTCGCGGTCGAAGATGACGGGCGCGTGATCGTGGTCGTCTCGACGTGGAGCGGCGACCTCCACGTCATCCCGGCCGCGGCCGGCTCGAAGCTGTGAGCGAGCTCGGAGCGCGAGCTCGCCACGGTCGAGATCGGTGCGGCCGGTTCATCTCAGGCCGCGCCGCCACGCCGACGGCTCGACCGTCGTGCGCGCGCCGTTCGGCGCGGCGGCCGGTGCGTCGTGGTGCGCGACCGTGTGCGCTTCGATCGCGGCGGCCGCGATCGCGGCGACCAGCTCGTCGGCTTCGGCGCGTGGATGCAGCGCGTCGGCATTGCGACCGATGAAACCGGTGTCGAAGTCGCCGGCCGCGAACGCGGGGTGACGCACGCACCGGCGGTGGAACGGCAGGTTCGTCTCGATGCCGCGCACCTGATACTCGTCGAGCGCGCGCCGCATGCGCGCGAGCGCTCGCGCGCGATCCTCGCCCCACACGACGAGCTTGGAGATCATCGGATCGTAGTGCACGGGGATCTCGGCGCCTTCGTAACAGCCGCTGTCGTCGCGCACGTACGGGCCATCGGGCACGCGCAGGTGCGTGATGCGGCCCGGCGACGGCAGGAACTTCACGGGGTCCTCGGCGTAGATGCGGCACTCGATCGCCCAGCCGCGGCGGCGCGCGTCGAGCTCGTGCTGCGCCAGCGGTAGCGGCTTGCCCTCGGCGACGTCGAGCTGCCACGACACCAGATCGAGCCCGTAGATCATCTCGGTCACCGGGTGCTCGACCTGCAGTCGCGTGTTCATCTCGAGGAAGTAGAAGCCGCCGTCGGCTCCTAACAAGAACTCGCACGTGCCGGCGCCGACGTACTTGACCGCACGCGCGGCCGCGACCGCCGCCGCGCCCATCTTCGCGCGCAGCTCGGGCGTCACGACCGGCGACGGCGACTCCTCGATCACCTTCTGGTGGCGGCGCTGGATCGAGCAGTCTCGTTCGCCGAGGTGCACCAGGTTGCCGTGGGTGTCCCCGAACACCTGGATCTCGATGTGCCGCGGCCGCTCGATCGCCTTCTCGAGATAGATCGTGCCGTCGCCGAACGCGCCTTCCGCTTCGCGGCGCGCGCCGTCGAACGCGGCTGCGAACGACTTGGCGTCTGACACGAGCCGCATGCCTTTGCCACCACCACCTGCGGACGCCTTGATCAGGACCGGGAAGCCGATCTTGTGCGCCGCGGCGAGCGCATCGTCTGCGTTCGGGAAGCCGCCTCCGCCCGGGCCGTTGTCGCCTGGCACGACCGGCGTGCCAGCGGCCGCGACGGTCTTGCGCGCCTCGGTCTTGCTCCCCATCTTGCGCATCGCGTCCGAGCTCGGGCCGACGAAGGTGATGCCGGCGGCCGCGCACGCGTCGGCGAAGTCTTCGTTCTCCGACAGAAACCCGTAACCCGGATGCACCGTATCCGCCCCGGCGCGACGGCATGCGTCGAGAATCTTGTCGATCACGAGGTAGCTCTGCGCGGCCGGCGCGGGGCCGATCGCGATCGCGAAGTCGGCGGCCTGCACGTGCGGCGCGAGGCGGTCGACATCGCTGTAGACCGCGACCGTCTCGAAGCCGCGTTCCTTACACGTACGCATGACACGGACAGCGATCTCGCCGCGGTTGGCAACAAGAACGCGGCGGATCGACTTCGCGAGAACAGACACGAGCGCACCTTACCCGATCTGTGTAATATCGAGGCGGGAGAACGCCTTGGCCGATCCAAACACCCGACAGGGTAAGCGCACGCCGGTCACGCTCAAGATCAAGTTCAAGAGCGAGACCCTCGAGCAGTTCATCGAGCGGTACGCGGTCGACGTCAGTCAGGGTGGCATCTTCATTCGCACGAAGGAGCCGCTCGCGGTCGGCACGCAAATGAAGTTCGAGTTTCAGCTGCGCGACGCGTCGCCGCTGATCTCGGGTGAAGGCACGGTGGTGTGGACGCGCGAGAACGATCCGAGCCGGCCGGCGATCGCGCCGGGCATGGGCGTGCGGTTCGATCGGCTCAACGACGGCAGCCAGCAGGTGCTCGAGAAGATCCTCGCCGAGAAGGCGAAGCAGGCGCCGCAGCGCTCGGGTCACACCGAGACCACCAAGCCGCCGCTGTTCACCGATACGCCGACGCGCGTCGCGCCGGCGCCGGTGCAAGACGCGCTCGGCCTCGGGCCCAGCGGCCGCGCCGCGCGCGACTCCGAGCAGACGCCGCTGCCCAAGCCGATGCCGTTCCACTCCGACGCGGACGAGTTCGACGAGAACGCGTTCCAGGAGGCGACCAAGGTGCGGTCGCTCGAGGAGCTCGCCGCACAGTCGGCGCAGGCCGGCATCGACCTCAAGACCGCGACGACCGTGATGCCGATGGACGAGCTCGCGGCGCGCCGCCAGCACAGCCGGCTCGAGACGCCGCTCGCCGAGCCGCCGCCGCCGAGCCTCGACGACCGCGGCAAGACCGTGCCCGATCGCGACTCGGCGCCGGGGCTGCCCAGCCCGCCGACGCCGGAGCGCGACCTGCGCGGCGCGACCGAGCCCGCGCGACCCGGCGCGAAGATGCTCGATACGTCGCCGTCGCCGCGCACCGAGCCCGCGTTCACCAGCCACGATCAGGCCGGCGACGCGCCGCGCACGATCCTCGGCATGGAGCCGGCGAAGGCGGTGACCGCGGGCTCGAAGGTCGAGCCGACCGAGAAGGTCGCGATCCCGCGGCCGGTCGCGGCGGCGACCGAGCCGTCGCGGCCGCACGCGCCGAAGCGGCCCAGCATCGCGCCGATCGTGATCGCCGCGCTCGTGGTCGTCGCGGGCGCGATCGCGGCGGTGTGGTTCTTCGTGCTGCGCCCGGGCATGGAGGACAGCACCAAGGA
The DNA here is from genome assembly GCA_035500135.1 of Kofleriaceae bacterium. Taxonomy (GTDB): domain Bacteria; phylum Myxococcota_A; class Polyangia; order Haliangiales; family Haliangiaceae; genus JABFXX01. The sequence goes on from DATJXL010000381.1 coordinate 36,062, forward strand.
AGTCGCGCAAAGCACCAACGCGACCAAGCCGCAGCCACCGCCGCCCCCGCCCGACAACAGCGGCAGCGCGAAGGTGGCGACGAACCCCGGCACCGGCTCGGCCGAGGTGAAGCAACCGCCGCCGCCGGCAGGGCCCACGGTCGATACCGTGATCACCGCGAGCGTTGCGAACGCGACCGTCGAGGTCGAAGGCGCGGACCAGACCGGCAAGGCGCCGTTCACCGCGAAGCTCGAGAAGGACAAGCCGTACAAGGTGCGCGTGCGCGCCGCCGGCTTCCTCGCGAAGGAGCTCGACGTGAAGGCGGGCGACAAGGTCACCGCGAAGCTCGATCCGAAGCCGCACATCTTGACCGTGACGAGCGAGCCGCCCGGTGCGCAGGTGTGGATCGACTCGCTCGGCACCGCGAAGGCGACGCCGGCCGACATTCGCTTGACCGCGGCGCAGGCGGCCAAGCCGAAGTTGAAGGTCACGCTGCGCAAGCCGGGTTATCGCCAGGCCGACGTCGTGTTCGATGCGTCGACCGAGACCGAGGACGACGCGCAGGTCACCGGCACCGCCGATGCAAAGCTCGTCGTCGCGCCGGTGGTCGTGAGCAACCCCGTCACCGCGCATCCGCCGACCGGATCGGGAAGTGCGAGCACGGCGGCGACGGGATCGGGATCGGGATCGGGATCGGACTCGGGATCGGGCTCGGGCTCGGCCGCGGCAGGAAATGGCAGCGGCTCGGACACCGGCGATCAGCCGAAGCCGGACACCAAGCCCGACACGAAACCCGACACGAAACCCGAGACCAAGCCCGACACTCCCAGCACGCCGCCGCCGGCAACCGGCAGCGCCTCGGGCGATCCCGAGCCCGACTGGTCGAAGCGTAACTGACCCGCCGTTCAGCCGGCGAACGACTTGATCCACTTCGAGGGATCACCGACGCGCGGCTTTTCGCCGCCGCGCACGAGGTAGCGCACCGCGGCGGCGAGGCCGTCGAGCGTGAGCGGCCACATCGCGAGCACGCTCGCGATCACCTCGATCGTCGTGCCGGCCCAGTAGCGATCGGGCTCGGGGTTGAGCCACGCGGCGCTGCGGAAGTGATGGGCGAGCCGGCGCAGCCACTCGAGGCCCGAAGCGCGGGTCTGCGACGACCAGTACAGCGCGCCGCCTGCATCGAGCAGCTCGGCCGGGTGCATCAGCGCGTCGCCGACCACGACGAGCTTCTCGTCGCGATCGCTGGTCGCGAGCAGATCGGCGACCGGCACCGCTTTGCGGAACAGCGCGTCCTCGTAGACCGAGCTGTACACGCAGTTGTGAAAGTAGAAGCTGCGGAACTTCGCGAACCGACCCGAGCGCGACGCCGCGGTGAACAGCCGCGACATCAGGTCGGCGTGCGGATCCATCGAGCCGCCGACGTCCATCAGCAGCAGGACCTTGACGCGGTTGCGGCGCGGCGGGCGAAACACGATCTCGAGCTCGCCCGCGTTGCGGCAGGTCTCGTCGACGGTCTCGTCGAGATCGAGCTCGTCCTGTGCGCCTTCGCGGCCGAGCTTGCGCAGGCCGCGCAGCGCGACGTCGATCTGGCGCACGTCGAGCACGACGTCGCGGCGATACTCGCGAAACCGCCGCTCGTCGGCGACCGCCATCGCGCTGCGGCCGCCGCCACCGCCGACGCGCATCGCGGTCGGGTTCTTGCCGCCGGTGCCGAACGGCGACGTGCCGCCGGTGCCGATCCAGCGGTTGCCGCCGTCGTGGCGCTCCTTCTGCTCTCGCAGCCGCTGTTCGAACAGCGCGCGCAGCTGCTCGAGATCGAGCGCGCGCAGCGCCTCGCGCTGCTCCTCGGTGAGGCCTTCGAGCGCGCGCGGATTCGCGAGCCAGTCCTGCAGCTCCTTCGTGAGCGCGAGCGCGTCGGTGTGGACGTCCTTGAAGTACGCGAGGAAGGCCTCGTCGTACGCGTCGTAGTGCGCGATGTCCTTCACGCACAGCGCGCGGCACAGGTGATAGAAGCCGTCGAGCGACGACTCGTGCAGACCGAGCGCCATCGCCTCCATCAGCGCGCGCCACTCGTGCGTCGACACGCCGAGCTTGCGCTTGCGGAGCTCGAACAGGAAGTCGATCAGCATCGGCTACGATCACTGTAACCCGGGAACCGCGGCTGGCGAGTCGAGGCCGGGGATCGAGCCGTCGCCGAGGCGGCCGTCGCGGTTGTCGCCCCAGCACGCGGCGAGGCCGTCGCGTCGGATCGTGCAACCGTCGCTGCCGCCGACCCACGGTCCGTCGATGCTGGCCGGCGGCAGCACCTGCACCGGCTTCTTGTCGAATTCGCGCGTGCCCCAGCACGTCAGGCTGCCGTCGGCGACCGACGCGCAGAAGCCGGGCTCGGTGGCGCGCAGCCCGGTCGCGCGAGCGACGCCCAGCACCGGACCGGGCGGCGAGACCTTGTCGTCGGCCGTGCCGCGCCCGAGCTCGCCCATGTCGTTGCGGCCCCAGCACCAGATCTCGCCGGTCTCGAACCGCGCACACGCGGTGGAGTGATGGACCGCGAGCTCGCGCGCCGGCGGGATCGAGATCGCCGCGAGCTTCGGCGCGCCACACTTCCAGTGGCCGGTCCTGTCCCCGACGCAGCTCGGATCACCGCACGCGACGCGGCCGTCCGCATCGCGCGTGCAGATCATCGCGAGGTGGCCGGTGACCTCGACCGCGCCGGGGATCGCGGGAACCACCGTCGGCTCGAATCCGGGCTCGCCGATCGCGATGTTCGGCCAGTACCGCATGCTGCCGTCGGCGAGGTGCGCGAGGTAGTCATCGTCGCTCTCTAGCGCCGTGACGGTCTTGATGCCGATGTCGACCGGCTCGCGGGTGCGATACGACAGGCACGACACGCCGCCGGTCTTGCGCACGAAGCACGGCACGTCGATCGAGCTCGGGCCGATCGCGACCGAGGCGAGATCGTGCGCGCCGTCGATCGGCACGGCCCAACCGGTGCGGCCGCCGCCCCACTGCCACGCGCGGCCGTCGCGGGTCACCGCCCACGTCTCGTTCTGGCCGGCCGCGATCGACACGACGTCGGTCACGCCGACCACGGGCAACGGCTTGGCCGCGCGGCCGCGATACGGCTGACCGGTCGC
>DATJXL010000382.1:0-6222 GCA_035500135.1 Kofleriaceae bacterium
GAGCATCCCGGCCGAGCTGCACCGGCTGCTCGCGCAGTGCCTCGATCCGAGCGGCTCGGTGCGCCCTCGCGCGCCGGAGATCGTCGAGCGCTTGCTCGCTCCGACGCCGATCACCCCGACGCCGATCACGCCGCCGCCGATCAACCCGCTGCCGATCACCCCGCCGCCGATCGCCGCGATGCCGATCGCCGCGCTGCCGATCGCCCCGACGCCGATCGTCACCACGGTGACTCCCCCGACGCCGATCGGGATCGAAGCGCCCGCCGTGCCGGTCGTGCCGGTCGTGCCGGTCGTGCCAGTCGTGCCGGTCGTCGTCGCGGAGCCTGCGCCGGTCGCACCCGCGCTCGACTCGTTCGACGAGGTCGAGCCGCCCGCGGGCTTGTTCGCGCCGCGCTGGAATCGGCGGTGGATCGCGGGCATCGCGGGGGCCGCAGCCGCGCTCGTCGCGATCATCGTGCTCGTCGTGTACGCGACGTCGAGCCACACCAGCACCGCGAACCGGACCGATCACGCGCCGACGCCGCCGCCCGTGCCGACCGCATCTGCCCCGACGACGAGCGCGCCCGAGCGCGTGGTCGCGCACGAGCTGCCGCCACCGCCGCCATCGCCCCCGGCGCCGCCGATCGCGCCCGATCCCGCGCCGGCGCCGCCGGCGCCCAGCCCGCCGATCACGACCGGCGCGACGAAGCCGTCCGCGGCGGTGACGACACCGACGGCTCCGCCGAGCAAGAAGGCGAAGCGCAAGGACGATGCCGTGATCGCCGACCCGTTTTCGGAGTGAGGGAGAATTCGATGAGATCCGCAGTCCTCGTGTTCGTCGTTGTGTGCCTGAGCTCGAATGCGTTTGCCGACAACGGCGATCATGTCGCCGATGCCGCGAAGGCGCACTACCAGCGCGGGCAGACCCTCTACGCGGGCGGTCAGTTCGCCGAGGCGCGTGCCGAATTCCTCGCGGGGTTCGAGCTCAGCCACAAGCCGGCATTCTTGTTCAACGCGGCCGAGTGCGCGCGCTTGCTGGGCGACTCCGACGCGGCGCGTGACGGCTACGACCAGTACTTGAAGCTCGATCCGTACGGCAAGCTCGCGTCGCTTGCCGTCCAGCGGCTCGGCGATCTCGGAGGATCCAGAGCGACCACGACGGTTCCGCCGCCGGTCGTGCCGACCGGGCCCGCGCTCGCGACGCCGCTGACGTCGCCTCCGGTCACGACGACCACGGCGGTCGTCGCGCCGGCTTCCACGACCACGGACTCGAATGACCATCACCTCGAGCGCTATGCCGGGATCGGCGCGGCCGGCCTCGGCGTCGCGATGATCGTCACCGGCGCATTCTTCGGCTACAAGAGCTCGTCGCTCTCGAACCAGGTCTCGGGCGCGTGCACGAACGGCTGCGTGTGGAGCGACGTGTCCTATATCGACGCGTACGCGCGCACCGATGCCACCGTGCAGTGGTGGCTCTACGGCCTCGGTGCGGTCGCGGTCGTCACGGGCGGCGCGCTGTACTGGCACGGCTCGCGCAGCGAGCAGTCGTCGGTGCTCGTCGCGCCGACGCCGCACGGCGCGGCCGTGTCGTGGAGCGGTCGCTTCTAGTAGACTCGGAGTGTGCGAGGGGCGTTTGCCGTGCTCGTGGTCCTGGCGGACGGCTGCGGGCGGATCCGGTTCGACGACCTGAACCGCGGCGATGCGAGCGGTGGTCGCGGTGGTGACGCGTCGATGATCGCCGGGCTGATCCACTGGTGGAAGCTGGACGAGGCGCCCGGCGCGACGATGATGGCGGATTCGGCAGGTGGTGCAAACCTGACGCGCGATCCGGGGACGGCGACCTTCGTCGCCGGCAAGCTGGGCAACGCGCTGCTGCTGCCCGCGGACGGTACCGAGAACAACAGCCACGTCGCGACCCCGACGGACGTGCTCGGTCAAACCGCATTGACGCTCTCGTACTGGAACAAGCGATCGTCGCTCGAAGGAGCGATCGGTCAGGACAACGGCGGCACGAGCAACACGCGGATCAGCATCGCGCCGTGGGACGACGGAAACGTCTACTTCTCGATCGGATCGGACACCAGCGACGACGACGGCTACATCGTGCTGACCGACACGAACTGGCACCTCTACACGATGGTCTTCGATGGTACCGGCGTGGGAAACGTCGGCCGGCTTCACGGCTATCTCGATGGCGTCGAGCAAACGTTGACCTTCCAGGGCACGATCGCGAGCCACACGACATCCACCGCCACGACGTTCCAGGTCGGGGACGGGCTGTCCAATCAGACGTCGTTCAGCGGCTACTACGACGACATCCGCATCTACGACCGCGCGCTGACCGCTGCAGAGGTCGCGACCCTGTATTCGACCACCGGCGGCACGTAGACGTAGCGGTCGCGGGCCGAGCCTATTTCGGGATCGCCTCCAGCTCCTGCCAGCGCGCGAACAGGCGCTCGACCTCCGTGCGTGCGCGTTCGAGCTTCGCGACCAGCTCGGGGACCTCGGTCGAGCGCTCCTTGAACACGGCCGGGTCCGACAGCGTGGCCTCGAGCGTCGCGACCTCGCGCTCGGCGGCGACGATCGTCTCCTCGATGCCCGCGAGCTCGTGCTTCTCCTTGAACGTGAGCTTGCGGGCGCGCTCGCGCTTGGGCTCGGGCTCGCGCGGCACGGCGGACGCCGCCGGCATCGACGTCTCGCGCGCGAGCGCGGCGCGCCGCTCGGCATAGAAGCTGTAGCTGCCCTCGTAGAACGTGACCACGCCATCGCCTTCGAACGCGAGGATCGCGGTGGCGACGCGATCGAGAAACCAGCGATCGTGCGAGACGATCAGCGCGCAGCCCGCGAACGTCGTCAGCCCCTGCTCGAGCGCGCCGAGCGTCGGCAGATCGAGATCGTTGGTCGGCTCGTCGAGCACGAGCAGATTTCCGCCGCGCCGGAGCAGGCGAGCGAGCTGGACGCGATTGCGCTCGCCGCCCGACAGCTTGCCGATCGTCGTGTCGGCGACGCTGTCGGGAAACGCGAGCATGCGCAGGAAGCCCCGCACGTGGACGCGGCCGCTCGGCAGGTCGACGTGATCGTAGCCGTCGCCGACCTCTTCGAGCACGGTCAGCTCGTCGCGCAGCTCGCTGCGGCCTTGCTCGAGGTACGCCGGGCGGGTGTTGACGCCGAGGACGACGGTGCCAGCATCGGGCGGCTCGAGCCCGAGCAGCGTCTTGACCAGCGTCGTCTTGCCGGCTCCGTTCGGGCCAACGATCCCGATCCGGTCGCCGGGCTTCATCACGAGCGTGAGGTCGCGAAACAGCAGCTTGCCACCGAGCGAGCGCGCGAGGCGATCGAGCTCGACGATCGTGCCGCCGAGCCGCGGCCCGCTCGGCAACTGCAGGGTCATCACCGGCCCGCGCGTTTCGTCGCCGGTCGGCTGCGCGGCGACCGCGGCGTCGAAGCGATCGATGCGCGCCTTGGCCTTGGTCGTGCGCGCCTTCGGACGGCGGCGGATCCATTCGATCTCGCGGCGCACGAACGAGGCGCGCTGGTGCTCGACCTCTGCCTCGACCGCGAGCCGCTCGGCCTGCGCGAGCAAGAACGCCTCGTAGTCGCCCTCGTACGCGTAGGCTTTGCCGCGATCGATCTCGACGATCCGGGTCGCGACCCGATCGAGAAAGTAGCGATCGTGCGTGACCACGATCAGCGCGCCTTGCCATGCAGCGAGGCGGTTCTCCAGCCACTCGATCGTGCGCGCGTCGAGGTGGTTGGTCGGCTCGTCGAGCGCGAGCATCTCCGGCTTGCCGAGCAGCGCACGCGCGAGCGCGACGCGGCGGCGCTCGCCGATCGAGAGCCGCCCGACCTCCGCGATATCCGGTGGAAGCCGCAGCGCCGCCGCCACCGTGTGGACCTCGTGATCCGGTACACCCTCGCGCGCGAGCGTCGAGCCGACCGTCGCGGCCGCGTCGAGCCGCGGTTCCTGAGCGACGTACTCGAGCGCCAGCCCGCGCTGCCACGTGATCATGCCCTCGTCTGGCTGGAGCGTGGGGTCGACCATCATCTTGAGCAGCGTCGACTTGCCGGCGCCGTTCGCGCCGATCAAGCCGATCCGGTCGCGCTCGTGCACCGCGAACGACACGCCCGCGAGCACACGGCGATTTCCGAACCGCTTGTGAAGATCCTGGACGGTGACGATCGCGGTCAACGGGACGATCCACGCCGACCTGCAGCGCACGAGCTCCTGCGGCGCCAGCGCCCCATCACTCGCAGCCCACGTGCTGGGTCGCGAGGACGACGTCGTCGACGATCGCGACGTCGCCAGCCATGTCCGCGCGCGAGACCCCGACGCGGGCTTCGTCGAACGAGGCGTCGGGGTCGCCGGCGGCAACCGCGAGCACGACCGAGTTGGCGATGTACAAGCTGATCACCGCGGCGCCGCCCGCGTCGGCAAACTCGTAATCGATCTCGACGCACGTCCACGTGTTCGTGACCGACAGCGTCGTGCTGTGGTGATCGGGCGGGTTGACGCTCGGCGCGTGCTCGGTGACCGTCCAGTAGCCGGTGTTGTCGCCGTCGACCGTCAGCACGTGCGGGCCCTGGGCCATCGTCATCACGGAGTCGAAGTTGATCAGCGGCTGCGGGAGGTAGACCCACGCGCGCGCCGCGAACATCCCGGTCGCCAGCAGTGGGAACTGTTCGACGGCCGCGGCGATCGCGCCGCTCGTGGTCATCGCCTGGACGTTCGCGTCGAGCGCGAACTGCCCGGAATGCACGGTCGTGGTCTCGGTGGTGAGCGCGACGCCCGGCGACAGGTCGGTCGTGCTCCATCGCGACACGTCGCCGGACTCGAAGCCATCGCAGAAGAAGCCGTTCGCCGGGCATGGCATCGCACCGCTCGCGTCGCCGCGCACGCACGTGGCCGACGCCTGATCGCAGGAATAACCCGACGGGCACGGACACTGCTTTCCGGTGTAGTCGATGCTCGCCACGCGGCATCCGGCCGCGACGACGAGCATGCCTGCAAGCTGCCCGCACCGGGCTGACATCGCGAGTCGATTGTGCCACGGTCGCCGCCATGTCGCGACGCCACCGCCTCGTCACGCTGGTGTTCTCGCACTACAACGAGAAGGCGCGGTGGGCGCTCGATTACTGCGGCATCTCGTACGAGGAGCACCGGTTCATGCCGGGGTTCTCGCAGCTCGGTGCGATGGCCGCGACGCGCGGACACGGCGGGCGCGCCGACTCGGTGTCGTCGCGGTGGTCGACACCCGTGCTCGTCACAGCGGATCGCGAGGTGCTGACCGACTCGACGGACATCGCGCTGTGGGCGTCGCGGCAGGTCGGCGCCGGTGACGGGCCGCTGTTTCCCGATCGGGCGGTGATCGACATGGTCGAGGAGCTCGGACGCGACTTCGGGCCGCATTCCCGGCGGATCGCGTACTGGCACGTACTGCGCGGTTCGCTCGTGATGAAGCGGCTTGCCGACGACAACGTCGGACGCGTGCAGGCGCTGGCGTTCCGGATGGTCGCACCGCTCGGCGCGCGCATGATCCGCCGCGCGTTGAACGTGACCGAGGACGGCTACCGGCGATCGTTCGAGCGCGTCAGCGAATGGATCGCGCGCATCGAGCACACGCTCGCCGGGCAGCGCCACCTGTGCGGCGACGTGTTCACCGCCGCCGATCTGACGTTCGCCGCGCTGTTCGCCCCGCTGGTGCTGATCGGCCGCGACGACGGTTACGGCGCGGCCCTGCCCGCGCTCGACGACCTCCAGCCCGACACGCGCGACCTCATCACCGCGATGCGCGGCACCCGCGCCGGTGCGTTCGCGCGCGACATCTACCGCCACCACCGCGGCGAGCGCTACCGCACGGGCGCCGACTCGGCCGCGTAGGATGCGCCGCGGGTCGCGGCGATTTCGTGCGACCGGACGAGTCGGCGCGGCTCCTCCGGTCAGAGATGCACCTGCCAACCGAATCGGCCCTCGAGACCCGCCTCGCCGAGCTGTCGATGCGCGACCTGTTCCCGTGCGACCTCGGCGACGGGATCGAGGTCCTTCATGACGTCGAGCTCGTCGAGATCACTGACGATGTGGACTACTCGGCGCCGTACGTCTCGATCGAGATCGAGCACCCGCCCCCGCCGGCCGCGGTCGCCGCCCTCGACGAACGCGCCATCGTCGAGCTCGGCCCGAACCCGTTCGTGCGCAGTCCGGTCTGGGACACGCTGCCGTTCTCGCCGTTCGAGCCCGGCGTCGTG
>DATJXL010000383.1:0-24382 GCA_035500135.1 Kofleriaceae bacterium
GGTCGGGTCTGACGTCGTGGTTCGGGGGCACCGCGCCTGCGTACAAGCAGGCCGCTCCGGCCGCGACTCCGGCTGCGACCACGAGCCCCAGCTCGGCCACGAGCGCGAGCTCGACGGCGACGCCTCCGGCGACCGAGCCGCGGGTGATCGCGATCATCGTTCCGCGCGGGTACTTCCCGGCGTGGGACTGCCCGGATCCGCAGCAGTAACGAAGTAGCAGCAACCAACCCGTAGCGGTCGCGCAACCTCGCGCGCGACCCCGACCCCCGATCTTTTTTCCGTGGAGATGAAGCCATGACCATTCAATTTCGCAGTTGGACCGAAGGACTCGCCGCGCTGCGCGAGCGCGCCGAAGAAGTGCGCGGGCTGACCGAGACCGACGGCACGGCCTGGCCGAATACCACCAACGGCGACGTCATCACGATCGCGTCGGTGATCGATCCGAGCCTGCAGGCGCGGTTTCGATCGAGCGAGCTCGGTCGACGCTGGGATCACGTGCGCGACGACGCGCAGCGCGCATCGATCGCGCCGCACCACGCGACCTACGCGAAGAACCGCGAGTTCTGGGCGGCCGTCGCGATCGTCTGCGGCTACCTCGACGAGATGCCCGTACCGGATCTGTGGGGCGTGCTCGCCGATCATCTCGGCGATGCCGAGCTCCGTAACGCCGGACCGGCCCCCGATGGCGCGATCGCGCGCTTCGACGGGATCAAGACGTACGACGACATGTGGAACGCGCAGCGCAAGTTCCTCGCGGACAAGCGCGGCGCCGACAAGCTGCCGCCTCCCGCCGGGATGGGCGGCAGCGACATGACCATCCCGCGATCGACGAACGCCGACGTGTTGCAGCTCGCGACGTATTGGACGACGCAGCTCGCGAACGCCAAGCAGGTGCTCGGCTACAAGACCGCGGTCGACAAGTGGCACGCGGCGATCGCCGACGTCGATCAGCTCGTCAAGAGCGGTAAGCCCGACGACGTCTACCCGAAGAACAACGAGTTCTGGCGGACGTCGTTCGATGTGGCCATCCAGGTCGCGATCGGCGACGAGTCGCCGAGCAAGTGGGACATGTTCGTCGGCTCGGTCAAGGACAGCGTCACGCACCTGCCCGAGAACCTCGAGCACGCAGCGAGCAAGGCCGCCGATCTCGTCGCCGAGGCCGGCCACGGTCTCGGCAAGATCGTGAACGAGACCGGCAAGGGCTTGCTCTCGGGTCTCGGTACGCCGCTGCTGGTCGGCGGCGGTCTACTCGGGCTCTATCTGATCACGCGATCGCGCGGGCGCGACGAGCAAGGCGCGGAGGACTGATCGATGTCGCGCCTTCCCTTGATCGTCGGCGCCGGCGCGTTCGCGTGGTACGCGTGGTCGCGCCGTGGCCGGCATACCGCCACACCGCCGAGCTCGCCGGTCGTGTTGCCGGGCCGCTGGGTGTGGCCCGTGCCGCGGTGGAACGGCCGAGCGCCGACGATCTCGGATGGCTTCGACTCACCGCGCCCTGGCCTGCCGCGCCATGGCGGCGTCGACATCATGTTCGCGCGCGCGCCGTCGGATCCGTTCAAGCCCAGCACGCCGAATGGCTCGGCGCACTTCGTGATGCCGGACGGCTTGTCCGCGCTCGCGGCGACCGATGGTGTCGTGTGGTCGGCGACTTCGATTCCGACCGGGTTCGCGGTCGTGATCGATCACTCGCCGATCAAAGCGGCGACGTTCTACGCGCACCTCGAGAAGCTCTCGGTCGCCAAGGGCGATCGAGTTCGCGCGGGTCAACCGATCGGAACGATCGGCGCGTCGCCGCTCGATGCCGAGCACCTCAAGCATCTGCACTTCGAGCTCTGGCTCGGCGGACCCAACGACCGGATCGATCCGGCTCCGCTCATGCGCACGTGGGAGACAGTCGCCGATCCGAACGCGCTCGTCGCGCGGAATGCGTCGCTCGTCTATCGCCCGGTCGGTGCCAGGGGCGAGCCGTATCCCGAGTGGGTCCGAGCGCTCAAGGGCAAAGGCGGCGTCTATGTCATCCGAGATGCCGACACGCGCGAGATCGTCTACGTCGGCAGCAGCGCTCATCACCTGTACGGAACGGTCACACGCCATTTTCAGACGTGGCGCCGATTCAAAGGCTACTGGAAGGGCCAGTACGGCCAGGGACACGATCCTGGCCTCACGTACAACCGCGATTCCGTCGAGGTCGCGATCCGACTGACCTCGCCGAGTCACTCGCTCGACGAAGAGCTGCGCTTGATCGCGCGCCTCAAGCCTCGCGACAACCTCGTGGGCCGTGTCGTCGAGGACGAAGTCCCATTCTGAACGAGAGGAGAACCCGATGCTCGCATTCGATCCTATTTCGCTCGCGCTCGATCCGCCGCGCTTCGTGAAGAAGCGGCCGGCCCCGAAGCTTCGTGTCGCTGGCCCGCCGGTGTGGCCACTGCCCGAGCTCAACGGGCGGGCGCCAGTGATCCTTCGCGCGTGGCAGCCGAGGGAGCCCGGCGTCAAGCTCGCCTACGCGCGCCGCGACGCCGATGATCTGATCGCGACGTATCCGCCGGATTCGCCCCACGGCACGGCCGCGCACTTCATGCCGTCGTCGATCCCGGTGTTCTGCGTCAACGACGGCGAGGTGATCCACGCCGGCGAGATGCTGGAGCACGGCCACCTCGCGATCGTCGATCATGGCAACGGCTGGGCGACGTATTACGGAAACCTCGAGCACTTGTTCGTCACGCCAACCAAGCACCTGCGCAAACCCGTGTACGTCAAGGCAGGCGATGCGCTCGGCTTCGCCGGATCGACGCGACCGAACGGCTTCAAGTGCCTCCACTTCGAGCTGTGGCGAAGCGAGAAGAACATGTTCGTGGACACCGAACCGACCCAGTACATGCGCGACTGGCGCGTGCTTCCGCTGCGCAGCGCCTACCTGACACCGGACGAGCCACGCGCGGCCGACCTCGCCGCGTAGGAGATGACCATGGACGACTTGATCGAAGCCATCCGTACCGCCGTGGCGACCGACGCGACGCCCGAGGCTCGCGCCGCAGGTGCACGCGCGTGTCGCGCGCTCCTCTCCGCATTCGAACCGAGCGAGGTCGCACCTCCGGCCGAGGTCGCGGTACCGAGCCCACCGATCGCCACGCTTGTCTCGGCAGTTCGCGGCATGCCGGCCGAACAGGTGATGGACCTCTTGATCGCCAAGCTCCGCACGATGGTTCCCGCCGACGCGCAGCCGGCAGCCTCGCGTGCGCTGAACATCATGCGCGTTCCGGTGCCGACGCTATGAATCGGCGGCCAGACGACGGATCCGCGACGAGGATGGCGGTCGAGACCACACTCGAAGACGTCGTGCGGCGGCTCGTACGCGAAGCCGTGCGCGGGGAGCTCGCGGCGTTCGCGCAGCTCGGCGGCGAGCCTCGCAACGCCAACGATGCGTATTTGTCCATCGCGAAGGCCGCCCGCGTCGCCGACGTCGCGCCGGGCACGGTCCGAACATGGATCCGGCATGGACGGCTCACGTCAAAGCGCGCGGGACGCGTGCTGCGTGTTAGCCGTTCAGAGCTGGAGCGCTTCATGTCCGGCGTGCCGACCGGGCCGCGCGGCACCGACATCAAGGAACGTGTCGCGCGCCGTCTCGAATCCGACAAGCAGGCCTTGCGGAAGCGCCCATAGTCACACAATCTGTAAGACATGACGAAGTCGCGAATGCCTTCGCCGAACCAGCTACGACGACCGAAGCCAACGCAAGAAACGGTGACCTTCCGACTCAACGGCGACGAGCACGCCGCATTACTACAACTCGCTGCCAAGGCGCAGATGGGTCACACGACACTCGTGCGTCGCATCGTCGAGCACTACATCCAAGAGCATGCGCCGCGTCGCGGTGCAAAGCGGAGCAAGTCATGAGCTGCATCTACAAACGAGGAAACATGCTGTGGGTCGCGTACGAAGACGCGACCGGCAAACGCGTGTGCCGCACATCAGGCTTTCGCGTCGGTCAGGAAGCCCACGCCCGCGAGTTCCTCGCCGAGTTGGAACGTCAGCTCGAACCCGCGGCGGTAGCGCCAAACGGCGCGACGATCGACGACACCAAGGCCCGCTCGCCAGGACCCAGCGTGCGCGCCTACGGCGACGCGTGGCTCAAGAAGCGCGAGAATCGTGTCGCGACCGTCGGCAACGAGGAAGGGCATCTGCGTAATCACGTGTATCCGCGCATCGGCGACATGTCGATGCGTGACGTGAAGCCGCGCCACATCCGCGACCTCGTGCTCGATCTATCGCAGATCATGGTTCCGCGGCGCGGCAAGAACGGCGCGCGGATGACGAGGATCGCGCCGCGCACCGTGTTGCGGGTCTACGCCACCCTGCATCGGATGTTCAAGTCCGCGGTCGTCGACGAGGTCGTCGACACGAATCCGGTCGTGGTCGAGAAGGGCATCCTGCCGAAGAACATCGACAAGGACCCCGAGTGGCGCGCGACCGCGGTGTTCGATCGCGACGAGTTGATCAGTCTGATCGGCGACTCGCGCATTTCGATGCATCACCGCGTGCTCAACGCGCTCAAGGGCCTCGGCGCACTCCGGCATGGCGAAGCCGCGGGCCTGCGCTGGCGTGACTACCACCCCGACATCCGACCGCTCGGCAAGCTCGTCGTCTCGCGCTCGTACGACAACGAGCGCACCAAGACGAAGATCACTCGCGAGGTGCCGGTGCATCCCGTGCTCGCACAGCTCCTCGACGACTGGTGTCGTGCGGGCTGGGCGGCGACGTTCGGACGTGAGCCGACCGCGAACGATCTCATCGTGCCGAACCACAAGCTGGAGCTTTGGCCAGCCTACGACGCCGACGACGCGTTCAAGGAGGATCTCGCCGCGGTCGGCCTCCGCAACAGACGCGGCCACGATCTCCGTCGAACGTTCATCACGCTCGCGCAGGTCGACGGCGCGCGTCGCGATCTACTGAAGGTGATCACGCACGGCCCGGCCGCCGACGACATCATCAACCTGTACACGACGTTTCCGTGGCCGGCCTTGTGTGCCGAGGTGGCCAAGCTCGACGTCAAGCTCGCCACTGCCGAGCGCCCCCCGGTGCGGGCGCCGTCTGCGCCAGCGCGCTCCACGATCACGATGGCTCGCGACGTCGCGCCTGCACGTATCCGTGACGGCGAAAGAGTCTCGCGGCAACACGTGGTCAATGCGCCCGAGCGGTGTAGCGCTACACGTAGCGCTACATGTAGCTCAGACAACAACAGCGACAACGCAGAGTTAACTCCACCTGAACCGTTGTCCAATGTGTTCGTAAACCGTAGGTCCCCGGTTCAAACCCGGGCAGCGGCTCTGAATCGCTCGCGAGCTCTGACGAGCAGCGAATTCGCCCTCGCGATCGGCGCCGATGAGGCCGCATAATGATCGCGTGGGGACTGCTCTACGCGTGGTCGTGCTCGCCCTCGCTGCGTGCTCGACGTCGAGCCACACGGTCGGCCGCGACGCGGGAACGCACGTCGACGCGATCGTGCGCCTCGACGGTTTGAGCTGCCTGCCGGCGGCGAGTTGCGCGACGGGCCCGACGTGCGGCACGACGTGCTGCGCGGCGGGCGAGGCGTGCGTGTCGGGGGTGTGCATGTGCGGCATGCAGCCCGCGTGCACCGACGGAAACACCTGCAACTCGCCGGTCGTCTCGACCGATCGGTGCGGCAGCATCTGCTGCGGCGCGACGATGGTGTGCCCGGGCGTCGCGCCGGAGTGACGCGCACGATCAGCGAGATCGCGTGAGCTGCGCGCGCTGCCGGCGTTGTAGATTCGCGCCATGGCGAGCTCCGATCCGGCCGATGCAGCGTTCTGGGCGATGATCGAGGCGGCGTGGCGGCCGCGCGGCAAGACGGCGAACGCCGCGCGCGCCAAGCTCGCCGCGCGTACGCCCGACGAGGATGAAGCCGATACCGAGGCGATCGATGACTCGCTCGACGACGTGATCGACGCGCTGCGCACCGCGTTCGCCGCGCTGCCGCAGGACCAGCTCGTCGCGATGGATCGCGTGCTCGAGCGCAAGCTCTACGAGATCGATCGCCAGGACCTCCAGGACGTCACCGACGGATCGGACGACGGCTTCCTGTACTGTCGCGGCTACATCGTCGCGCTCGGGCAAGCGTTCTACGAGGCGGTCGTGGCCGATCCGGAGATCGCGATCTGCGACGCCGAGTGCGAGGAGATGTGTTACTTGCCCGCGCACGTCCACGAGGAGCGCTTCGGCGCGCTTCCGAAACACGACGCGGGCATCTCGCGCGAGACCGGATCGAACAAGGCCGGCTGGTCGTAGCGCGACCTAGTGCTTGTCGGTCTTCGCCGGCGATGCCGGCGCGGCGTCGTCGTGCAGGTTGACGTCGACGACGACGTGGATCGGCTGCACGGTCACCGGCGCGACCTTGAGCGTGTTCGGCGTGCAAGCGGCCGCGGCGGCGGCGACGACGATCGCGAGCGAGATGCGTTTCACGGGATGCTCCTGACGAGACGCGACAACGGGACGCGCTGCATGGCGTCGCGCACGCCGTGCAGGTTGACGACGACATCGAGATCCTGCGGCACGCGGTCCCCGCGACCGCGCAGCGCCAGCTGTACGGCGAGATCCGGGCTCACGACCGCCGCGAGCTGCGTGTACGAGAAGCTCGCGAGCGCGGCGAAGATGCGCTCGCGCACTCCGCGCGGCAGCGTGTGCGGCAGACCGGCCGCGAGCCCGCCGAACGCGCCGAGCTCGAGACGCCCGCCGCCGCGAGCATGCAGCGAGCCGCCGACGAACTCGAGCCCGTGCGCGACGCGGAGGGCGAGCTCGCCGTCGAGCCGGCCGCTGCCGCGCACGCCGCCCGCGCCGAGCGAGGCGAGCACGCGCTCGAGCGCGACGCCGCGCACCAGCAGCTTCACCGGCGTCGCACCGGACGCGGTGAACCTGAGCGGCGCGAGCACGAGCTCGCCGCCGAGCGCCGCCGCCGACGCACGCGTGACCGCGAGCTCGCCGCGCGCCGAGCTCAGCGCGGCCGCACCGGCGCCGAGCTCGATCGGTCCCGGGCCGGCGACGCCCGTCCACGCGAGCACGTGCTCGCCGCGCGACCACGACACGTCGAGGTCGCTCGTGCCCGACGGTGCGGTGAAGAGCGCGCCGGCCCACGATGCCGACGCGGCGCGCCACCGCACGCGGCGGCGCTCGCCCGCGGCGCCGTCGAGCGTGCCCGACGGCCGATTCAAGCAGGCGCCGCGCCAGCACGCGCGCGCGGCCCGCCACGCGATGCGGCGCGGGTGTGCGAGCGTCTCCGCCGGCAGCGCGATCACCGGCGCGGTCGCGTGCAGGGTCGCACCGCCGAGCGCGAGCTCGAGCGACCGCGCGTGCGCCTCGAGCTCGCCGCGCGGCGCGAAGGCGACGCGGCCGCGGTCCCACGACACGCGCGCGTCGAACGGCACGTGGACGGCGTCGAGCGCGGCCGCGCCGATGCGCGCGCGGATCGCGTCGAGGTCGCCCGCGACGTCGAGAGCGAGCGGCGCGACGGCGCCGTCGATCGCGGCCGAGACGTGCGCGCCGGCGAGCACGAGCTCGGCCGTCGCGTCGACGGCGAGATCGGCCTCGGCGCGCGCGTGGAGCGTCCCGCGGTCGGCATGGAGCTCGATGCGCGCGTGCTCGAGCGCGATCGTCCCGAACCTGACTTGCTCGCTCGTCGCGGCAAGCTCGGCCGCGATCGGCCGAGCCGTCTCGAGCGCGAGCGCGCCCGAGACGATCAGGCGAGCCCCGGCGACATCGATCGTGCAATCGTCGAGCTCGACGCGAAGCCGCGGCCAGGCATTCGCGCCGCGCGCGGGGTCCGAATCCGGCGCGAGCGCGGCGGCCACGACATGCGCGCCTCGAATCGCGACGCGCTCCGCCCGCCGCCCCCACAGCGCGGCGATACCGGTATCGAGCGTGACCTCGCCGAGATCGAGGCCGGCGCCGAGGGTCGTGTCGACGAGCTCCACGTGATCGAGCCCGAGCTCGGCGATCCGGAATCGTGCGCCGGGAAACCCGGCCGCCGCGAACGCGTCGCGCACCTGAGCGTCGATCACGCGCGGGACGAGGTAGCGCTTCGCCGCGAACGCGCCGCCGAGCGCGAGCGCGGGCACCGCCGCGCCGAGCGCGATCCACCAGCCCGCGCGACGACGCGAAGCGGACTGCGAGCACGTACCATCGTCTCGGCGCAACCGCCGCAACGTAGCAATCGCGTCGACGGGCGGCACGCGAGAATCGCCCGCGAGATTTCCCTACCCGCGCCAGATCCCGCTGACCCGCGCTGCGCCGGTGGCGGCGGTTTGGCGAGCGCGCGCGTGCTCGCGAGGCCCATCGCGATCGCGAGCCACGCGAGCACGAGCCCGACGTTGACGAACGCGAGCCCGCGGCCGCGCAACCCGAGCTGGTGGATCGCGAGCCAGATCACGAGCGCGGACGCGGTGTCGCCGGCGCGCACCGCGAGCGTGTCGATCGCGGCCTTCGCCTTGTATTTCGCGGCGCGCGCGGTCGGCAAGAACAGCGTCTGGCGGACGGTGTTGTCGAGCGAGTACTCCGTGCCGTTCTCGGCGACCTTCGCCGCGCGCACGAGCGCGAAGCCGCCGATCGCGGCGATCGCACCGTACGCGCCGAGCGCGACGATCGGCATCACGAACAGCGTGCGCCGAACGCCGAGCTTCGCGATCGCGCGTGACACGACGACCGCCTGCAGCGCGAACCCGACGAGGTTCACCCAGAAGAAGAACTACGCGTAGATGTGATCGATGACCTGGCCGCGGTCGAGCGTGATCGCGTGGGCGCGCGCGGCGCCGGCGAGCTCGGGGTGCGCGGTCGCCGGCACGAGGTCGAGCGCGCGGTGCGCGGCCGCATCGGAGAGCACGTACTCGCCCGTCGTCTTGACGAGCGAGCCGACAAACACGAGCGCGGCGATCAGCAGCAGATAGCGATCGCGCAGCACGAGCTCGAACGCGCCGCGACCGTCGATCGGCGTGCGAGCGCGCGCGTGATCGCCGGGCGTCTGCGCGTGCACGCGCTCGGTCACGCGAAACAGCGCGACACAGGGCACGAGCGTCGCGGCGCCGATCGGCAGCAGCGCGCCGGCCGGCGCGACCGATGCGAGCGGCGGGCCGACCACACCGCCGAGCGCACCGCCGAGCGCGATCACCGCGAACAGCCGCTGGCCCTGCTGCTCGCTGTAGAGGTCATTCGCGATCGACCAGAACTGCGCGACCAGGAACACGTTGACGAGCCCGATCCACACGAAGAACGCCACGCCGATCGCGACGCCGAGCCGGTCGAGCGCGAAGAACACCGCGAGGCTCGCGAGCACGACCGCGTAGGTGCACTCGACGAGCCGGATGCGTCGCACGCGCGCCGCGATCGCGCCGTACGCCGGCACGAGCGCGACGAGCAGCACCGCCATCGCGGCGGTCGCGTACGCCTTGAGCTCCTGGCCGCCGAGCCCGAGCGAGCCGCGCGCGAGGATCATGCCTTCGCGCGCGGTCTTCATCAGGTAGTAGCTGGTGAGGATGAGGAACATGCACGCGAGCAAGAGCGCCGCGCCGAGCCCTTCGCCGGCGTGGACGCGGCCGAGCGGACGCAGCAGCCGATCGAGCGCGCTCGGGCATCCGGGCACGAGCGGCATACGTGCAACGCACGTACCGGCGACGGGTGCGCGCTACGGTGCGGCGGCGCTCGCCTGCGTCGGCGGCGCGCGGTTGCCGACGTCGAGTGCGGCGAGCTTCGGGATCGCATGCTCGGCGACGAGCGCGAGCGCGGCGCCGACGGCACGCGCGAGGCCGTCGGGCGAGCGCGTGGGCATCGCCACGCGCTCGTCGAGCTGCTCCGTCCACACGACTTCGCCGGTCGCGCGATCGGTCGCGACCAGGCTCACCGCGACGCGGCCGAACCACACGTTCGGCGTCGCGTCGATCTCCTCGAGCGCGACGACGCGGCCGCTGATCGCGAGCGCGCCCTGCGCCTCGGGTCCGCGCGCGACCGCGCGAAAGCGCCCGCTGCGCGCGAAGGCCCCCCCGAGGTAGTCCGCGACGAGCGCGCCGACCGGCGCCGCCCAGCGGTGGTACTCGTAGAAATCCACCCGGTACGAATCGACGCGATAGATCATGCGATCGTCGTCGTACGGACGCGCGGCATCGAGCGTCTCGATCGCGAGCGTGGGGCCGTTTCCGGGCCGGACTTGCGCCGGCGGCGACGGCAGCGCGTAGTAATGCGTCGCCGGCACCGAGCCGCCGCACGCGGCGACCGCGAACGCGATGGCCAGCTTGGTCACGGCAGCTTGCGCTCCGGCGGTGCCTTCGAGTAGATGAGCCGAGAGGGCGACTGCCGCAGCTGACGCGCGAGGTCGGCCAGCGAGCGCGCCGCTTCATGCAGCTCGCCGATCGTCGCGCGCACCTGCTCGGAATTCGCGCGGACGACGTGCTGCAGGTCGGCAACCAGCTCGGTCGCGCTGTGCGCGGCGCGATCGATCGACTCGATCGACGCGCGCACGCCGGCGCGATTTTCATGGAGCATCGCGCGCAGCTCGTCGCCGGCGCCGGCGACGCTCACGACGGCCGCACGCGCCTTGTCGACCGTCACACCGAGCTCGTCCTTGCTCGTGAGCCGATCGAGGTTCGCCGCGAGCTCGTTGGCGTGATCGATCAGCATCGCCGACTTGTCGGCGAGCGCGGTGGCATTGCGGCCGAACGCGTCGAGCGCGCTCGTCCCGACCTGGATCTGCGAGCCGGCCATCAGCGGCGGCGCCTCGGGCGTCGAATCGCGCAGGTCGATCTCCTTGACGCCGGTGATGCCGGCGAAGATCAGAAACGCGTGGGTGTCGGCGCGGATCGGCACGTCGCGATCGATCTCGATCACGACGCGCACGCTGCCGACGCGCGCGCGGTCGACCGAGATCGAAGACACCGCGCCCACGCGCACGCCTTCGTAATAGACGTCGCCGCCGCGCTGCAGGCCGTAGACCGTGCGATCGAACCGCACCCAGTAGCGCACGCGCTGGCCGCGAAAATTCAGCCCGCCGAACACCGCGATCACGAGTGCGATCAGCGCACCGCCGACGAGCGCGAACACCGCGGCGCGCACGCGCTGGAGCCGCGTGATCACGCCGACCTAGCCTCGCGTGCCGGCCGCGCGTGGAAGAACTCGTACACGGTCGGATCGCGGCTCGCCGCGAGCTCGTCGACGGTGCCGGCCGCGTGCACGCCGCCGTTCGCGAGCATCAGCGCGCGCGTCGCGATCGCGCGGATGCTCGTCAGCTCGTGACTCACCACCACCAGCGTCATGCCGAGCAGATCGCGGAAGCGCAGCAGCAGCTCGTCGATGCCGGCCGCGACGACCGGATCGAGCCCGGCGGTCGGCTCATCGCACGCGATCAGCTCGGGATCCATGATCGACGCGCGCGCGAGCGCCGCGCGCTTGCGCTGCCCGCCCGACAGCTCGTTCGGCAGCCGCTGCTGGAGGCCGGCGAGCCCGACCAGCCCGAGGCGCATGCGCACCATCTCGCGCACGACCGGCTCGCGCAGCCGCGCGAGCTCGCGCAGCGGCAGCGCGACGTTGTCCTCGAGCGTGATCGACTCGAACAGCGCGTCCTGCTGGAACGCGACGCCGGCGCGATGCAAGAGCTCGCGGCGCTCGTCGGCGTCGATCGCGTAGAGCGGGCGGTCGAACAGCTGCACGTCGCCGGCGAGCGGCGGCAAGAGGCCGATCAGCATGCGCAACAGCGTCGACTTGCCGCACCCGCTCGGTCCGAGGATCGCGAGGATCTCGCCGCGCGCGACCTGGAGGTCGACGTGCTCGAGCACCGGCGTGTCGTCGTAACCGCACGAGACGTCGCGGCACTCGATCAGGAGCTCGCTCATCGCGATTGCCTCGCGAGCGTGAGCGCCGCCTCGAACGCCGCATCGAAGCAGATGATGCCGAAGACCGCCGCGACGACCGCGCGCGTCGCCGCCGCGCCGACGCCGCTCGCGCCGCGGCGCGCGCGCAAGCCGAGGTGCGCACCGGCAAGCCCGATGATCCACGCGAACGCGAGGCTCTTCGCGAGGCCCTTCGCGAAGTCGCCGAGGTCGAGCTGGTCGGCCGCGCGAACCCAGAACGCCTGGGGCGACATCCGCAGCACCATCAAGGCGACGACCATGCCGCCGCCGATGCCGACGAACATCGCCATCAGCGTCAGGATCGGCCCGGTGATCGAGAGTGCGAGGAGCCGCGGCACGACGAGGTAGCGCACCGGGCTGATGCCCATCGCGTTCATCGCGTCGAGCTCGGCATCGACGCGCATCGTGCCGAGCTCGGCGGCGATCGCGGCGCCGGTGCGACCCGCGACGATGATCGCGGCGACGAACGGCGCGAACTCGCGCACCATGCCGAGCGCGACGAGATCGGCGACGAACGGGCCGGCGCCGTAATGGCGCAGCTGCACCGCACCCTGGAACGCGAACGACATGCCGAGCAAGAAGCTGAGCAGCGACACGATGCCGACCGCGTTCGAGCCCATCTGCACGACCTGCGTGCCGACCGAGCCCGCCGGCAGGCGCGCGCGGCGGACGATCACGCGCGCGGTGACGCGGACGCATTCGACGACGAGCGAACCGAGCTCGCGCAGGCTGCGACCGGCTGCGAAGATGTGTCCGCCGATCTGCTCGAGCATGCCGATGCGCTCGGCATCGCCGCGCGGCGCTCGCTCGGCCGGTGCGAGCACGTCGAACAGCGCGCGCTGACGCGCGTCGAGTCGCTCGAGCGCGATCCGCGCGCCGCCGCCGCGGCGCGCGACCTCGATCACCGCGACCGCGGCGGAGTCGACGCGATCGACGTTCGTGAAATCGAGCCGGATCTCGTCGAGGGTGTCGCGCTCGCGCAGCTCGCGCAGGACCGCGTCGAGCGCCGATGCGGTGCCGACCACGACGTCGCCGCGCAGGTGCACGACCGCGGTGCGGCCCGTGCGCTCGATCGACGCTGCGGGCTCGACCATGCGGCGATGCGCTGCAAGCGCTGATCCCGAACGTTACGGTTTCGGCCCCGATCGTGCAGCGCTCGAGCCCGGAGGATTGTCATGCGAAATCTGTTTGGAGCTGCCACGCTCGCCCTCGCGCTGTGCGCGTGCGCGACATCCGCACCTTCGGCTGCCAAGCAACGCGATCTCGAAGCGAAGGCCGATACCACGCTCTCCGAGATGCAGCAGAAGGACCCCAGCTTGACCGGCGTGCTGCAGTCGTCTGCGGCCTACGCCGTGTTTCCGAGCATCGGCGCCGCCGGCGCGCTCTACGTGGGCGGCGCCTACGGCAAGGGCATCCTGTACGAGGGCGGCCGTCCGGCCGGCTACGTCGAGCTCAAGCAGGGCTCGGCCGGCCTCACGATCGGCGGTCAGACCTACGCCGAGGTGCTCGCGCTGCAGAACCCGAACGACGTCGCGAAGCTCAAGTCAGGCAAGTTCGATCTCGGCGCGAACGTCGGCGCGACCGTGCTGACCGCCGGCGCCGCGGCAGCCGCGAACTTCACGAACGGTCAGGCCGTGTTCATCAACCCGCACGGCGGCTTGATGGGCAGCTTGACGGTCACCGGCCAGACCATCTCGTACCGGCCTCTGGCCGGCTAGGTCACGGCTGGTTGCCGGTGAGGCTCGGGAGCTCCGCGAGGTCCGGCACGAGGATGATCTCGATGCGGCGGTTCTGCTCGCGTCCTTCTTCTTTGTCGTTGGGCGCGACCGGATCGAACTCGCCGTAGCCGGCCGCCGCGAGGTTCTTCGCGGGGAAGCCGTCCTTGATCATGAACTGCACGACGCTGTTCGCGCGTGCGGTCGACAGGTACCAGTTGTTCTTGAACTCGTGCGTCTTGATCGGCTGGTTGTCGGTGTGACCGGCGACCACGAACCGGCGATCCTGGAACTGCTTCAAGATGTTGACGACATCGCCGAGCGCGGTCTGGCCGCCCTTGGACAGCTCGGCCGAGCCGCTCGGGAACAAGATCCCCGACGGCAGCTTCAAGGTCATCTGGCCGTTGCGGAACACGACCTGGAGCTTGCCGGTATCGACCAGCGCACGGAACTTGTCCTGGAGGGCCTTGTACGCGGCGATGCGCTTCTCGGCGGCTTCCTTCTGGCGGCGCAGCTCCGCCAGCTCGTTCTCGGTCGCGGCCTTCTCGCTCTCGACCTTGCCGAGCTGGGCCTCCTTCGACCGCGCGGAGGTGTCGAGCTCGCCGAGCTTGGACTCGAGATCCTTGATGCGGTCGCCGAGCGTCTTCTCGGTGTCGGCTTCCTTCTGTTGCGCAGTGGCCAGGTCGGCCTTGAGCTGCTTGTTGTCGGCCATCGCCTTGTCGTACGTCGACTGCTTCACGCAGGCGGCGAGCACGAGCGGCGCGAGGAGCACCCATCGAATTCGCATGGCCGTTCTTATATCACCTCGCGACCACCGGTAGCTCGATCTGGCTCGCCGCGCCGGGCTGGTGAAACACGCGCTGCGTGGCTTTCTGGTAGTCGCCCGCCTTCGCGAAGAAGATGTTCTCGACGAACGTCTGCGGGTTGCGATCGTAGAGCGGGAACCAGCTCGACTGCACCTGGATCATGATGCGATGGCCGGGCAAGAACACGTGGTTCGCGTTCGGCAGCGCGAAGCGATAGCGCTGCACGACGCCCGCCGGGATCGCGGTCGGGTGCTCGAAGCTGTCGCGATAGCGGCCGCGGAAGATGTCCATCGCGACGCCGAGCTCGTAGCCGCCGAGCTCGGGGTGCGCGGGTACGTCGTCGGGATAGACGTCGATCAGCTTCACGATCCAGTCGGAATCGGTGCCCGTCGTCGACGCGTAGAGCTCGACGTGCGGCTGCCCCGAGATCGCGACCGGCTTGGTCAAGACGTCGGTCTGCCACGACACGACGTCGGGCCGATCGACGACCGACCGCTGATCCGACACCAGCCACGTCCCCCACGCGTCGCGATCCTGGAAGCGCACCGGGCGCGGCAGGTACGGCACGGGCTTCTGCGGATCGCTCGTGTACTCGTCGAAGCCGGCGGCTCTCGGCGCGGTCCAGTCGGCGCGGCCACCGGGCTCGAGGTACAGCGCGCGCGCCTTGCCGAGCGGCCAGCTCGCCGAATGCGTCCACGCGTTCGTGCCGGTCTGGAACGCGACGACCGGCGGCGTGACCACGGTCGGCGGGCGATCCTTGAGGTGGGCGTCGAGGAACGGCTTCAGCACGTCGCGGCGGAACTCGAGCGCGGTGTCGCCGTCGAAGCGCAAGACGCCGAGCGAAGGCGCGTCGTAGTTCGCGCCCGAGTGCCGCCACGGCCCGAGCACGAGGTGCAACAGCCCGTGCTTGGCCTTCGGCGCGAGCTGCGAGTACACGGCGCTCCACCCGTAGCTGTCTTCTTGATCCCACAGGCTCGCGACGATCATCGTCGGCACCGTCAGCGGCTGCGCGGCGAGCGCGCGATCGAGCGCCTGGCCCTGCCAGAACGCGTCGTACGCGGGATGCTCCGTCATCTTCTTCCACCACGGCAGCTGGTCGAGCCCGGCCGCGCGCGCGTAGTCGCCCGCGGCACCGGCGCGCAGGAAGTTGTCGTAATCGTCGCGACCGGTGCGCGGCACCGGCTTGCCCTCGCCGCGCGCCATCGTCTGGCCGGTGAAGTAATCGAAGTTGATCTGGCGAAACGCGCCGGAGTGGAACCAGTCGTCGCCGCGCCAGCCGTCGACCATCGGGCACATCGGCACCGCGACCGCGAGTGCCGGGTGCGGGTTCACGAGCGCCATCAGCACGGTGAAGCCCTCGTACGAGCTGCCGATCATGCCGACCTTGCCGTTGCTCTCCTTCACGTTCTTCACGAGCCAGTCGATCGTGTCGTAGGCGTCGGTCGAGTGATCGACCGCGCTCGCGTTGAGCGGCCCGCGCAGCGGGCGCGTCATCACGTAGTCGCCTTCGGAGCCGTACTTGCCGCGCACGTCCTGGAACACGCGGATGTAGCCGCCGTCGGCCGCGATCTGATCGTCCATCTGCGGCAGCACGTCGGCGAGGTGCGTGCTCGCGCCGCGGTCGCCGCGCTTGGCCGCGTTGTACGGCGTGCGCGTCAGGAGGATCGGCGCGTGCGTCGCGCCCTTCGGCACGAAGATGACCGTGTAGAGCTTCACGCCGTCCCGCATCGGGATCATGACCTCGCGGCGCTCGAAGTCGGCCTGCAGCGCCGGCGGCGTGAACTTCGCGGGCACGTCGGGCGCGAGCGGCGGCGTCGGGCCGGCGAGCACGTCGGTCGCGAGCGCGAGTGCGAGAACGGCGATCCACCTCATGGCGCGCACTATAGCGGCGCGCCGGCCAGCTTGCGCGCACCACCTTCGCGCCACAGGCCCCACGCCCCGCACGCGAGCACGAGCACGAGCTGCGCGAGGTACAACAGGAACACGTACGCCGCGCCCGGGCCGATCACGATCGCGGCCGGCACGTACATCGTCATGCCGGCGTAGATGCCGGCCTGGAACACGCCGAGGAGGCCGGGCGGGCCCGGGATCAGGATCGTGCAGCCGAGCAGGCCCATCAGGCCGCAGGTCTGGGCAAACGTGACCGACACGCCGCACGCGCTCGCGAGCACCCACATGCCGAGCGCGTTCGCGAGCCAGTACAGCGCGGTCTCGACGAGAAAGCCGGCGGCGTCGCGGGCGCGGCCGAACACGTGCAGGCCGTCGGCGAGCTGCTCGGCGAATCGCGCGAGCGCGGCCGCGAGGCGCGGCGAGACCAGGCCGATCACCGCCGTGGTCGCGCGCCGCGCGAACTCGCGCGCGAAGTAGAACACCGCGATCGCGGCGAGCGCGATCGCGAACGCGACGAGCATCGCGAACGCGGCCGAGCGCACGGCGGAGACCGGGATCGGCAGGCCGACCACGCGCTCGGGCAAGGGCTCGATCGTCGCGACGCACGCGAGCACGACCGCGAGCACGACCGACAGGAAGAAGCCGTCGATCACGCGCTCGGCGACGACCGAGCTGGTCGCGGCCGCGAGCGACACGCGATCGCGCACGCGTTCGTGCAGCATGTACGGGCGGACGAGCTCGCCGAGCCGAAACGGCATGAGGAGGATCGCCGCGAAGCCGACGCACGACACCGCGAACAGCTCGCGTTGCGGCACGTCGACGATGCGGCGCAGCAGGAACCGCCAGCGCACGCTGCGAAACCACGTCATCACCAGCCAGAGCGGCACGTACGCGGCCAGGCCCCACCACCGCACGGCACCGAAGTCGCCGCCGTCCGGGACGAGCTTGAGCCCGCCGGCGCGGGCGGTGAGCAACACGCCCGCGGTGATGATCGCCGACGCGACGAGCTTGACGGCATGGCGGCGAACGAAACGCACGACGACATGATACGGGGACTGCGGTCGATCGCGTGACGCGGGCGCGCTGATTGCAGCGCTGCCGCTCAGATGTCCGCGAAGCTCGCCGTCGTTATGTTCGCCGTGATCGCGGCGCTCTCGGGATGTCGCCGAGCGCGCGTGCCCGTGCCCGACCGCGCACCGCCGCCCGTGCCGGTCGCGCCCACCGTGCCGGCGCCGACCGCACCTCCGGCAAACGCGCAGCTCGCGCTGCCGAGCGGGCGTTCGATCGCGGACGTCGCCGAGCGCGTCACGCCGAGCGTCGTCAACGTGTTCTCCGAGCGCCGGCTGCGCCAGCCGCGCCTCGGCGATCCGTTCGCCGAGATCTTCGGCGGTCCAGCACATCCGCGCCGCGCGCTCAGCCTCGGCTCGGGCGTGATCGTCAGCAAGGATGGCGTGATCGTGACGAACCACCACGTCGTCGCCCAGGCCGACACGATCCGCGTCTCGCTCAAGGACGGCCGGGTGCTCACCGCGAAGGTCGTCGGCAGCGATCCGCGCAGCGATGTCGCGGTCCTGCGCGTCGACGCCCACGACCTGCCGGCGATCGAGGTCGCGGACGCGTCGAAGATCCGCGTCGGCGATCTGGTGCTCGCGATCGGCGATCCGTTCGGCATCGGCCAGACCGTGACGATGGGCATCATCAGCGCGACCGGCCGCGCGAACCTCGGCATCACCGATGTCGAGGACTTCATCCAGACCGATGCCGCGATCAATCCGGGCAACTCGGGCGGCGCGCTCGTCGACATGGACGGCCGCCTGGTCGGGCTCAACACCGCGATCGTGTCGGGCAACGGCGGCTATCAAGGCATCGGCTTCGCGATCCCGAGCACGATCGTCGTGCAGGTCGCCGACCAGCTGCTCCGGCACGGCAAGGTGGTGCGCGGCTATCTCGGCGCGTCGCTCGAGGATCTTCCCGCCGATGCGGCGGCCGAGCTGCACGTGCCGCCGCGCGGCGGCGTCCTCGTCGTCGAGCTCGTCGCGAAGGGCCCGGGCGCACGCGCCGGCCTGCGCAAGGGCGACGTCATCACCGCGGTGAACCGGGTCGCGACGCCCGATGCCGCGCACGTCCGCAACCAGATCGCGCTCGCGGGCCCCACCCACGTCGTCGTCGACGTGCTGCGCGACGGCAAGCCGCTCGCGCTCGACGTCGCCCTCGCCGAAGCGCCCCGCGAACCCGACATGGTCTCGAGCGAGCCGTAGGCGGGCCCATCGATCGACACGCGGTAGCGTACTATCGAGGCATGAGCGAGCTGGTGCTGTATGCCGACGCGAGCTGGCAGAGCCCATGGGTGTTTCACGTGGTGGTCGCGCTCGAAGAGCTGCGCGTGCCGTATCGCCTCGACGCGCTCGCGATGCCAATCCCGAGCGAGGTGCGCGCCGAGCTGCAGCGCAACGCCGTGCTCGGCAAGGTGCCGTGCCTGCGCGACGACGACATCTGGCTCACCGAGTCGCTCGCGATCTCGGAGTACCTCGCGGAGCGCTTCACCCCGCCGCAGCACGCGCGCCTGCTGCCGCTGCACCGCAGCGAGCGCGCCCGTGCGCGCCAGGTGATGTCGTGGCTGCGCACGAGCCTGTTCGCGCTCCGCGAGGAGCGGCCGACGACGTCGGTGTTCCACCGCCCGATCCAGCAACCGCTCTCCGAGAAGGCGCGCGCCGATGCCGCCGAGCTCGTCCGCGTGACCGAGCAGCTGCTCGCGCCGGATGCCAGCACGCTCGCGACCGAATGGTGCATCGCCGACGCCGACCTCGCGCTCGCGCTGATGCGCCTGGTCGCGAACAGCGATCCGATGCCGCAGCGGCTCGTCACCTACGCGATGGCGCAGTGGGGGCGCGCATCGGTGCGCAAGTACCTCGGCTACATTCCGACGACATCGTAGCCGAGCCGCGCAAGATCGAACGCCTTCGCCGCGACGAACGAGCCTACAATCGTGGCGTGCGGCTGCTGCTGTGGTTCTCGGTCGCCGCGTGCGGACGGCTCGGCTTCGCGGACGACACGCCGAAGGATGCGGTGGACGCCCGCCGCTCCGACGGCGTCGCCGCGAGCTGTCCCGGCGCGGTCGGGCACGACGAGGACGGCGACGGGGTCGACGACGCGTGCGATGGCTGCCCGCACGTCGCCGATCCGGCGCAGATCGACAGCGATGGCGACGGCGTCGACGACGTGTGCGACCCGCGCCCGACCATCCCGCGCGATCACATCGCGTTCTTCGATCCGTTCGTCGACGGCATGCGGCCGGAGTGGCAGGTCTCGCCGTCCGATTACACCGCGACCGGCGACAGCGTCGTGTTCGACACGACCGGCGGCCGGTTCACGCATCCGCTGTACGGCAACGTCCCGGCGATGGACACGTTCGTGCTCGGCGGCTCGATCGGCGCCGGCGGCGACGCCGCGTCGCGCGAGCTCACGCTCGTCGCGTACACCAACCCGTCGCTCTACTTCTGCGATCTCCTCGATGACTCGCCGGGCACGCCGACGTTCCAGACCGCGTCGTCGATCGACGGGATCGACTACGCGTACGGCCCCGGCGCGACGCTCGATCAACGGCTCGGCAGCGAGAGCGTGACGCTCACGTTCACGAACGCGCCGCCGTTGTATACGTGCGCGACCACCGTGCCGGCCGCGGCGCAGGCTCTCACCGACACGATCCCGGGCGGCTCGGCACCGGTGCAGGTCGGATTCGGCGTCGGCGGGATCGTGCTCACCGCCGACTACTTCATCCAGATCCACAGCGATCCATAGGGTCGACGCGCTCGCCGAGGCCGTCGCCGCGCGCACCGTCGATCACCCACGCGACGGGCATCGTCGGCGACAGCTGCACCGCGGCGAACCCGGTAGCATCGAGCGCGATCGCGCCGGCGCTGCCGCCGGTGATGCGTGCGAGCTCGGCGAGCGCGTCGCGAGTCGCTGCGGGCGCGGGCTGACCGGCCGCGATCCGCGCCGCCACGCCGCGTGCGAGCGCGACCCGCAGGATCGCCTCGCCGTCGCCGGTCGCGGACACCGCGGCACGCACGTCGGCCCAGGTGCCGGCGCCGGGAATCGGCGAGTCGCCGACGCGCCCCGCGCGCTTGCCCGCGATGCCGCCGGTCGAGGTCGCGGCCGCGAACCGGCCGGCGCGATCGCGCGCGACGGCGCCGACGGTGCCGCCGGAGCTGCGAGCACGCTTCGCCAGCACGTCGGCGAGCCGCTGGCGCGCCCGCGCGGTGACGAGCGAGCCCGCGGGCGCCGGCGCGATGCCGACCTCGGCGGCGAACCGCCACGCCGCGGGCCCGGCGAGGATCGCGTGCTCGCCGGCGTCGAGCACGGCGCGCGCGAGCGCGATCGCGCAGCCGAGGTCGGGCACCGCCGCGACCGCGCCGACGCGCTGGCGCTCGCCGTCCATCACCGACGCGTCGGTCTCGACCGTGCCGTCGCGCGTGAGCGCGGAGCCGAGCCCGGCGTTGAATTCGGGATCGTCCTCGAGCACGCGCACGGCCGCGACCGCGGCGTCGAGCGCACTGCCTCCGGCCGCGAGGATCGCGTCGCCGGCGGCGGCCGCGGCGCGCACGCCTTCGCGCAACCGGTCGTGGCGCTCCGCCGCGACCTCGCCCGCGCCGCCGTGCACGACCAGCGCCGTCACGCGCCGTCCGCCGCGCAGCGAAAGCCGACGATCACGTGCCGGATGGCGATGCCGCGGCCGTGGCGCGACGCGCCGCGCCCGACGCCGGCCCAGTCGTCCCAGGCCGAGCCCTTGACCGTCATCTTGCCGGCGCTGAACGGTGTCGCCGTCCACTCGAACACGTTGCCGGCGAGCTCGAGCACGCCGTACGGGCTCGCGCCCTCGCCGAAGCTGCCGACCGGCATCGTGTCGTGCGGCCCGGCGACCGCGCTGTCGAGCCGCGCCGGATCGTACGCGTCACCCCACGGGTACTCGCGGCCGTGCTCGCCGCGCGCCGCTTTTTCGAACTCGTCGGCGGTCGGCAGCCGCCGCGCCGCGCCGTGCAGCCGACCGCGCCACTTGCAGTACGCGTCGGCCTCGTGCCACGTCACGAGCACGACCGGGTGGTCGCCTCGTCCGGCCGGCGGACGGTTGGAGGTCCAAACAAATCGTTCGACCGCGGCCCAGTCTTGCTGGAACCCCTGCGCGCGCCACGCCCCCTCGCCGATCGCGGGCGGAGAGGCGCCGCCGGCCGCGACGAACTCGGCGAACTCGGCCTGGGTCACCGGTACCCGATCGATGCGAAATGCCGGCAGCTCGGCCTCGTGGCGATCGTCCTCGTTCTCGAACCACGCGTGCGTGCGCGCGGCATCGTGGCCGGCGCTCGCGCGATACGCGTCGTAGGCCGCATCGCGCTCGGCGCGCGTCGAGCCCGCGATGTAACGGCCGCCCGGAATCGCGACCATCGCGGCATCGGCGGCGAGCGAGCGCGGCGCCGCCGGCGCGGCGGGGGCGGACTCGGTCACGGCAGGCATCGGGCTCGCCGGCGGACTCGCGGCCGCGCACGCCGCGACCGCGACCGCCGGGGCGCGGATCATGGCGCCTGCTCCTTGTCCTTGTTCGCGACCGCCGCCGCGACGATGCGCGCGAGCTCGGGCACGTACTCCGGATCGGCGGCGAGCGCGCCCGCGTCGAGCCGCGGTGCCACGATCGCCGGCGTCAGCCGCGGGATCGCGCCGACGTGATCCTCGAGGATGCGCGCGACCCGGCGCGGCGCGAGGAGATCGATCACGATCACCGACGAGAACACCGGCTTGCCGTCGCTCCCGCGCAACACGCTCGTCGCGAACAGCTCGCGACCGTCGCGCGACCACACGGGGCCGCCCTCGTCGGTCGGCGCGAGATCGACGAGCCGTGCCGGCTCGCCGCCGGCGATCGGCATCGTCCACAGCTCGGCATCGGCCAGGCCGTTCGCGCGCGCGACCGGCCGCACGAACGCGAGCGTCTTGCCATCCGGCGACACGGCGGGCGAGCTGTCGCCGGGGCCGTCCGTCACGCGCGTGATCGCTCCATCGGGCGCGCGGCGCTCGAGATGGCTCTCGATTCCACCGTCATCGCGCGGCGTGACCGACGCGTAGTAGATCGATCCGTCGGGCGCGACCGAAGGCGTGACCTCGTGCCCCGGCGCCGACGTCAGCTGCTCGAGATCGCCGGCCGCGCGTCCGTTCGCGTCGATCGCGAGACGGTACAGATCGAAGCGGGCCGCGGCGCGCGTCGACGCGAACACGATCGCGCGGCCGTCGGGCATCCACGTCGGATGCGCATCGATGAATGCGCCCCGCGTCAGCGGCACCGCAACCGCATCGGGTCGCAGCGGCGCGATCCACAGGCTGGTCTCGTCGAGCGGACGGCCGCGACTCGACGCGAACACGATCCAGCGGCCATCGGGCGATACCGCGGGGTTGGTGTCGCGCGCGAGCTCCGCGGCCGGCTGCACGACCTCGAGCCGGCGATCGCCGTGCTCGTCGAGCGCGACCAGGCGCGCGCCGGTCGGGCCGCGCTCGGCCGCGACGATCGCGATCCGCTCCGGCGCGGGCGTGACGGGCTCGGGCGCGCGCCGCGCGCACGCCGCCGCCGCCGCGACGACGACGCCAGCGAAGATCCGTGCGGGGCTCAGGGCGAGGCCGGAGCGGGCGCCGGAGCCGGAGCCGGTGCCGGGGTCGGAGCCGGCGCCGGCGTGTCCGACTTCATCGACTTCTTCGACAGGTTGGACATGTTCATGTCCTTCGTGATGTCGCGCATCTCCGGCGCGACGCCGAAGTACACGCCGACGAGGAACACGGTCACGATCGCCGCGGCCGCGAAGCTCGCGATCCACGCGCCCGAGACGGCGGAGCGCGCCGCGCGCTCGTAGCCCTGGAACATCTGCTCCTCGTTGGGCGGGAACGACGTCACGAGCTGGCGGCTGCCGCCGAGCGCGCCGGTCACCAGCAGCACGATCAGGCCGAGCAGGACGATGCCGCCGAGGACCATGTTGGTGAGCGTGAGGCCGGCCGCGGCCGTCGGGCCGGCGCCCGCCGCGAGGGCGAGCACCGCGATCGCGCTGAACGCGCCCGCGTACACGACCGCGATCCACGCGCGGCTACCGAGCGCCATCGTCGTCCCGAGCAGCAGGAGCGTCGCGCCGCCGATAATGCCGAGAATCATCAGGATGAACGCCGCGATCTGATCCATGACAGGGTCTCCGTGGTTCGATTCTTAGAAATCTTCGCCGGGTTTGCAACGTCGAGACGATCCGAGCTTCTCGTGCGTTGAAGGGATCAGACGATGCACGCGCAGTACACCAGCAGCCGTTGGACAATGTGGGCGGCTCTCGGTTCCGGAATTATTGCGTCAATGATTCTAACAAGTTGCAGCCCGAACCGCGCGCGTGCCGACGTCCCGATCGCGTCCAGCGCGCCTGCGACGGCGCCGACGCCGAGGCCGGCCGCGACCGCCGAGGCATGCCTGGGCCTGGCCGACCACGGCATCTGGCCGGACCTCGACGAGCGCACCCAGCTCGCGCTGCCCGCCGATCTCGATCCGGCCCGCGTCACGGCCGCGATCGATCGCGACCACGGCGTGCTCGTGCTCGCGATCGACGGCTTCCCGCGCAAGGCGTATCCG
The DNA here is from genome assembly GCA_035500135.1 of Kofleriaceae bacterium. Lineage (GTDB taxonomy): Bacteria > Myxococcota_A > Polyangia > Haliangiales > Haliangiaceae > JABFXX01. The sequence continues at coordinate 23,951 of DATJXL010000383.1, forward strand.
CTCGGCGCCGGCGCCGAGCTCGCGGTCGGCCGCGTTCACGTCGCGCTGCGTCCCGGCGATCGCGACGAGCTGCGCCCGCTGCTCGCCGAGGCGCGCTTGACCGAGGCCCGCGCCGCGCACGATCTCGACGACGACGGCATCCCCGATCCGCTCGACGTCTTGATCGGCGCGAAGAAGGAGCTGCTCAACGCCGAGGCGTACACGGCCTCCGCCCAGGACTACATCGCGATGACGTATCCGATGGGCGACGTGCCGCGCACGATCGGCGTGTGCACCGACGTCGTCGTGCGCGCCGTCCGCAACGCGGGGCTCGACCTCCAGCGCGCGCTGCACGAGGACATCCGGCGCGCGAAGGGCACTTACCCGATGGTCAAGGGTCTGGGCGATCCGAGCATCGACCAGCGCCGCGTCGGCACGCTCCTGCCCTAGATC
>DATJXL010000384.1:0-19633 GCA_035500135.1 Kofleriaceae bacterium
CCGCCGTACGACTCGACGAGGGCGCGCTCGGGAATCGGCTTGTTGGCGTAGTCGGCGCCTTTGACGTGGACGTCGGGTTTGAGCGCGGCGAGCACGGCCTCGGGTGTCGCGTCGTCGAACACGAGGATCGCGTCCACGAGCTCGAGCGCGGCGAGCAGCTCGACGCGCTCGGCGGCGGGGAAGATCGGCCGCTCCGGGCCTTTGTTCGCCTTCACGCTCGCGTCGCCGTTGACGCCGACCACGAGCAGGTCGCCGAACCGCTTCGCTTCGCGCAGCGACTGCAGATGGCCGACGTGGAACAGGTCGAACACGCCGTTCGTCCACACCACGGTCTTGCCGCGCGCGCGCGCGGCCTCGCGCCACGCGACGAGCTCGGGCAGCGCGAACACCTTCGCGTGCGGCGACGCAGCGTCGGCTTCGGGACGCGCCGGCAAGAACGCCGCGTCGACCACCTCGCACAGGATGTGACCGATCGCGATGTGGAGCTCCTGGATGCGCGCGACCACCGTCGACGGCACCGCGACGCCGGCGTCGCACGACGCGACGAACGCCTGCGCCTTCGCGCTGCCGCCGGCGAGGCCGAGCACTTTCAGGCCCCGCGCGCGGGCCGCGCCGACCGCCGCGACCACGTTCTTCGACGTCCCGCTCGTCGTGATCGCGACGAGCACGTCGCCGGGCGCGCCGAGCGCGTCGACCTGGCGCGCGAACACCTGCTCGTAGCCGTAGTCGTTCGCGATCGCGGTCAGCGCCGAGGTGTCGGTCGTGAGCGCGATCGCGGCGAGCGGCTTGCGCTCGACGACGAAGCGCCCGACCAGCTCGGCCGCGATGTGCTGCGCGTCGGCCGCGCTGCCGCCGTTGCCGCACAGCAGGATCTTGCGCCCCGCGAGCACGGCGTCGCGCACGAGCTCGGCGGCCGCGGCCACGGCCGGCACGTGCTCGGCGAGCAGCTGCGCGCGCACGCGCGCGCCGTCGAGCAGCGCGTCGCGAACGAGGCGGCGCGTCATACGCCGACTTCGCTCAGCGCGGGCCGCTGCGCGAGCAGCTCGCGCGCCTCGCGTAGCACCGCTTCCATCGACACCGTGCATGCGGCCGCGTTGCCGATCTCGAGGCTGGGCCGGCCGACCGCGACGTCCTTGCCGTTGTACACGGTGAACAACGGGATCGAGTACAGCTCCGGCGCGATCGAGCGCACGCGCGAGCCGAGCGGCGCGAACAGCGTCGGCGAGTCGGCGAAGAACAGGCCGACGATCGGCGCGTCGACCAGACAGGCGAGGTGCATCGGGCCCGAGTCGTTCGTGACGAACAGCTTGCACTCCGCGAACAGCACGAGCAGCTCGCGCAGCGAGATCTCGCCGGCGAGCACGTGGCGGCGCGGCGTCGTGCACAGCTCGGCGACGCTCTCGACGTACGGCCGCTCGTTCGGCGCGCCGATGAAGCACACCCGCGCGTTCGGCGTCTGCGCGACGAGCGCGTCGGCGAGCTGCGCGTAGCGCTCCATCGGCCACTTGCGCGCTTCCGGCGCGAGATCGGGCGACGTGTTCGGGTTGATCACGTACAGCGGATCGCCCGGCTTGATGCCGAGCGCGGCGAGCTTGCCGCGCAGCGCCGCGCGCTCGACCTCGCTGACGTCGACGCGCGGGTAGCGGTACTTCGCGCAGAACTCTTTGAAGTCCAGGTAATAGTGATCGCCGGTGACGACGAGGTACGCGAGCGACAGGAAGATCTCGCTCGTGTGGAAGTAGCTGTTGTAGAAGCCGGTGACGTCGAGCAGCTCGCGCCGCCACGGCTCGGCGGTGAGATAGAAGCCCGCCTTCTTCGGGATGCCGGCGAGCGAGCCGAGCACGAGCGGAAACTTCGCGAAGAACTCGAGGTCGAGCACGAGCTCGCACCTGGCGCGGCGCAGCTCGCGCGCGACGCGCAGCGTGGACGCGATGAACGACTGCGGCGTGGACGGATCGACGTAGTGGTTCTCGTCGGCCACGCCGAGGATGTCGAGGATGCCCTTGTTCGATGCGAACGTGACGAAGTGGATCTTCGCGTGCGGGTAGTGATCGCGCAGCGCCGCGAGGCTCTTCGTCGCGACGATGATCGAGCCCATGCCGAAGAACTTCATCACCGCGATGTTGCGCACCTCGCGGTCAGTGCGCACGAACGGCTTGCGCAGCTGGTGCGCAGTCGCGAGCACGTTGCACGCGGCATTGCCGAGCAACCTGTCGAGCCGTCGCATCAGTTGGACGTCCATGGGGCAGGAATGCCATGGTCTCGACGGCGAGGTCAAGAAGCGGCCGAATGGTGCCGCCGCCCGTGACCCTACCCACGCCGGTTCCCAGAAATCCGTGCGCAGTCGGCCGCGATCACCTTCGTGTTGGAGGCACAGCGCTGTGAGATTCCCGACACCTGACGGTGAGTGAGCTCGACTCGATCAACCGCCTCGTGCGCAACCGGGCGGACCCTCGAGCACGACCGCTTGGCGTAGGGCTTGCTGCACGGCTTGCCATGGTTCGACTCGGTCTTGTCCCTGCCTGTCTCGTCGCCTTCACCACCTTCACCGCTTGCACGACGCCGCCCGACGGCACGTTCGGCGCGGCCACGTTTTCGGTCGACGGTGCGCCCCCAAAGCAGGCGACTGCAATGGCGATCCCGGTCTTCATCTCCGACGCCGATGGCGACAACCACCTCGGCTACGACATCACGCTCTACTCGTCGAACATCCCGCCCGGCAGCCCGTGCGATGGGAGCTACACCGCCGAGGAATACGTGGAGCTCGACGTGGTCACGTTGCAGCACGGCCAGCGCGCCGATCTGCCGGACGAGACGCTGTCGGTGAGCATGTCCCTGGAAGACCAATCGTTCAGGCACTCGCACGATTACGTGTACTTCGACGCGCCGTTAGCGCTCGCCCCCGACCCCGGGGAGCCGTCGAGCGGAACGATGGCGATCACCGGCTACGACGGCTCGTACATCGATGCCACCTATGACGTGAAGTCCCACGTGTTCAACAACGCCTGGGACGGCGACACCTCGATGCGCCCCATCGAGCTCGCCGGCAGCTTGCATGCTGGCATCTGCAGTGGGTACTGACGCGGCGCTTGTCAGCGGTCGCGCCGTAGCTCGGCGAGCGAACGGTCGAGCTTCTCCTGCATGATCGCGAGCTCCTGGGTGAGCGCGACCGAGCGCAGCTGCACCTTCGACAGCGTGACGAGCGCACGCAGGTGCAGGACCGCGAGCAGCGCGATCGCGGTGCAGAAGAAGAAGTTCGACATCACCGCGAAGCCGAGCGCGTGCGCGACGCGGCCGGTGACGTCGGGCACGGCTGCCATCACGCCGAGCACGAGCAGGAACGCGAGATACGACATCGAGCCCTGCAGCGTGATGCGCTCGCGCACGATCAGGCGGATCGAGACCGCGACGATCAGCAGGCACAGCCCGCCGAACACCCAGTTGCCGGCTCCGGCTCCGAAATTCCAGTAGAGCTCGTTCTCTTGCACGTCAGTTCTCCCGTCGGGTGCGGCCCCGCGCGCGCATGTACGCGAGCAGGATCGCGAGCGTGACCTTGACCATGTAATACGCGCCGAACAACCCGGCGATGCTCGACTGCCCGCCCTGGCGCTCGCGCATCGCCACGCGAACCTCGGCGATGCGCAGCCCGGCCGCGCGCGCGACCGCGAGCGACTCCGGCTCGGGAAAATCGTACGGGTAGGTGTCGTCGAACAGCGCGAGCGCGCGCGGGCCGTAGACGCGAAAGCCCGACGTCGGATCGCTCGCGTGCACGCGCGCGATCACACGCAACACGACGCACAGCCACCAGCTGCCGAGCCGGCGCAGCACGGTCGAGCGAAACCCACCGCCGCCGTGATAGCGCGAGCCGACGACGAGATCGGGCGGCTCGGCTTCGCGCAGCGGTGCGAGCAGCCGCGCGAGCTCGCTCGGTGGGTGCTGGCCGTCGCCGTCGAGCTGCACCGCGCAATCGAACCGCTCGCGGTGCGCGATGCGCAGGCCCGCTTGCACGGCGCCGCCGATGCCGAGGTTGTGCGACAGCCGCAGCACGCGCACGCCGCGCTCGGCCGCGATCTCGCGCGTGCGATCGCGCGAGCCGTCGTCGACCACGACGGTCGCGAGCGCGTCGCCGTCGTCGAGCTTCACGGCCGCGAGCTCGCCGAGCAGTCCGCCGAGCGCTTGCTGCTCGTTGTACGCCGGGACGACGACGAGGACGCGCATCTACGATCTTCGCCGCGCGGCTTCGGCGGGCGATGCGTGCTGCAGGTACGCGAGCCGCTTGGACTCGCGGCGCACGTGCGCGACGAGATCGAGGATCGCGCCGGTCGCGAAGCACACGACCGCGATCACGACGAGCGCGCTCGCCAGGATCGCGGTCGGGAAGCGTTCGACCTTGCCGGTGTGCGTCCAGTCGATCACGACCGGGACGCCGAGCACGAGCGCGAGCGCGACCAGGACAACGCCGATCAGCGCGAAGAACATCAGCGGGCGCTCGTTGCGCATGAGATTCGTGATCGTCAGCAAGATCCGCCAGCCGTCGCGGAACGTGCGCAGCTTGCTCGTCGAGCCCGGCGGGCGCTCCTTGTAATTGGTGTCGACCTCGGCGAGCGCCATCTTCATCTGCATCGCGTGCACGGTGAGCTCGGTCTCGATCTCGAACTCGCGCGACGACGACGGAAAACTCTTCGCGAACCGCCGCGAGAACACGCGGTAGCCGGAGAGCATGTCGACGAGCTGCGCGCCGAACAGCCGCGCGACCAGCCCGGTCAGCACGCGGTTGCCGAGCCGGTGGCCGGCGCGGTACGCGGCCTGGTGAGTCTCGATCCGGCGGCCGACGACCATGTCGAGGTTGTCGTCGACGAGGCGGGCGACGAGCTCGGGCGCGCGCGACGCGTCGTAGGTGTCGTCGCCGTCGACCATCACGTAGACATCGGCCTCGACGTCCTGGAACATCCGGCGCACGACGTTGCCCTTGCCGGGCTTGCGTTCGCGCCGCACGACCGCGCCCGCCGCGGTCGCGACCTCGACGGTCTTGTCGGTCGAGTTGTTGTCGTAGACGTAGATCGTCGCGGTCGGCAGCGCGGCCTTGAAGTCCGTCACGACCTTGCCGATCGCGGCCTCCTCGTTGAGGCAGGGAACCAGTACGGCGATCGCCAGCTCGGACGCGCTCATGATCTCGGTTGCGTGTTATCGCCCAACTTCCGGGTTCTCGGGCGCCGCGCCGCGAGAATCACCGCGGAAATCACCGTGCAGACGACCATCCAGTGCAGGTAGCGATAGTCGGGCGACGGAGCGAGAAAGAACAGGCTCGCGGCCAGGCCGATGCCCGACAGCAGCAGCGCGGCGACGTCGCGGTGGCGGCGGGCCGGCCACAGCATGCCGAGCGACAGCACGAGGTACAGCCAGGGCCGGAACAGCGGGCCGTGGCGCGCGAGCCAGCGCACGCCGGCCGCGAGCGCACCTTGCACCGGCGACCACCCGGTCGCGAGGTGCTCGTTGAGCAGATGGCCGACCGACTGGCTGTCGTGCATGCGCACGATCTTGCCGATCGAATGCGTGTGGATGCCGAGCAGCTCCTCGGTGACCGCGACGCGATGCGCGAGGTAGGCGCCCTCGTGCGCGGTGACGACGTCCCAGAACGCGCGGCCGACCGCGTCGCGCTGCGCCTCGGGCGCCGGCACCGTGCCGTTGATCGGCAGCGCCCACAGCCTGCCGTCGCCGCCGACGATCGGATCGTTGTTCCACGGCTCGTAGCGCGCGCGGATCGCCGCGTGGATGTCGTGATCGACGAGCAAGTCGGTGCCGGCGAACGTCTGGCGCAGCTCGTCGTCGGGGATCGTGCCGTCGACGTGAGCGAGCGTGCCGCAGATGTCGAACACCGCGAGCGACGAGTACCAGAAGTGCATCGGCTGGTCCGTGATCACCGCGTTCGCGCCGATCGCGGCGACCGTGATCGCGAGCCACGCGCCGATCGCGAGCGCGTAGCGACGCCACGTCGCGGCGTAGCTCCACGCGAACAGCAGCACGACGAGCGGCGCCGCTGCGGCGAACGCGTTGTAGCGGAGCGCGGTCGCGAACCACAGCGCGGCGAGCCCGGCGGCGCGCGCACGCCGCGATTCGCGCAGCACGCCGGCGAGGCCGAGCAGGAACATGCCGGCCATCAGCGAGTCCTTCCAGATCACCGCCATCGGCGCGAGCACCGGCGGAAACAGGAAGATCGCGACGGTCGCCACCGCCGCGCGGCGCGGCGCGAGGTCGCGCACGAGCAGCCAGTACAGGCCGGCGACGAACGCGACCGACTGGATGACCCACATCCCGAACGGACCGGGCACGATCGCGTCGACGTAGCGCCAGACCACCGCCATGATCGGCGGGTGGCTGTCGGTGTAGAAGTTCGCGCGGGCCTCGTTGAGCTGGTCGCTCGAGTCGATCGTCATCACGCCGGGGTAGGCGTAGACGAGCGCGACGACCCAGCCGAGCGCGAGGATCGCGCGCGGCGGCAGGCGCCGGCAGCGATCCCAGACGGCGGTCGCGAGCTTCACGCCCGCACTATATGCCGGCGCGCTCAGCGGGGCGCGTTCGTGGCGGCGACCGGGCTTCGGGCGAGCAGCTTGTCGAGCGCGGCGCGCGCGGCCGCGAGATCGTTCGCGGCGTCGGAGTTGCTCGGATCGTGCGCGACGATCGCCGCGCGGACCGCGATCGCCTTGCCATACTCGTCGATCGCGCCGGTGCGGTCGCCGACGGCGACCTTCGTCTCGGCGAGCGCGACGTGGACGATCGCCTCGTCCTCGCGATACGCGAAGCTGTTGGGATCGGCGGTCGCCAGCTTGTCGGCGAGCTCGAGCACCGTCGCCAGCTCGTGCAACGCCTCGGTCGCGTGACCGTGCGCGAGCGCGATCTCCGCGAGCTTGCGGTGCGAGAGCTCGATGTCGTGCTGGCGATCGAGCTGCGATGGATCCTGCGCCGAGAGCTCGACCTGCACGGCGAGCGCCGTGTGCAAGAGGTCGATCGCGGCGGCGTCGTGACCGAGCTGGTGCTCCTCGCCGGCGAGCATCGTCTGGCAGAACGCGACGTTGCTCCGCCACTGCGCGGCCGACGGGTCGCGCACGACGAGCTTCTCGCCGATCGCGATCGCGGCGCGGAGCTCGTCGGCGGCTGCAGTCGGATCGCCGTTCTTGTCGAGGAGCTGGCCGAGCGTCATCCTCGTGCCGAGGATCGTGCCCTGCGTCTGCGCGTCGTCGGGATCGCGCGCGAGCGCGCGCTCGAGCAGCTTCAACGCCGTGCGATGCTCCGCGATCCCCTCCGCGCCCTGGCCGTGATCCTGGAGCGCCATGCCGAGCTGCATGTGATCGAGCGCGAGATCGCGGTCGGCACCCGGGCTTGGCGCGGCCGCCGCCACGCGCTCGGCGATCGCGATCGCCGCGCGGTACTCCGCGATCGCTTCGGCCGGGCGCCCCATCTCGATCAAGACGCCCGCGACCTTGAAATGCGAGACGTCGAGGTCGCGCTGGCGCACGAGATCGTCCGGCTTGAGCGACGCGAGCCGGATCGCGATCGCGAGGTCGGCCTGGAAGTCGGCGAGCGCGCCAGCGTTGTCGCCCTGCGCCATCAGCACGTCGCCGATGCGCTCGTGACGCGTCGCGATCGACTTCCACAGCAGCGGATACTGCGGCTCGAGTGCGGCCATCGTCTCGGCCATGCGCAGCGACGTGCGATACTGCGCGAGCGCCTCGGCGCTGTGGCCCTGGTCGACCAGCACGTCGCCGAGGTTCACGAGCGCGACGCCGAGCTTGTGGCGCTCCTCGTCGGTGGCGCGATCGCCGCGCTTCTGGTAGTAGCCGATCGCCTTCTTCGCGACCGCATCGAGCAGGTCGGTCTTGCCGATCGGCTGCAGCTTGTCGTGCAGATCGCCGAGCATGAAGCCGAGCAGGTCCTCGGCGTCGCCGCGGTTCTCCTCCGCGACCGCGCGTTCGGCCTCGGCGTCGTGCTTGGCGTCGAGGATCGCGCGCACGCTCGCCGCGCCGACCACCGCGAGGATGACGAACGCCGCGGCCGCGACCGCGACCGCCGTGCGATGGCGGCGCAGCCAGCGCGCGAACAGATGTCGCCGCGTGTAGCGCCGCGCGCCGACGAGTTGCCCGGTCTGGAACTTGCGGAGGTCCTGGGCGAGCTCGCGCGCGTCGGCATAGCGATCGGCCGGCGCGAACGCCATCGCCTTGGCGACGATCGCGAGCAGGTCGGCGGGCACACCGGGCTGGACGCGATCGAGCGGCTGCACGCCGCCCGACGCGACGGTGGCGAGCACCTCGTCGCGGCCGGTGCCGGTGACCGGCGGCTTGCCCGACAGCAGGTGATAGAGCATCGCGCCGAGCGCGTAGACGTCGGCACGGCGGTCGACCGAGTCGCCGTGCGCCTGCTCGGGCGGCATGTACGCCGGCGTGCCGATCACCGCGCCGAGCGCGGTGTGCGGGCCGTCGTGCGGACCGGATGCTTCGGCGGCGGTCGGCTCGGGCACGGCCGCCGTCAGATCCTTCGCGAGCCCCCAGTCGATCACGACCGTCTCGCCGAACTCGCCGACGATCACGTTGCGCGGCTTGAGATCGCGGTGGATCACGCCCTGGCTGTGCGCGTACGCGATCGCGTCGGCGACCGCGAGCGCGTTCGGCACGAGCGCGAGCCGATCCTCGAGCGTCGTCGCGGCGGCGATCGCGTCGTCGAGCGAGCGGCCTTGCACGAGCTGCATCGCGAAGAACTGCTCGCCGGTCGGCCACACGCCGGCGTCGTGAACTTGCACGATCGACGGGTGCTGCAGCCGCGCCGTGATGCGCACCTCGCGCTCGAAGCGGTGGCCGCCGCCCGCGCCGGGAAAACACTCCTTGATCGCGACGTCGCGGCCGAGCCGCCGATCGCGCGCGCGGAAGATCCGGCCCATGCCGCCGCGCGCGAGCTCGTCGCCGAGCGCGTAATGCTCGGGATCGATGCCGGCGAGCCCGACGTGATCGCCGTGCTCCTTCGGCCGCGCGGTCGAGCCGAGCGCGAGCCCCGAGACCGCGTAGCGGCACGACTCGCAGTGATCGATGTGCGCCTCGAGCTGGGCCGCGAGGTCGCCCGCGAGGCCGCCCTCGACCATGCGCGCGAGGTCCTCGGCGGCCGGACAGTCGTGGTGGTCGAGGGAGCGCACTCGCGGCCTATATACGCGACGGCGGGCCGTTCGCTTCTACAAATTTGTAGCGCCGTCTAAGTACGCGTCGTCGTGTATATTCCCGGCGGCATGTGCGGCATTTTTGGCGTCATCTGCACGCCGGGGCGCGAGGGCCAGCTCGCGCGCGATGTCGCGCTCGCGCTGCTGCGCTACTCGGAGACGCGCGGCCGCGAAGCCGCCGGGATCGCGGTGCACGACGGCGAGCGCATCGAGGTCCTGAAGCAGGGCGGGTCGGTGCGCGACTTTCTCGCCAACCCCAAGCTGCACGAGCTGCTCGCGCGGCCCGCCATCGCGATCACCGGTCATTCCCGGCTCGCGACCAACGGCACGCAGTCGAACGTCGACAACAACCAGCCCGTGATCACGCACGGCGCGGTCGCGCTCCACAACGGGATCGTCGTCAATGACCGCGCGCTCGGCGAGAAGTACGCGATCGCGCGTCAGGGCGAGCTCGACAGCGAAGTGCTCGCGGCCGTGCTGCGCAAGAAGCTCGCGGCCAGCGGCGAGCTCGCGCGCGCGACGCGCGAGACGTTTGCGGAGCTCGAGGGCGCGGCGTCGATCGCGATGCTGTTCGACGATCTCGACGCGCTACTCCTCGCGACGAACACCGGCTCGTTGTTCCAGCTGAGCGGCGACGGCGTGCTCGCGTTCGCGAGCGAGCGCTTCATCCTGCAGCGCGTGCTCGACGATCGCGCGCTCGCGGCGCGGCTCGGCGAGTGCAGGCTCGAGCAGATCCGGGCCGGCCACGCGCTCGCGGTCAAGCTCGGCGATCTGCAGCGGCACGCGTTCGCGCTCGCCGGTCCAGAGGAGCCCACCGGTTTCGCGCCGAACGGCCACCACGTCGCGATCGTCGATCGTTCGCCGCGCGCGAGCGGCCTGCCGCGGTGCGCGAAGTGCATCCTGCCGTCGTCCTATCCGTTCATCGACTTCGACGCGAACGGCGTGTGCGCGTACTGCCGGACCTGGAAGCCGATCACGGTGCTCGGCGAGGACGCGCTGCGCACCGCGGTCGAGCCGTACCGGCGCAGCGACGGCTCGCCCGACGTGATCGTCGCGTTCTCGGGCGGCCGCGACTCGTCGTATGGCCTGCACTACGTGAAGAAGGTGCTCGGGATGAACCCGGTCGCGTTCACGTACGACTGGGGGCTCGTCACCGACCTCGCGCGCCGCAACTGCGCGCGCGTGTGCGGCAAGCTCGGCGTCGAGCACATCATCCGCAGCGCGGACATCCCGGCGAAGCGCCGCTACGTGCGCAAGAACGTCGAGGCGTGGCTGAAGAAGCCCGAGCTCGGCATGGTCACGCTGTTCCTCGCCGGCGACAAGGAGTTCTACTCGCACGCGCGCCAGCTGCGCGAAGAGACCGGCATCAAGCTCGTCATCTTCTGCACCGGCAACATGATCGAGGACGCTCCGTACAAGACGGGGTTGATGGGCGTCCCGCACATCGACTACGGCAACGTGCTGACGTCGATGGCGATGCGCAACAAGCTCGCGATGCTCTGGTACCACGCCAAGCAGTACGCGAAGAACCCGGCGTACGTGAACGAGTCCTTGTACGACGTGTGGAACGCGTTCTGGCAGACGTTCGTGGTCAAGGACGACTTCCTGTACCTGTACCGTTACCTGCCGTGGCGCGAGAGCACGATCGTCGACACGATCCGCGCCGAGTACGACTGGGAGATCGCCGAGGACACGTCGACGACGTGGCGCATCGGCGACGGCACCGCCGCGTTCTACAACTACATCTATCAGACGATCGCCGGCTTCACCGAGGACGACGTGATGCTGTCGAACATGGTGCGCGAAGGCCACCTCACGCGCGACGAAGCGATGCGGCGCTCGATCGAATATTCGCGTCCGCGCTGGCCGTCGATCCGCGAGTACGCGCAGCTGATCGGCTTCAACGCCGAGGAGGCGCTGCAGGTGATCAACGCGGCGCCGAAGCTGTACTAGGAGGCCGTATTGCATACGGCCTCCATCGCATCGCTCGCCTCGCGAAGCGCTCGGCCGTACGGAAAAGACGGCTCGCCGAGGCTCGCCTAGTGGGCGAGCGCGAGCGGCTGCGGCGCGACGTCGCCTGGAACCTGGTGCCGGTCGCGCTGCTCGCGATCGTCGGCCTCGGCGTCAACTTCGCGATCGCGGCGTGGTGGGGCGCCGAGGCGCTCGCGGTGTTCAACCTCGTGACGATCGCGTACTTCGTCGCGGCCGTGGTCGGCGCGTGCGGGCTCCAGTTCGCGGTGCTGCGTGCGGTGGCCGAAGATCCTGGTGATCGCGCGCGCGTCGCGGCGGTCGCGGTCGGCGCGCTGGTGCCGGCGGCGGTGATCGCCGCGGCGACGACCGGCGCGTTCGTCGCGCTGCGCGGCGCGGTCGGTGCGCTGCACGCCAGCGAAGCGGTCGCCGAAGGCATGTTGTGGGCTGCGCCGGGGCTGTTCTGCTTCGCGCTCAACAAGGTGCTGTTCGGCGTCGTCAACGGCCTGCGCCGCATGCGCGCGTTCGCGGTGTACACGTCGCTGCGCTACGTGCTGGTCGCCGTCGGGCTCGCGGTCGCGCGCGCGAGCGGCGCTTCGGCGGCGCACCTGCCCGCGATCTGGACGTTCGCCGAAGGCGCGCTGTTCGTCGTGCTCGTCGTCGAGCTCGTCGCGACCGTCGCGATCTTTCGCGCGCGCGGCTGGGTCGCGTGGTCGGTCCTGCACCTCGACTTCGGCGTGCGCGGCGTCGCCGCGACGCTCGCGTCCGAGATCAACGCGAAGCTCGACGTGTGGATGCTCGGCGCGTTCGGCGTCGCGAAGGAGCTGGTCGGCGTGTACGGGCTCGCGGCCGCGCTCAACGAGGGCGCACAGCAGCTCGCGGTCGTCGTCGCGAACAACGTCAACCCGGTGATCGCGCGCGAGCTCGCGGCGGGGCGCACCGCCGAGGTCGAGGCGCTCGCGCGGCGCACGCGGCGCTGGTTCGTGCCGGCGCTGGTCGGCGCAGCCGCGCTCGGCGCGCTCGCATTTCCCGAGGTCATCCCGCGCATCCTCGGCGACGCGCGCTTCGCGGCCGGCGCGTGGCCGTTCGCGCTGCTCATGGCCGGGCTCGCGCTCGCGTCGCCGTACTTGCCGTTCAACCAGATCTTGCTGATGGCCGCGCGCCCCGGCTGGCACGCGATCTACGTCGTGGCCGTGCTCGCGGTGAACTTCGTCGGCGACCTCGTGCTGATCCCGCGCCTCGGCGTGGTCGGCGCCGCGGCCGCATGCGCGCTCGCGCTGGTCGTCTCCGCGCTGCTCGTCCGGACGCTCGCGCGGGTGCTGGCGGGCGCGAGCGTCTAGCTCGGCCGCATCTCCGCGAGCTCGACCGGGAGGATCACCGCGATCGCGTGGGCGAGCACGTCGTCGTCGAGCTGGTCGCCGTAGATCTCGAGCAGCGCCGACGCGATCGGAACGCGGAGGTCGTCTCCGTCTTGACCGCTGCGCAGAAGGCGCAGCGCCGCGCGCGCCATCGCGCCCTGCCAGCGGCGCGTCGTGCGCAGCGCGGACGCGTTGTGGCGCAAGAGCCCGTCCGCGATCAGCCGTTCGACTAGCTCGTCGTGGTCATGCACGCGCGGTCTTCTTCGACGGTGAGCTCGCCGCCTTCTCGTGCGCACGGACGTACGTGACGATCTCGCGGGTCTCCTTCGCGAACTTGTCGTAGTCGATCTGCTGCGCGTTGAGGAACGTGCTCGCGCACATCGTCATGCCGCCCATCAGGCTCGCCTCCGCGATCTCCGCATCGGTCGCGCCGAACAACTTCGCCGCCTCGGTGTGGAACAACGCGCAGTACTTGCAACGCGTCGCGCCCGACACCGCGAGCCCGATCAGCTCCTTGTACTTGTTCGGGATCGAAGTCTCCGCGAGGTAGAAGTTCTTCATCAGGCTCCAGAAGCCGTCGAGGCCCTGGTCGGGCATCTCGCGCAGCCATCCGGGCACCTGGCCGAACAGCTCCTCGATCTCGCGATGGAGCTCCGGCCTGCTCTTCATGGTGGTCGCCATCTCGTTCACCTCCTTCCGATCGTGAAGACTGCATCGCAGGTGCCGATCGCGGCAGTGCGCGGCAGCGTGTGGCGTGCGTGCAACAAGCCTCCGGCGCGAGACGTCGTAGCCGCATGCGCCATCTACTCATCGCCTCCGTGCTCGCGTTTGCCGGTTGTTCCCATGCTCCCCCCGCCGATCGCGCGGTCGAAACGACGCCGAGTCGCGCGACCGGCTCGCTGCCGCGCCAGCTTCGCGTCGTCACGTTCAACCTGCACGGCGAGCCCGGCAGCAAGATCGCGCCGGCGCTGCGCGGCGATCCGGCACTGCGCGATGCCGACCTGATCATCCTCGAGGAGGTTCACGGCCATCACGGCTGCAGCACGGCGTGCGAGATCGCGCGCGACCTCGGCTTTCACGCCGTGTTCGCGCCGGAGTTTGCCGACCGCGACGGCAGCGACGGGGTCGCGATCGTGTCGCGCACTCCGATCGAATCGTCGCAGGTGATCGAGCTGCCGTACTTCAACGTGCACGTGAACGACGAGCGGCGCAAAGCCGCGCTCGCCGCGACCGTACGCGTCGACGGCTATCCGGTCACGGTGTACGCGGTACACCTCACGAACCGGCTCACGGTCGGGCAGCGCGCGCGCCAGATCGCGCCGGTGCTCGCCCACGCCGATCGCCAGACCACGCCGGTGATCCTCGCGGGCGATTTCAACACGAGCCCGTTCACGTGGATCGGACACCTGATTCCGATCCCGACCGGCACGCAAGACGATCGGCTCGAAGAGCTGGTGCGCGCGCACGGCTTCCAGACGCCGGTCGCGAGCTCGGGCGCGACGAGCCACTGGCTCGCGATGAAGCTCGACGGCATCTACACGCGCGGCTTCACCACGCTCGCGTTCGCGACCGCCGACGCGAACGACGTGTCCGATCACCTCGCGCTGTGGGCCGAGCTCGCGGCGTTATAGCTTGCCGGCGCCGCCGCCGCCGAACCGCGCCATCCCGCCGAGCTTCACGAGCGCGGCGAGCTGATCGTCGGTGATCTTCGCGCCGAAGTGCAGCTTGTCGCCGTCGCGATCGAGCTTGAGGTCCTCGATCGCGGACTTCAGCTCGGGCGGCATCTTGTCGGCGACCTTCTTGATCTCGCCGACGCCCTTCTCGATCTTGTCGGCGAGCGCGGCATCCTTGATCTGTGCGGTCAGATCGACCGTGATCCCGCCTTCGACGTCGACCGTGCCGTAGATGTCACCGAGCGTGGTCTCCTTCGACGTTCCCGCGCCCGTGCCGGCGAACCAGAACGTGCGCGCGCGATCGACCTTGTTCGCGAGCTGGAGCAGCGCCTTGTCGTCGGCTGCGGTCGGGCCCTTCGCGGCCGCCGCGAGATCGGCCTCGAGATCGGCGCGCGTCGACGGCGCGATCGCCGGAACCGGCACGAGCGTCATCGATTGCCGCATGTACAGCGCGCCGTTGTCGAGCTTCAGGTAGCCCTGATCGATCGTGATCGTGGTCGCGGGGATCGAGATCGAGAGGTACTTGCCATCGGGGTCGGCCTTGGCCGTGAACGTGGCCTCGTTGGCGCACGCGGTGACGTTCTCGATGGTCATGCCGGTGAACACCAGGCGCACGTCGATGCCGCCGGGGTGATGGCCGACCGCGCCGACGAGGCGGAGCTCGGGATACTTCGCCCAGCACGCCATCCACTTCGTCATGCTCTGGCTGCCCGACGCGTCGACGCCCATCTGCGCGACCATCTTGCCGATCGACGACTGCATGAAGTTCTGAAGCTTCATGTAGTTGCCGCCGACCAGCGCGAGGTTGTCGCCGGGCAGGTGCCTCAGCTGCTCGACGTCGTCTCCGCCGAGCGTGGATCGAGACTTCTCGCACGCGCCCGACGCGAGCACGCAAACCATCACGACGGCAATTCGCGATCTCATTTCGGAGTTTGCTATCCCAAACATCCTCGGCGCACAATAGCCGCGATGACCGCCCCGGTCCTTTCGATCGTCGCGCCGGCTTACAACGAGGAGCGCAATCTGCCGGCGTTTCTCGCCGCGATCGTGCCGGTGCTCGAAGGCGTGGGCGAGCCGTTCGAGATCATCTTCGTCGACGATGGCAGCCGCGATGGCACGCTCGGCATGCTCGCGGCCGCCGCGTCGCAGGATGCGCGCATCAAGGTCGTGAGCCTCGCGCGCAACTTCGGCAAGGACGTCGCGCTGTCGGCGGGCATCCAGCACGCGTCGGGCCGCGCCGTGATCCCGATCGACTGCGATCTGCAGCATCCGGTCGATCTCATCCCGCAGTTCGTCGCGAAGTGGCGCGAAGGCTTCGACATGGTGATCGGCGTGCGCACGCGCCGCGACGAAGAGGGCAAGCTGCGCCGCACCGCTGCGCGCTACTACTACAAGCTCTTGCGCGCGATGACGCCGGTCGAGATCCCGCCGAACGCGGGCGATTACCGATTGATCGATCGCAAGATCGTCGACGTCATCGTCAAGATGCCGGAGCGGCACCGGTTCATGAAAGGCATCTTCGCGTGGCCGGGCTTCCGGACCGCGTCGATCGATTTTCAGGCCGCGCCGCGGCCGAGCGCGACGCGCAGCACGTGGAGCTTCTTCAAGCTGTGGCGGTTCGCGCTCGACGGCATGTTCTCGTTCACGACCGCGCCGCTCAAGCTGTGGACGTACATCGGCGCGGCGTCCGCGTTCGGCGCGTTCGTGTATCTCGTGATCACCCTCGTGCAGAAGATCATCTTCGGGATCGCCGCGCCCGGCTATGCATCGCTCTTGATCGTGATGCTGTTCTGCACCGGCATGTTGCTGGTCAGTAACGGCATCCAGGGCGAGTACATCGCGCGCATCTTCGAGGAAGTGAAGGGCCGGCCGCTGTACGTGGTCGCGAAGAAGCTCGGCTTCGATGCCGTCGCGCAAGCCGAGACTGCCGCCGCACCGCCGGCGCCGCCCGGCGGCGAGCAGCGGCCGGCGCGCCGCGAGCTGCCGAAGCCGACGAAGCCGCCCGCGTTCACTTCTCGGCCATGATCGAGTAGGCCGACTTCGAGTCGGGCTGCGTCTTCACGACGATCTGCGCGATCTCGCGCGAGCCGCCGTCGAGCTCGTACACCGCGCTCTCGCCGGGGCGCAGCACGCGATCGAGCCGGATGTCCTGCGACGAGCCGTCGACGAACCGCACGAGCATCGCGCGCAAGAACGGGCGGCCGCGCTCGCCTTCGAGGCGCAGCCGGCGAAACCGTCCCGCGCTCGCGCCGACCGTGACGAGCTGATGCTCGCCGACGGCCGAGAAATGGTCGGCAAGCGGCACCCAGCCGGAGTACTCGCGGTCGCCTTGCTCGGGGACGCGCTCGTCGGTGTGGCGGTCGCGATCGAGCGGGCTCGACGGTGGCTGGGCGCTCGCCACGACCGTCGCAATCGCGAGCGCGGCCGCAGCGAATCTCGCAACGTGCTTCATGACGGAACGTCGTGCAGCGACCGCGCCAACCTGCTCGGGATTCCGCGTACTATCCGCGGCCGATGCCGTGGCCGAGGATCCTGCGCGCGCTGTTCGTCGCGTACGTCGCGGCGACGCTCGCGCACGTCGCGTGGATCATGGCGCACGAGCCGTTCTCGTTCGACGCCTGGAACGTCGCGGTCGACACCCACGCGCGCCCGTTCTCGCTCGGCAACTTCTTCGACTACTACAAGCTCGAATACACGCACTCGAATCCGCGCATCGGCCAGGCGCTGACGTACCTCGCGTACAAGCTCGAATACTTCGCGGTGGTCGCGACGCCGCTCGCGTACCTCGTGATCTCGCTCGCGATCACGGTGCTCGCGCTCGGTCGGTTTCCGCTGAAGCGCGGGCGCGATCTCGCGCTGTGGGCGTTCGTCGTCGGCGCGATGTGGTTCACGCTGCCCGAGCTGCCGAAAACGATGTTCTGCCGCGCGTACGGTGCGAACTACGTCTACGGCTGCGCGATCCAGCTCGCGTTCCTCGTGCCGCTGCGGCTCACCGGCGGCCGCGCGAGCACGCGCGCGTGCATCGCGTACGCGCTGTTCGGCGTGATCGCCGGCATGTGCAACGAGCACACCGGGCCGACGCTCGCGGCGGCGCTCGTCGCATACGCGTGGTGGCGCGGGCGCAACGGCGAGCGGCCGCTGCTCGCGTGGGCCGGTGCGGCCGGATTCGTCGTCGGCTTCGCCGCGATCTTCTTCGCGCCCGGGCAAGGCGAGCGCTACGACGGGCTGGCGCAGAAGGCGAGCTTGTTCGGACGGCTCGTGCAGCGCGGCGTGATCGGCAACCTCGACATCCTGCGCGATCTCCTGATCGGCGCGGCGCCGATCCTCGGGCTCGTCGCGATCGCGCTCGCGATCGCGGCGAACGATCCACCGGACGACGGCGCACGGCGCCGCGCGCTGCGCGGCCTCGCGCTCGCGATGATCGCCGCGACCGCGATGGCGGTGACGATCTTCGTGTCGCCGAAGCTCGGGACGCGCTTCTACATCTTCTCGGCGAGCCTCTTGCTCGCGGCGTTCGTGGCGCTCGCGGACTGCGTGCTGGTCACGAACCGCCGCCTCGTCCCGTTCGTCGTGATCGCGGTCGGGGCGTCGATCTATGCCGGGGCACGTACGATCCCGATCTACGCGCGCGTCAAGCGGGCGAGCGACGCGCGGATCGCGGCGCTCGAGGCGTCGCCGCCGGGCCGCGTGTTCGTGGCCGGGGCGTTCGAACAGGTCGATGACTCGTGGTGGTTTCTCGGCGACGACTTTCGCGACTCGAAGAAGCGCGAGATGGTCGCGGAGTACTTCGCGTTGCCCGGCGTCGTGTTTCGCTCCTACGACATGTGGGCGCCGCTCGGCGTCGCGGGCGCGCGATTCGTGCCGCACTACACGGTCGATCCGCCGAGCTGCGTCGACGAGCACGGCGGCTTCTCGCTCGGCTCGACGAAGGGCTTCGATCTCGAGGGAGTGCATCGCGAGATGAAGATAGCGATCGAGGTGCTGCGCGAACGGCTCGGCAGCTCGGCGCGCCTCGAGCAGCTCGATCTCGCGGTCGAGCTCGACGATCCGAACATCGTGCTGCCGCGGCCGCGCGTGCTCGTCGGGCGCTGGCGCCCGGATCACTTCGAAGGCTATGTCGGCGAGATCGTGCGCAAGACGCGCGCGTTCACGCGCGACGTGATCGTGCCGCGCGAGCTGCGCACGCCCGACCGCGAGGTCTACGCCTATCTCGTCGGTGGCGAGGCCAAGCGCCTCGGGCTCGCGAGCGACGACACGCTTCGCTACGTGCCATGGGCGCCGGGCGTGTACTGGATGCTCGCGTGCGGCCGCGACGATTGCTTCGTGATCGCGGCGACGCGACAGGCGATCTAAGGCGCCGCGCCCGAGCCGTAGATCGCGTAGCTGCCCTTCGTCTGCGGTTCCGTCGTCACGACGATGCGGTCGATCGCTCTCGCCTCGCCGAGCTCGATCCATTCGGTGCTGCCGCGCTGCGCGCGCATCACCTTGTCGACGTCGACGATCTTCTGCTTGCCGTCGTCGAAGAACACGTGCACGCGCCGCATGATGACGGTGCCGGTGGCGGCCTCGAGGCGCAGGCGCCTGAACAAGCCGGCTTCCTTGCCGACGACGACGAATTCCGTGCCGTGGCTGGCCGGCGTCGGCGAGGCGAGCTGCACCCAGTCCGGGTCGGCGTGCGCCGTGTGGTCGACGGGCTCGTCGTCCTTGTAGCTGAGGCGCCCGGTGTTCTCTTCTGGCTTGGGCTCGGCGGACGCGACCGCGCCCGCCGCGACCACCACGAGCGCGAAAACTCCTCGGATCTTCATGACAGATCCAGCGTGCTTGCATGGCTCGTGCCCCGGGTTCAGTATCCCGCGATGGCGAGCACCGAAATCCCGCTCGAGCTCCTCCAGCGGCTGCCGAAGACCGATCTGCACTGCCACCTCGATGGTTCGCTGCGGCTCGACACGGTGATCGATCTCGCGAAGAAGCAAGGCGTGAAGCTCCCGACGTTCGATCGCGGCGAGCTGTTCAAGATGCTGTATGCGGGCGACGAGGTCGCATCGCTCGACGACTACCTGCGCGCGTTCGACATCACGCTGTCGGTGATGCAGACCGAGGACGCGCTCGAACGCACGGCGTACGAGCTGGCGGAGGACGCGCACAAGGAGAACGTGCGCTACATCGAGGTGCGCTACTCGCCGCTCCTGCACGTACGCGACGGCTTGCGCCCGGCGCAGGTCGTGGAGGCAGTCTTGCGCGGCCTGCGCACCGCGAAGCGCGAGCTCGGTGTGCGCTACGGCGTGATCCTGTGCGCGCTGCGCACGCTGGGCGCCGAGCAGTCGCTGCGCATCGCCGAGCTGTGCGTCGCGTTCAAGAACCGCGGTGTCGTCGGCTTCGACCTCGCGGGCAGCGAGATCAACTTCCCGGCCAAGGTCCATCGCGGCGCGTTCCAG
>DATJXL010000385.1:0-30126 GCA_035500135.1 Kofleriaceae bacterium
CGAGCCGGCCCGCCGCATGGGCTACGAATTCGAGGACCAGGCGCTGATCGACGAGATGGTCGGTGCGGTGGTCGACAGCTCGAGCGCGCTCGCGCTGCTGTCGTTCACCGCGGCGTGGATGTGGGATCTGCGCGATCGCCAGTTCCGCAAGCTGCGGCGCAAGGTCTACGCGTCGATCGGAGGCGTCGGCGGCGCGCTCGCGCAACACGCCGAAGACGTGATCGTCAAGATGACCGTGGCCGAGCGCGAGCTCGTGCGCGAGGCGTTCCGCTTGCTGGTCACGGCCGACGGCACGCGCGCGGTGATCGCGCGCACCGAGCTCGTCGACGCGCTCGGCGGCGGCACGCAGGCGACGAACGTGATCGAGAGCCTCGTACAGGCGCGCCTGGTCGTGACGACCGAAGCGAGCACGGGCATCACGATCGAGATCACGCACGAGGCGCTGCTCGACTCGTGGCCGCGTCTCGTCGGCTGGCGCCGCGACGACGCCGAGAACGCGCGCATGCGCGATCAGCTCCGCACGAGCGCGCGGCAGTGGGAGTCGCGCGATCGCCAGCGCGGCCTGCTGTGGCGCGGCGACGTGCTCGCCGAGTATCGGCTGTGGCGTGCGCGCTATCGCGGCCGGCTGACCGAGCTCGAGGAGATGTTCACCGCCGCGTGCCTGCGCGAGGACGCGCGCGCGTCGCGGCGCCGACGCGGGCTGCTCGCCGGCGCGTTCGTGGTGCTCGTCGCGTGCTCGGCCGTGCTCTACGTGTTCGCGCAGCGCGCGCGCAAGAACGCTCGCGAGGCGACCGCGCGCGAGCTCGAGGTGCTCGAGGAGCAAGGCCGGCGCGAGCTCCTCGACAATCATCCGATTCACGCCGCGGCACCGCTCGCCAAGGCCTACGACCTCGGCGACGGCAGGCCGGCGCTGCGGTTCTTGCTCGCGCGCGCGCTCGCGGTCGGCGAGGCGCGCGGACCCGAGCTGCGCGGCCACACCGACTCGGTCGGCCGCGCGGCGTTCTCCGCCGACGGTACGCGCGTGGTGACGGTGTCGCGTGACCACACGATGCGGCTGTGGGACGCCGCGACCGGCGGACAGCTCGCAAGCATCACGCTCGCCGCGCCGCCGCTGCTCGCGCGCATGCCCGATTCGACCGCGGTGGCGCTCGCGGTCGGGGACGAGGTCGGGCTGCGCCGGTCGAGCGACCTCGGCGTGATCGCGCACTGGAAGTTACCCGGCAAGGCGGAGGCATCGGCGATCGCGGTCGGCGACGACTCGCGCGTGATCGTCGGCGACACCAAGGGAAACCTGTACGTGCTCGAGCGGGAGCGCGCGCCGCATCCACTGGCGCTGCACAAGGGGCGCGTGTTCTCGGTTGCGGTCGCGGGTCAGGACTGGGCCGCGGGCGGCGCCGACGGGCGCGTCTCGATCAGCGCCGGCGGTGGAGCACCTCGCGTGGTCGTGCACGGCGATCAGCCGATCTACGCGGTCGCGCTCGCGGGCGGCCACGTCGCGTCTGCCGGCGGCGACGCGACCGTGAAGGTGTGGGCCACCGAGACCGCGCGTCTCGAGCGCGAGCTCGTCGGCCACGCGAGTGCCGTGCGCGGGCTCGCGTTCTCGCCCGATGGCGCGCGCCTGGCGAGCGCGAGCGAAGACGGCACCGCGCGGCTGTGGACGATCGCTTCGGATCATCCGCCTGTCGTGCTGAACGGTCACGACGGCGCGCTGGTCTCGGTCGCCTTCACGCGCGACGGCAGCCAGCTGGTCACGACCGGCATCGACGCGACCGCGCGCGTGTGGGACGGCGTGTCGGGCTCGCCGCGCGTGACGCTCGACGGACATCATGCCGAGGTGTGGTCGGCGGCGTTCGACGCGCGCGGCGAGCGGCTCGTGACGGCGTCGTACGACGGCACGGCGCGGATCTGGAACTTGCAGCGCGGCGACCGCCGGATCGCCCAGATCACGCCGAACGGCTTCAACTCCGTCGAGTATTCACAGCGCGGCGACCGCATGATCGCCGGCGGATCGGATGGCATCGCCCGCGTGTTTCGCGCCGACGGGACGCCGGTCGCGGAGCTGACGTGTGGGGCGCCGGTGCGCGCGGTCGCGCTGTCGCCCGACGGCACGCGCGCTGCGACGGGCACCGAGAGTGGCGTGATGCGCCTGTGGGATGTCGAAGGCAAGCGCGTGATCGGCGAGCTCGGCTCGGTGCCGGACGGCGCGTACGTCGCGCGCTATCGCCCCGATGGCGCCGAGCTCGCGATCGGCGGTGCCGATGGTGTCGTGCACGTGTTCGACGCGAAGACGGGCGCGCCGATCGCGAAGCTCGAAGGCCACCATGACGGTGTGTGGGGGCTCGCATACAGCGACGACGGGTCGCTGCTCGCGACGAGTAGCGACGACAAGACGATCCGGATCATCGACAGCGATCGCAAGCTCGTACATGCGATCGGCCCGCTGTCCGCCGAGGTCAACTCGGTCGCGTTCGATCCGAGCGGTCGCCATCTTGCGGCCGTGAGCAGCGACGGCATGCTGCGCGTGTTTCGCGTCGACACCGGCGAGGTCGTCGTCGAGCGCGCCGCGCACCACGCGAACGTGGCGACGGTCGCGTACAGCCGCGACGGCGAGCGCATCGCGACCGCGAGCTTCGATCACACCATCATCATCTGGGACGCGCGCGCGCTGCGCGAGCTCGCGCGCCTCGAGCACCATACCGAGCCCGTTCTCGGCGCTCAGTTCCAGCCCGGCGCCGACCGCCTCGTCGACACGAGCTTCGACGGCACGCTGTGGCTCGTCGACCTTCCGCTCGAGCAACGCCCGCCCGATGTCGTCGATCGCGCCGCGTCACCGTGACGGCAGGTCGGCGAGCAGCACGCGATCCCAGCTCGGCTCGAGCTCGCTCGCCGCCGCGAGCAGCACGAGCGCGACGCCGGTTGCGCCGGTGAGCAGCGTCGCGTTCGGGGCGTGCGGCCCGGTGCGGTACATCGCGACCGTTCGCGCGAGCCAGGTCCGCGCGGCATCGCCGAGCGCGGGCTCGCCGGTCGCATCGTACAAACGGTGGAACAGGTGTGCCGCGCCGGCCGCGCCGTGGCAGATGCCGAGCTCGTCCACGGCCGCGTCGCCGAAGCTGCGCCGCGCGCACGCGACGGCAAGCGCGATCGCCTGCGCGCGCCATTCATCGCGGCGACATGCGGCCGCCGCCGACAGCAGCGCGACCGCGACCCCGAGGTCGCCGTAGCACCATGCGAGCCGAGCGGTCGGCCGCGCAGGCGCACCACCTTCCACCGCGTGCCAGGCGGGATAGCGACGGCTCGCGTCGGCCGGCTCGGCACCGAGCACGAACGCCATCGCGCCGTCGAGCAAGCGCGCCGCGCGCACGGTCTCGCGCTCGGCGAGCACGTAGCGCGCGAGCACCGCGATCACGCCCGGTGTGCCGTGCGCGAGCCCGAGGTTCCAGTAGCCGCGCGGCGCGAGCGCGCGCTGCTCCGCCGGCACGAGCTCGACAGGCGTGAACCACGCGAGGCCGCCGCCACGCGCCACGGCGAGTCGCTCGAGCTCGTCGAGCACGCGCGTCGCCAGCGCGCTGCCCGCGTCGCCGCGCTCGAGCGCGTAGATGCCGAGCCCCGCCAGCCCGCTCGCGAAGTCCCACTCGCGCGGCAGCGCGCGCAGCAGCTCGGCGTCGATCGGCGCGCACAGCGCATCCGCGGTCGGCGTATCCGCGACGTGCGCGATCGTCCAGCCGAGCTTCGCGAGGCCGCCGAACAGCGCGACGTGGCGCGCGTCGCGACTTGCCGCGACCGCGCGCACGAGCGCGTCCTCGACCGATCCGGTGTCGTCGGCGTACGCGTGGAGCAGCGCGAGATCGGCGAGCTCGTCGAGGCTGCGCGCCGCGCTGGACGCCGCGGCCCCGAGCTCGCGCGCGATCGCCGCGAGCTCGGCGTCGTCGCGGATCAGCGGCTCCCACATTCACTTCTTCGCCGCGTGCTTGGCCTTCGCCACGATCCGGCACACGATCCCGGATTCGAGCTTGGCGGGCGGCGCGGTCAGCTCGGCATCGGCGAGGATCATCTGCGCGACGGGATCGAGCTCTGGCGCGACATGGCGCACGACGCCGGGCGTGGTCACGCCCTGCTGCTCGATCACGATATCGACTTCGTCGCCGGCGGCGATCGAGCCGACCTGATCGGCCGGGATCGCGAACTTGACGAACAGCTCGTCGCTCGAGATCACGCGCACCACCGGATGACCTTCGTCGACGCGATCGCCGACGTTGACGTAGAGAAGTGCGACCTTGCCGTCGAGCGGCGCGACGACCGAGGTGTCGGTCAGCTTCGCCTTGAGCCCGGCGATCTTGGCCCGTTGTTCCTCGACTCGCGCGCCCGCCGACGCGGCGCCCATGTCGGCCTTGCGCGCGTCGAACTCGGCGTTCTTGACCTCGCCCTTGGATACGACGTTCTCGGCGAGTGCGCGCTTCTCGCGATCGAACGCGGCCTTCGCCGCACGGCTCGCGACGTAGGCCTGCGCGGCTTCGGCCTGCGCTTCCTTCAGCGCCGCGGTCTCGACCGCGAGCTGTTCGCGCAGCGGGCGATCGTCGAGACGCGCGACCGGCTGGCCGTGCTGGACCGGATCGCCGAGCTTGACGAACAGCTCCGCGATCTTCGTCGTGAACGGAGACACGACCTCGGTCGACTCGCGCGGCGCGAGCACGCCGATATAGCCGGGCTTCGTGGTTTGCGCCGGATCGTCAGCCGTGCTCGCTTGCTGCGCGAGCGGCTCGGCGAGTACCTCGGCGTTGCCCTGGTCTTGCGGGCCCGCTTGCTTGCACGCCGCTGCGAGCGCGAGCGCGAGCACGAACGCGAGCTGCGCGTGCCGGGTCATCGCGCGCCTCCATCGACCTGCAGCTGCGCGGCGACGAGGCGCTTGTAATGAGCGTCGCGCGCGAGCAGCTCGTGATGCGAGCCACGCTCGACGACCTCGCCGGCCTCCATCACGAGGATCAGATCGGCGTTGACGATCGTCGACAACCGGTGCGCGAGCACGATCCGCGTGCATTGCAGCTTCTCGAGGTTGCGGATCACACGGCGCTCGGTTTCGCCGTCGAGTGCGCTCGTCGCCTCGTCGAGGATCAGGATCGACGGCTGTTGCAGCAGCGCGCGCGCGAGCGCGATGCGCTGGCGCTGGCCTCCCGACAGCGACTGGCCGCCGTCGTTGAGCAGCGTCTCGTAGCCCATCGGCATCGCCATGATGTCCTCGTGGACGGCGGCGAGGCGCGCGGCCTCGTGGATGCGATCGAACGACGCGTTCGGCTCGGCGAGCGAGATCGCGGCGCGCACCGAGCCGGCGAACAGCGATGGCTGCTGGAACACGACGCCGATCTGCCGGCGCAGCGACTTGAGCTCGAGGTGAGTGAGATCGTGATTGTCGTAGAGGATCTTGCCCTCGATCGGCATGTACAGCCCGGCCATCATGCGCGCGAGCGTCGACTTGCCGCAGCCCGACTTCCCGACGATCGCGACCGTCATGCCGGGCCGGATGTCGACCGACACGTCCCGCACGACGAGCGGAAGGTTCTGACCGTAGCGGAAGCTCGCAGCCTGCACGACGATGCGGCCGGTCAGCTTCGGCGCCCGCGTCACGTCCTTGCCCGCCTGCTCGGGATCGACGCGCAGCACGTCGTCGACGCGATCCATGTAGCTGCCGAGGATCTGCAGCTGCAGGGCGCTGTGCACCATCGCCGCGAGCGGGACGAGGAGGCCGATCGCGAGCGAGTTGATCGCGAGCATCTGACCGAGCGTGATCGTGCCGTTCATGACCTGCAGCGAACCGACGAGCAAGACCGCGAGCGGCGCCGCGGTCGTGAGCATGTCGCTGAACGAATCGGTGAGCGCGGTGAGGCGGCCGCGCTCGAGCGAGACGTTGAGCTCGTCGACGTACAGGTTCGACCAGCGCTCGACCGAGCGGCTCTCCGCGGCGGCGGCCTTCAGCGTCTCGATGCCGGCGAGCATCTCGACGAGGTGCGATTGCGAGCGCGCCTGAGCCTCGAGCGAGCGCGCCATCATCTCGCGATACGGGCCGCGCGTGAGCAGATAGATCGCGACGTCGGCGAGCCCGAGCGCGAGCACGATGCCGCCGATCATCGGCGCGACCAAGAAGATGAGGACGGCGTAGCCCAGCACGAGCGTGCCGTCGAGGATCGCCGACAGCGTGTTCGTCGTGAGCAGCTCGCGGATCGTGCCGTTGTTGTTGATCCGCATCAGCAGGTCACCCGACGACCGGCGCTGGAAGAACTGGTACGGCAGCCGTGACATGTAGTCGACGAACCCGAGCGTCAGCCGCGTATCGAGGTTCGTGCGCAGCTGCAGGATCAAGTGTGCGCGCACGAGGTTCGTGAGTAGCTGGAACAGCACGAGCCCGCCGAGGCCGATCGCGACGACGAACAACAAGCTGCGATCCGAGCGCGGTACGACGCGATCGACGACGAGCGCCATGATCAGCGGCAGCGCGAGCGCGAACACGCGCAGCAGGAGCGACGTCACGACGATGCGCGACAGCACCTTGCGCTGCCCGCCGATCTGACGGATGTACCAGCCGAAGCGACCCTTGCCGCGCTTCTTGGGCTCGAACGTGTCGGTCAGCTCGAACACGAGCGCGATGCCGGTGAACGACTCGCCGAACTTCGCGAGCGGGATCACGCGCGGCCCCATCGACGGGTCGACGATGTGCACGCCGCGCTTCGACACGCGCTCGAGCACGACGAAGTGATTGAAGTTCCAGTGCAGGATCGTCGCGGGCGGCAGGAACTTGAGGTGGTCGACGTCGAGGCTGAGCCCGCGGCCGCGCAGCCCGTACCACTCCGCGCCGCGCAGGATCGACGCCGCGTCGACGCCGTCGCGCTGGCTGACGCCGACGGCTTCGCGCACCACGTCGAGGCCTTCGTGCCGGCCCATGTACGCGAGCACCATCGCGAGACACGCGGCGCCGCAGTCGGCCCATTCGACCTGCTGCACGAACGGCACCTTGTTGCGCCGGCCCGCGCGCAACCGCTGGAGCTGCGGGAAGAGCTCCGCGGGGTTGACCGTGCGGGGTCGCGGGCTGTCGCTCATCGGTTCAATCCCGGTACGAGCGTCTCGAGCACCGACCGCGATTCGAGCTCGACCTCGGCTTCGCCGATCATGCCGTCGTGCAGCTCGTACGTTTGATTGTCGGCGGTGAACTGCGCCGACGCGAGGTGCGCCTCGACGACCACGACCGAGCCCGTGATCGGCAAGCTGTCGTTGAAGCGCTCGCCGAGATAACGCGTGCGCGCATCGCTCGCGCCGAGCGCGCCGGCGCTGACCGCGCGCACCTCGCCTTCGATCACGGCGCTGCGATAGCCGGGCAGGATCATGCGCAGGTGCTGGTGCGCGCGCAGGCGCGGGCGCTCGCTGCCCGGCAGGAACGCGAGCACCGACAAGCCTTCGCTCTTGCCGTCCTCGACGAGCGACAGCACGACCTTGCCCGGGTCGACGCGCTGCCCGGCGCGCACGAGCACTTCCTGCACGACGCCGGCGTGCGGCGCGCGGATCACGCGCGATTCGAGGCTCGCGCGCGCGGACTCGCGCTCGGACACGACCTGCTGCAGCGCCTGGCGCACCGTCGGGTTGCTCGGCGTCTGGAGGTACGACACGAGCTTGCCCTCGAAGTCGGACTCGAGGCCGCGCATCTTGCCGGCCTGCTCGGCGTCGTGGAGGCGGGCGAGCACCTGGTTCGCCGCGACGTGCTGGCCGCGCGTGACCTCGAGCGAGCTGATCGCGCCGCCTTCGTAGGCGACGATGTCGTCGCGGCCGGTGAATCGCACGACCGCGGGACCTTCGGTGAACTCGTGGACCTGTGCGAGGTACGCGAACACGCCTGCGGCGACGAGCGTGCCGAGCACGAGCCAGTATGCGCCGCGCACCCATCCGGGGTGCACGCGCACGACGTCGCCGCGCTGGCCGCGGCGCATGATGTGGATGATCGCTTCCTGGCGGAAGATGTCGCTGGAGCCGTCCTCGGCCTCGCCGCTATCCTGCCGCTCGGCGAGCGCAGCCAGATAAGGCGACCACGCGGCGGCGAGCGCGTTCAGTCGATCGAGATCGGTGCCCGTGAACGCGGGATGCTGCTCGTCGCGCACGACCGAGAGCAATGCGTGCACGTGACCGTCGGCTCCGATGACCGGGACGATCGCGACGCGTTCGCGCCCGTGCCCGAGCGGATCGTCGATCTCCGACCGGTACGCCGGATCTTGAGCAGCACGCGGCACGATCACGCCGGCGCCCACGCGCGCGGCGAATCCGACGAGCCCCGCCGACGCGTGCGCTTCGCGTTCCTGGCCGTCGGCCGACGGCACCCACAGCTCGCCCGTCTCGTCGTCGCAGAACAGGCACTGGCCGCGGTCGGCGCCGAGCAGCTCGACCGCGACGGCGGTCGCGACACGCGCGGCCGATGCCAGGTCGGTCTCGCGGCCGATGCGCTTGGCATGCTCGTTGACCGCGGCGAGCAGCGTCGGGTGCGGCTGGCGCGGCTGCAACGGAGGCAACGCCGAGGCAGCTTGTGCAACCAGCTCGCGCACGCGCTCGGTCTGCATGTTGCGGAGCAGGCGGTAGAACACGCGCGTCTCGTTCTCGTCGACCTTCGCGAACGTCCCGCCCGCGTCGGCGACGAGCAGCAGCGGCGGGCGCGGATGACCGTTCAAGAGCTGGTCGGTGATCTGCTCGATCATCTGCTCGCCCGTCATGTCGTCGAGCAGGCGCCCCACGATCACGACACGCGGCTCGCCGGTCGCGATCCGCTTGAGCGCCGCCCAGCCGATCGAGACCTCCTCGAGCCAGAAGCCGCCGCCGAGCTGCGCGCGCAGCCACTGACGGGCCACGGGATCCGCCTCGGCGAGCAGTACGTGGTCGGCGTCGACCGCCGTGCCGCGGACCTGTGTGGCCTCGTCGGCCCAATCGCCCGGCATGGACATCGAGATTGTAGCAAACCCGTCTCGCAACTTGGACAATCGGGGAATATGAGAGGTTTCTCGATCTGCGTGCTCCTGGCCGCTCACGCCGGGGCCGCTCGTGCCGATACGCCCACGACCGAGCTCTCGCTGGCCGACGTGATCGCGACCGCGGTGCGGCAGGGTCCCGATTTCGAGCGCGCGCGGCTCGACCTCGACGCGGCGCGAGGCTACCTGCAGCGCGCGCGGGGCATCGAGGACTTTCACCTCGGGATCACCGGCAGCTACCAGCACGGCCCCGACGAGATCTTCGACGCCAACGACACGCTCGAGACCGAGGCCGGCTACCTGTCGCTCGGCCGCGCGCTGCCGACCGGCGGAACCATCGCGATCCAGGCCGGTGCGCAACGGGTCGACTTCCAGTCGCCCGACGATCCGATGCTGGACAGCTTGTCCTACACGTCGTCGCTATCGCTCGCGATCGTGCAGCCGCTCCGGCGCGGCGCCGGCCCGAGTGCGTTCGAAGCGCCGATCCGGCAGGCCGAGCACAACCGCGACGCCGCGCAGCTGTCGCGCGAGGCGCGGGCGCGCGACGACGTCGTGGCGATCGTGGAGGCTTACTGGCAGGTCGCGCTCGCATGGCGGGCGCTCGAAGTGCGCAAGAAGGGCGTCGAGCTCGCGCAGAAGCAGCTCGCGTACACGCAAGGCGCGATCCGCGCCGACAAGCTCGCGAAGAGCGAGGAGCTGGCCGTCCAGGAAGCGATCGCGATCCGCCAGCACGACGTGCTCGATGCCGAACAAGAGGTGTGGGACCGCTCGCTCGAGCTGCGCCAGCTCGCCGGGCTCGAGATCGGGCCCGCCGATGTCGGCGTCAAGACCGCGGCGCTGCCGGCGCCGTCGCCGGTCGAGCTCGACCTGGCCACGGTGATGAGCGCGGTGTTCGCGCACAGCGCGGAGCTGGCCGCGCTCGATGCCGGCGAGCGCGGCGCGCTCGCCGGTGTAGACGCCGCCGACGGGCTCGCGCGTTCGCGCCTCGATCTCGCCGCGCAAGGCGGTCCGGTCGGAATCGGCAACACGCTGTCGGCATCGGCTCGGGTCGCGACGTCGAAGCCCGACTACGCGATCAGCGCGAGCCTCACCTTCGATCGCGCGCTGCAGGCGCGCGCCGAGCACGGCGGCCAGGCCGTCGCGCACGCGCAGCTGCAGAAGGCACGCGTCGATTCGCGCGCGGCGAGGGCCCGCCTCGCGGCGCACGCGACGCGCGTGGTGCAGGGCGTGCGCGCCTCGCTCGCGGCGATCGCGCTCGACGAGAAGGCGATGCAGCTCGCAGAGGAAAACGTCGAGGCCGAGCAGCACAAGCTGGAGCTCGGCAAGTCGTCGACGTTCGAGGTGCTGCGCCGGCAGGACGATCTCCAGCAAGTGCGGTTGCGCCACGCGACCGCGGTCGTCGAATACCTCAGCGCGCGCGCCGAGCTCGATGGCCTGACCGGCGCGATCCTCGGTCAGTTCGGGATCGTCATGCGCTGACGGTCTACTGGCACGGCGGCGCCGAGTTGAAGCAGCGGAACGCGGCGGCACCAGGGCTCGCGACGTTCTTGTACGTGCCGGCGCCGATGTCGGGATGCACGTCGTCGAGCGAGCCGGGATCGGGCATCGAGCCGCGCGTCGCGAACGTGGTGCCATCCGGTGACGTCTCGAAGTACAGCGTGCCGTCGAGCTCGCGCAGGCGCCACCAGCGCTCGGCGACGGCGTCGTACGTGCCGAGGTTCGTGCTGCCGCTCCATTGCAGGCCGCCGGCCTCGAGGATGATGTCGAGCACGTGATCGCTGCTGCCGGAGTCGAGATAGAGCACGGTCTGAACGCCGAGCACGGGCGAGGTGACCTGTGGAAGCTCGAACGTCAGGCTGTCGCACGTGAGGTGCCAGTCCCCTTGCGCGTACGCGATGCAGTAGTTGTCCGCGTTCGCCGGCGGCGTCGCGACGAGCGAGCCGCTGGCCTGGGCGACGCAGTTATCGCCATTGGGCAAGAACCACGGAGCATCGAGCGAAGTTCCCGCGAATTCGTCGACGAGCGAGCTCAGCGGTGGATACGCGAACGACATCAGCGAGCACGCGGATGCATCGCCCCCGGGCTCGCCCGGCGAAAATCCGATGTGACCGCACGCGCATGCCGTCGCGGCGCCCAGTCCGAACCCGATCCGAGCAGGGACCCCGGCCCCCATCCTTCCGATCTTAGAACGGATCCTGAGATTCAGGTTCTCGGTTCCGCTTCCCTGTTCCCTAATCGTCAGCGCGCGTAGCGTGGGCGGACGAACTCACTTCGTGATCGCGTGACACGCGGCGAGGTACCGCGCGGCCGCGTCGTCGGCGGATCGGGTCTCGCGGCGCGCGTCCCAGCCGGTGATCGCGGCGAGCGCGGCGAGCGCGTGGTCGCGCGTGTCGACCTGCGACCGATCCTTCGGCTTGGTGACGTGCAGGCGCGACAGCAGGCCGGGAATCACCGCGGGCGTACCGAAATGCCAGGCGAGATCGACGTAGCGCTCTTTCACCCACCAGTAGAAGTCGTCGTCGAACGCGGGCACCGACGCGACGAAGCGCTCGGCGAACAGCTCGCGGGTGTCTGCGGTCGGCGCGCCGGGCGCGGATGCGAGCGACGTGATCGGCGCGAGCGCGGGCTGTGCCGCGCGCAGGCCGAGGTAGCGCTGCTGATCCATGTTGCCGCCGTAGCCGGTGAACCGGCGCTCGACCGCGCGCCCATCGTCGTCGACGAGCCGGATCGAGATATGGAAGTCCGCCGAGCTGAACGAGCTCGTCATGCCCGGAAAACTGTCGGGCCGCGGCGGAGGGTCGTCTTCGCCGATCGCCGCGGTGACGGCGGCGCGGATGCGCGCGACGTCGGCCTCGGTCAGCTCGACCGTGCCGGTGACGAGCTCGTACGGCGGATGCTTCGCGGGCCGGATCGTGCTGGAGTCGCGATACGCGATGCCGAGCACGTCGTAGCGGCCGGCGGCGGAACGGCGCGCGCGCCACAGCGACAGCGAGCCGCCGTGGCCGCTGCCGGTCTCGACGACGATCTCGCGAACATGCTCGCCCAGGCCGTCGCAGCCGTAGTCGACTCTCAGCTTGCCGCCGTGGATGACCGGCTCGAAGTCCTTCGCGATCGCGTCGGTCACGGCGCGCGCGACTGCGGCCGGTGGGCGATGGCAGCTCGCGGCCGGCGCGGCCGGCGGCAGCGGTGGCGGCAGCGGGTACTCGCACGGCCCGGCTGCCGCGTTACCCCCGATCGCCGCGACCACCAGCAGCCAGCGCATCATGCGATTGTGACACCGCGGAGCGCCGGCGGTTCCTGGTCACTTCGTGCACTCGGTCTGCGGCGGCGGCGGATAGATCATCGTGAGCGCGAAGCACATCTCGTCGGTGGTCGACTCGCCGAAGTAGACGGGCGACCCACTCTCGTTGTCGTACGTGCAGGTGATCGTGTACTTGCCGCCGGCCTCGGTCACGATCTCGGGCGACTGCATGATGTAGTTCTGGGCGTCGAACAGATACGGCTGATCGATCAGCGTGACCGACGTACCGCCGTTCGGCGGCGTGTACGTCGCCGTCAGGTGCGTACCGAGCAGGTGCATGTGCGGCGCGGCCGCGAAGATCGTCGAGCCGGCGCTGGTCGTGCACGTGCCGGTCTGCTGCACGCCGACACCGACGTCGACCTCGAGCCCTTGCGCCTTGCCGGCGAGCACCACGCCCGCCTCGTGCTGGACGTCCGAGGGATCGATCGGCATGTACGTCACGCCCGACGTGCCGGTGATCTGCGCGTCACCGGCGTTGAACAGGTGCAGGTTGAGGAACAGCTGCTGGCCGGCCTGCAGGTGAATCGCGACGCCGACCGGCAGGTCGAGCTCGCTGGTGCCCACGCCCGACGCGTAGAGCGACGGCGAGCTGAGCTCGCTGCTGCACACCGTGACGCCGTCCGGCGGCAGCGGCTGGCCCGGTGTCGCGGTCGTGACCATCAGCACCTGGTGGTGCGTGCCGGTCGGTGACACGGGACTGATCGAGCTGATCCACATGTCGGACTGCAGCGTTTGACGCACGCACAGGTACTGCTCGGTCATCGGCTGCAGCGACCAGTCGGTCGAGATCAGCGGCATGAAGCCACCCGAGCCAGAGCCAGAGCCAGAGCCGGATCCGGATCCCGTTCCCGGCTCGGTCGCGAAGTCGGTACCACACGCGGCGAGCAGGACGACGAAGACGAGCTTGCGCATGCGGCGTGCTGGCTGCGAGCGCCGTGCCGCGACGATCTCCGCGAAAACCGGCGCCCTTGCGCCCAAAACGCTGTCTGGTCGACCGGACAGTGCCCGCTGCGCCGGCCAGCACTGCTACAACCGTCGCGTGGACCAAACACTCCGGCGCGGAGTCACGCACCTACCTGTGCGCAGCATCGGGGTCGAGGTCGAGGCCGGGCCGGACACCGGGCTGCGCGCGAGCGGCGATGACCTCGCGGTCGGTACGGCCGAGGGCAGCGCGCTCCGGCTTGCCGATCCGGCGGTCTCGCGCTTTCATTGCGAGCTCAAGCCGGCGGCCGGCGGCATCGCGGTGATCGATCACGGCTCGACGAACGGCACGTTCATCGGCGCGGTTCGGATCGAGCGCGCGATCGTGCCGCCCGGCACCGTGCTGCGCGTCGGCGACAGCGTGCTGCGCGTCAGCGACGCCGCGCCGGTCGAGATCGAGATCCACGGCGACGAGTCGCTCGCCGGCGTGATCGGCCGCTCGCCGACGATGCGGCGGCTGATGGCGCAGGTCGCGAAGGCGGCGCAGAGCGACGTGTCGATGCTCGTCACCGGCGAAAGCGGCACCGGCAAGGAGCTGATCGCGCGCGCGCTGCACGACCTCGGGCCGCGGCGCCACAAGCCGTTCGTCACGGTCGACTGTGGTTCGCTGCCGCCGACGCTGATCACGAGCGAGCTGTTCGGCCACGAGCGCGGCGCGTTCACCGGCGCCGATCGCCAGCACGTCGGCGCGTTCGAAGCCGCGGACGGTGGCACGGTGTTTCTCGACGAGATCGGCGAGTTGCCGCCAGCCGTGCAGGCGACGCTGCTCGGCGTGCTCGAGCGGCGGCGCGTCCGCCGGCTCGGCAGTCGCAGCGAGCTCGCGATCGACGTGCGCGTGGTCGCGGCGACGCACCGCGATCTGCGCGCCGAGGTCAACCGCGGCGGCTTTCGACTCGATCTGTTCTACCGGCTCGCGGTCGTCACGCTCGCGGTGCCGCCGTTGCGCGAGCGCCCCGACGACATCCCGCTGCTCGTCGAATATTTTCTGCGTGACGCCGGCTGGGATCAGCCGGTCGCCGCCCTGATCTCGCCGCAGGCGATGGACGCGCTCGCGCGCTATCACTTCGCGGGCAACGTCCGCGAGCTGCGCAACCTCGTCGAGGCCGCGGTCGCGATGGGCGAGGCGCCCGCGCTCGGCGGCGCCGCGGCGCGCGCGACTCCCGCGGTGCCCGCGGAGGTCGAGCTCGCGACCGATCTCGCGTTGCCGTACAAGCAAGCGCGCGCGCAGCTGCTCGACGCGTTCGAGGCGCGCTATCTCGACGCGCTGCTCGCGCGCGCAAGCGGCAACGTCTCGGCGGCCGCGCGCATCGCGCAGATGACGCGCTCGCACTTGAACGAGCTGATCGCGAAGCGGCGCGGCTAACTTGACCTAGTTCGACTCGACGTTCTCGGGAAAGCCGGCGCATTGCGCGATCGCGGTCTGACAGGCGGCCTGCGTCGTCAGCTGCGTCGACGTCGCGAGGCCGGTTGCGAGCGTGTTGACGTCGTCGAGGAACACCGGGCAGCTGTACGCGCAGCCGACGAGCTTGATCGCCGCGTTGCCCACGAGTGACACCGTCGGATCGCCCAGCCCGAAATCCTCGCACGGCGTCATCGACCGTCCCGCCGCCGGCACGAACGCGGTCAGGCGTACGAGCACGGGCGTGTCGGTCGCGCCGAAGTCGATCGGCGGCAGGCTGGCGAGCTCGTGCTGTGCGGCGAGGACGGGATTCGCCGAGCCGGCGTACGTGACGTTGGCATCGATGCACGTGCGGTTGCGGCGCTGGCACGTACCGGAGCCCGAGCACGTCGCGATGAGGTCGTCGGGAAAGCAGGTCGGGAACGCGCCCTTGAAATCGACGACATCGATCACGAGCCCGAACTGGAGCTGTCCGGGCGATTGACCCTGGCCGAGCAGCGAGTCGCTTTCGCTCGGGCACACCAGGCCGGTGCTCGCCCGGTCCTCGGTCGCGCCGAAAAAGATCGCGACCGAATGATCGCGATTGCACGCGGCGGCGACCGCGAGCAAGACGAGCGTGCGCATCACAGCTCTCCTGTCGTGTGGATCGGGCGGTTGATGTAATAGATCGTCCCGGTCGTCGCGAGCGCGACCGCGCTCACCGCGATCCAGAACCACGGTCGCTGCCACACGCTCGGCCGATGCAAGAGGCCGCCGTCGTACGCGAGCTCGCGCACGAGCTCGCGGCCGTCGCCGCGCGCCGCGGTGTCGGCGGCGACGGACTTGCCGTCGATGACGAGCCAGCCCGACAGCTGGCGATCGCCGTGCACGAGCGCGACGCGCGAGTCGCCCGACAGCTTCGTGATCAACGCGGCACCGACGCGATCGGCCGCGGGCTCGCCGCGACCGATGCGCGCCCGCCACTGCCGGGCGGCGAGCTCGCGGCTCGCCGGAGTCTGCTCGAGCTTCACGCTCGCATCGTCCGGAACGCGGACGCTTCGCGCGGTCGGTTGAAATCCGTCGGCATCGACCGCGAGCACGTGCTCGCCGGCCGACAGCGTCACCGTGCACGGCAGCGCACAGCCCGCGGGTTTGCCGTCGATGCCGAGCCGGGCGCCGATCTCGCCCGCGATCGCGAACGACTGCGCCGGCTCGCGGCCGTGGGCTTCGATCGCCTTGCCGATCATCGCCTCGACATCGGGCGACACCGCGGCCTCCGGCAGCTCGAGCCCGAGGCTCGCGAACCGCGCCGCGATCGCCTGTGCCTCGCTCACCGACGCGCCGCCGTAGGCGCACGCGGCCGCGTACGTCAGCGCGCGCGCCACGTCCGCGCGTTCGCCGGCGGCGAGCCGCGCGACGACGTCGACACGCGCGAGCTCGTTGCGACACGTGTCGAAATCGCCCTTCGCGTAGGCGGCGTGCACGCGCGCGAGCACCGCGCTCGTTTCGTCCGCACGCGCGGCAGGCGGTGCGGGCAGCGCGACCGGATGCAACGCGAGGCCGGGCACCGGGTCGAGCTTGCCGACCGCGGCCGGATCGCCGTCGACGAGCACCGCGACCGGAATCGGATGCGCCGAGCTCGCGCCGCACGCCGCGAGGCCGAGCACGAGCGCGACAGACGAGTAACCGGGCAAGCGCGTTCCATCGTAGCGCAACTCCGCGAGCGCCGTGCTGCCCGTGCTAACGTGGAACGAGGTGACCGCCGGCAGCGCTCGGTATCGCATCTCGCGCCGGATCGGTCAGGGCGGGATGGCCGAGGTATTCGAGGCGGAGCTGGTCGGCGAGCTCGGCTTCGCGCGCAAGGTCGCGATCAAGCGCATGCTCGGCGACGCCGCGACCGATCTCGACGCCGCGCGGCGGTTTCTCGACGAGGCGCAGATCGCGAGCCGGCTGCATCACGCGAACATCGTGTCGGTCACCGACGTCGGCCTGCTCGATGGCCTGCCGTTTCAAGTGCTCGAGCTCGTCGACGGCAGCGACGCGCGCCAGCTCCAGCTCGCGGCCGGCGGCACGCTGCCGCTCGCGATCGCGCTCGTGCTCGCGAACGATGTCGCGCACGCGCTCGATCACGCGCACAACGCGCTCGATGCGGCGGATCTCCCGCTCGGCATCGTGCACCGCGACGTCAAGCCGTCGAACGTGCTGGTATCGTGGGGCGGCGACGTCAAGCTGACCGACTTCGGCATCGCGCTCGCGCGCGATCGCGCCGCGAAGACCGAGGCGGGCGTCGTGCCGGGCACCACGGGCTTCATCGCGCCCGAGCAGCGCATGCGCACGCAGATCGACGGCCGCGCCGACGTGTTCGCGCTCGGCCTCACGCTGCACGCGCTCGTCACCGGTTACACGCCGCTGCAGAACGTCGAGGCCGAGATCGACCTGCTCGCGGGCAAGCCGCTGGCGCTCGATCGCGCGCTGCCGGCGGACATCGCCGCGCTGATCGCGCGTGCGGTCGCGCCCGATCGCCGTCAGCGCCCATCGGCAGGCGAGCTCGCGGCCGCGCTGGGCGAAGCGCTCGTGCCGCGCCTTGCGCGCGACGCGCGCAGCGAGCTGCGCGACTTTCTCGCGCCGCTTCGCGCGAAGCGCGCGAAGCCGGGCGCGCTCGATCAGTTGCTCGGCTTCGACGTCGTGCCGAGCGGCAACGCGAGCGGCGGTGCGCAGCACTACGAGCTGCGGCCGACCGCGATCGCGCATCGCGCGGAAGAGCTTGGCGGTCGCACCGAGCCGGCGCCGCCGCCGCACGCGCGGTCGAAGCGCGCCGTCTGGGTCGGCGCCGCACTCGTGGTCGCGGCCGCCGGCGTCGCGAGCTGGCGCGTGCTCGCCACGCGCGGCGGCGAGGCTCGCGCGATCGATGCCGCGCCACAGCCGATCGCGGTCGTCGCGATTCCGGTCGATGCCGGCGCGCCGTCGGCCACGCCCGGCGATGCCGCGATCGCCGCGCTGCCGATCGATGCCGCGGTCGAGCCGCCGCATCATCACCGGTGGCCGCCGCCCGCGCCGCGCATCGATGCCGGAGTCGCGGCACCGCCGCCCGGCACCGGCTACGTGCAGGTCGTCGGTGAAGCGAACGTCGGCGCGAAGCTGTTCGTCGACGATCGCGACACCGGCAAGTTCGCACCGAACAAGCTCGAGCTGGCGGTCG
Organism: Kofleriaceae bacterium; assembly: GCA_035500135.1. Lineage (GTDB taxonomy): Bacteria > Myxococcota_A > Polyangia > Haliangiales > Haliangiaceae > JABFXX01. The sequence goes on from DATJXL010000385.1 coordinate 17,850, forward strand.
GCCGACACCGGCTCAAGATCGTGCGGCGCGACGGCGGCGAGGCAACGACCGCGATCGAGGTGACCGAGTACAACACGTTCGCGAACCCCCTCAAGCCGGGGATGTGATCGTCACAGCGGGTTCTCGTCGTCGTCGGCTTGATGGGCCGGCCGCGACGGATGCGACGCGGGAGCCGCTGCGGGCTCGGCCGCGAGTGACGGCGCGGGAGCCTTCGCCGTCGCAGTCTTCGCGGTCGCGGTCGCGTGCTTGGCGACGAGCTTCTTCGGCTTCACGACGTGACGGCGATGATGCGGCGCCGCGGGCGTTGCAGCCGGCGCGGCGGCCGGCGTGTCGGCAATCGGCGCCGCGGCGGCCGGCGTGTCGGCAATCGGCGCCGCAGCGGGGGCAGGCTCGGCGGCGATCGGGGCCGGCGCGACCACGGGCGCCGGTGCCGGCGCGGGCACCGCGATCTGAGGAATCACGAACGCGGGCGCGTCATCGGGTGCCGACGACGTGAACGGATAGTACGCGGCGACGACGAGACCGGCTGCCGCGGCGAGCAGCATCACCGCGACCCACACGCCGGTGCGGCGGCGCGCTGGTGCTCGCGGGCGGGCGCGAATCGGCGGGGCAGACGCCCGCTCGACGGGAATCGCCGGCGCGGGCATCGCGAACAGTTGCGCGCGCGGTCGGGGGCGCTCGCCCGAGCGCGGCTGGAACAAGTACTCGTCGCCGGGCTGGGTCTGGATCCGGCGCGTCCGCTGGAGCCGGATCAGGCCGCTGACTGCACTGGATTCGGACATCGCCACGTCATCGTGCAGATCGCGGACCAGCGCAGGGGCTCGTGGTGTCGCGGGGTTGCAGGCCCCGGCCCTGGGAGTCGACTCGCCTGGATCGGTCGTACGAGTCATGCACATCCGGGCCCCCTTGCGCGTCGAGTCCCGCGTCGGCGAGGCTGATCGGATGGCGCGCTGGCTGCGGGTCGGAGCTATCGCGGGCGGCGCGATCGCGGCGTGCCACTTTCAGGGCGGCAACGCGACGAGCGACGGCGCGTCCGATGCAGTGCCCGACGGTCCGTCGATGTGCCCGTCGCTGTTCACGGCGTGCAGCTCCGACGGTACGACGCTGATCTCGTGCAGCGTGATCGGCTCCGCCTCGACCTCGCTCGAGTGTCCCTGGGGCTGTCTCGGCGGCGGTGACGCGCGTTGTGCCGAGCTGGTCGCGACCGGCGGCGCGGTCGACGGCAGCGACTTCGACTCGAGCGCGATGCCGGGCCTGCTCGCGGACGTCTCGATCGACACCGACACCGGGATGATCACGGACGGGTCGATGCAGACGACGCAGTGGTCGAGCTACCGCCTGAGCAACGGCGTCGGCATCTTCTCGTTCTCGACGCTCACGCTCGGTGGCACGATCACGTTCTCGGGATCGAGCGCCGCGGCATTCGTCGCGACCGGCGAGATCGACGTCACCGGCTATGTCGACGCCCGCGGCAACTGCGGCGATGGTGCAGGCCATGGCGCGGGACCTGGTGGCTTCAAGGGCGCGCAGGCCGGATCGACCGGCAAGGGCAGCGGCTCGGGAGGCGAAGCCGGCGGCGACAGCGGCGGTGGCGGCGGCGGCGGTTACGGCGGCCAGGGCGGCGCCGGTGGCTACAACAACGCTAGCTCGAACGCGGGCGCAGCCGGTTCGGTGTGGGGCGACGCCGTGATCACGACGCTGGTCGGCGGCGGCGGTGGCGGCGCGGCGAGCGATCCCAACGGCGGCGACGGCGGCGGTGGCGGCGGTGCGTTGCAGCTCGTGTCGAACGCGACGATCGCGATCGAGGCAGGCTCCGGCGTGGGCATCAACGCCGGAGGGTGCGGTGGCAAGGGGGCGAACGGCACGCACGGCGGTGGCGGCGGCGGCGCAGGCGGCACGATCGTGCTCGAAGCGCCGACCCTGATGATCGCCGGCACGCTCGCGGTCAACGGTGGCGGCGGCGGCGGTGGCGATTCCCCGGGTGCGAAATCGGGCAACAGCGGCGTGCTCGGCAGCACGGCCGCGGCCGGCGGCGCCGGTCACAACAACAGCGGCGATGAAGACGGCGGGACCGGCGGCGCCGGGACGCAGCTCGCCGGCAGCACCGCGCCGCACGGCGGGGGCAACGGCGGCGGCGGCGGCGGCGGAGTCGGCCGCATTCGCTTGAACAGCCGCGCCGGCATGCAGACGACCACGCTCGTCTCGGGCGCCGTGGTCAGCCCCGACCCGACCGCGACCGCGACGACCGCGACCGTCGGTACCGCGGCCGTGAAGTGACTCGCTAAGAAACCATGAGGGTCTCGATGTTGCAGTGATCGCGCGGCATGAAGGCAGCGCGAATTCACGCCTACGGTCACTCCGATCAGATCCAGCTCGAAGACATCACGATTCCTAGCCCCGGCCCCGACGAGGTGCTCGTCAGGATCTCGGCCGCGGGCGTGAATCCGATCGACTGGAAGCTTCGCGAAGGGTTCATGCCAGGCGCGCGGCGCTTGCCGTTCACGCTCGGTCAGGACTTTGCTGGCGACGTGATCGCCGTAGGCTCGAACGTCGCCATGTTCACCGCGAGCGACGACGTCTACGGCTTTGCCGACGGCGCCTACGCGCAGTACGCGGTGACCACGCCCGACATGATCTCGACCAAGCCGCTCACCGTCCACGATGCGATCGCGGCTTCGCTGCCCACGCCCGGGCTCACCGCGATGCAGATCGTCGCCGAGCTCGAGCGCGACGGCCAGCACCCACGAGACGTTCTGATCCACGGCGCCGCCGGCGCGGTCGGCTCGATCGCCGTGCAGCTGTGCATCGCGCACGGCATGCGCGTGACCGCGACGGCGGCAGCGAAGGACTTCGCGTACCTGAAGCAGCTCGGCGTCGCGCGCGTGATCGACTACAAGCGCGAGCGCTTCGAGGCTGCGGTGAGCGGCATCGGCGCGGTGATCGACGTGATCGGCGGAGATACACTCGCCCGCTCGTTCGCGGTGATGGCGCGCGGCGCCACGATCGTGTCGACGGTCGGGGCGATCGATCAGGCGGTCGCTGCGAGTCACGGCGTGCGCGGAATCCGCATCGTGATGCGCAAGAACGCGGCCGATCTGGGCGAGCTCGCCGCGCTCGTCGATCGCGGCGTGATCAAGCCGCACGCGTTGCGCCTCATGCCGCTCGCTGCGGCGCGCCAGGCGCAGGACCTCAAGCAGGCCGGTACGTCGTCGGAGCTGCTCGTGCTCGACGCGTCGTGACGGCACCCTGGCATTTCGGATGCACCACCGAACCTCATGGAGGGTCGCATGGCCACGAACCCATTGCTCGCCGTTGCCGAGCTCGGGCAGAGCATCTGGATCGATCACCTCGACCGCGGTCGGCTGGCTTCGGGCGAAATCCGAAGGATGATCGCCGACGACGGTCTGCGCGGCGTGACCTCGAATCCGACGATCTTCGAGCAGGCGATCACCGGCGATCGCACGTACGACGCCGCGATCCGCGCGCTCGCGACGCGCGGCAAGTCGGCGGCAGAGATCTACGACGCGCTCACGATCGAGGACATCCGGCTCGCCGCCGACGAGTTCCGCGCGCAGTTCGATGCGCTCGATCATCGCGACGGCTTCGTCAGCCTCGAGGTCTCGCCGCATCTCGCGTACGACACTGCCGCGACGATCGCCGAGGCGCGCCGGCTGTGGCGCGCGGTCGATCGCCCGAACGTGCTGATCAAGGTCCCGGGCACGCGGCCCGGGCTCGCCGCGATCGAGGCGCTGATCGGCGAGGGCATCAGCATCAACATCACGCTCCTGTTCGGGCTCGATCGCTACGAACAGGTCGTGAACGCGTACTTCGCGGGGCTCGAGGCACGCGCGAGCCGCGGCGAATCGGTGGTCGTGCCGTCGGTCGCGAGCTTCTTCTTGAGCCGGATCGACACCGCGGTCGATGCCGAGCTCGATCGCCGCGTGCGCGAGGGCGTGCTGCCGGCGGCGCGTGCGGCGCGGCTCCGCGGCCGGACCGCGATCGCGAGCGCGCGGCTCGCGTATCAGCGCTACAAGCGGATGTTCGCCGAGCCGCGGTTTCGCGCGCTCGAGGCGCGGGGCGCGCGCACGCAGCGCGTGCTGTGGGCGAGCACGAGCACGAAGAATCCGGCGTACGGCGACACGTATTACGTCGACGCGCTGATCGGCGCCGACACGATCGATACCGTCCCGCTCGTGACGTTCGACGCGTATCGCGATCACGGCCATCCCGCGGCGCGGCTCCAGGAGCATCTCGGCCAGGCGCGCGGCGTGCATGACGAGCTGCGCGCGGTCGGCATCGATCTCGACGCGGTGACCGATCAGCTCGAGCGCGAGGGCGTGCGCAAGTTTTCCGCATCGTACGATCACCTGCTCGACGTGCTCGCACACGAGCGCGAGCACGCGCGAGCTAGCTGAACGCGAGCCACAGCCGGATGCGCTCGCGCGCGTCGATCGCGACCTCGGCGACGCGCCAGCCCGCGACCGCGAGCATCGCCGCGAGCGTCTCGGGTCCGTGCTTGTAGCAATGCTCGGTCACGATCGTCTCGCCGGCCGTGAAGCGAAACGTCTCGGCGGCGACGCGCACGTCCTGCTCGCGCCGGCTCACGAGCTGCATCTCGACACGCGTGCGCTCGGCCGTCCACGTCGCGCGATGCGCGAACTCGTCGAGCGCGAACGTCGCGTCGTAGCTGCGGTTGACGTGCGCGAGCACGTTGAGATCGAACGCCGCGGTCACGCCGGCCGCGTCGTCGTACGCGCGCAACAGCGACGACGCGTCCTGGTTGGAGTCGGTGCCGAGGAGCAGCGCGCCGTGGTCGCCGGCGAGTGCGTGCAAGCGGACCAGAAACGCCCGCGCTTCGGCGGGCTCGAAGTTGCCGAGCGTCGAGCCCGGAAAGAACACGAGCGTGCGCGCGGCGGCGGGCGTATCGGGCAGCTCGAGCGGCGCCGTGAAGTCGCCGTGGATCGGCTGGACGTCGAGGCCGGCAAACTCGGCGCGCAGCGCCCGCGCGTTGGCCTCGAGCTGCGCGCCGCTGATGTCGATCGGCACGTAGCCGGCTGGATCGTCGAGCACGGCGAGCAGCATGCGCGTCTTCACACCGGCGCCGCTGCCCGGCTCGATCACGCGCACGCGCGGCCCGAGCAGGCGCCCGAGCTCCGGCAGGTGCGCGGCGAGCAGCGCGAGCTCGGTGCGCGAGGGATAGTACTCGTCGAGCGCGCAGATCTGCTCGAACAGCTCGGCGCCGCGCTCGTCGTAGAGCAAGCGGCACGGCAGATGCTTCTGCGCGTCGCGTAGCCCGGTCAAGACGTCGTCGCCGTCGGTCATGGCGCGCCATCCTTCGCGACGCGCGCGCCGGTCATCTGCCAGCGCGCCGCCGGCGGGAAGAAGTTGCGATACGTCGCGCGGACGTGGCCGCTCGGCGTCAAGCACGAACCGCCCCGCAACACCTGCTGCCCCGACATGAACTTGCCGTTGTACTCGCCGAGCGCGCCGGGCAGCGGGCGAAAACCGGGATACGGCGCGTAGCTGCTCGCGGTCCACTCCCACACGTCGCCGAACATCTGCGCGAGCTCGCCGGCCGATGCGCGCGCCGGATGCAAGCGGCCGTCGTCGGCGAAGTGCCCGCGGGTCGCGTCGCACGCGCCCGCCGCGACCTCCCATTCGAGCTCGGTCGGCAGCCGTCCGCCGAGCCAGCGCGCGATCGCGTCGGCTTCGTAGTAACTGAGGTGGCACGCGGTCTCGGCCGGATCGATCGCGTGCGCGCCGCCGAGCTCGTAGAGCGTGCCGTCGCCGCGCCAGTACAGCGGTGCCTGCCAGCGGTCGCGTTGCACGATGTCCCAGCCGTCGGCGAGCCACCAGCGCGGCTCGCGGTAGCCGCCGTCGGCGATGAACGCGAGCACGTCGGCGTTCGCGATCGGACGCGTCGCGATCGCGAACGGGCGCAGCAGCGCGTCGAAGCGCGGGCGCTCGTTGTCGAACGCGAACCCGCCGTCGCCGGCGCCGATCGCGACGACGCCGCCGCCGAACGCGCGAAACGCGAGCGAGCCGGGCTCGCTCGTGGTCTCGGCGGGACGCGCACGATAGGCCGGCGCATCGGGCTGGCCGCCGAGCACGGCCAGGACGTCGGTCAGGATCAGCTCCTGGTGCTGCTGCTCGTGATGGAGGCCGAGCTCGAGCCGCGCGAGCGCGCCGTCGTCGAGTGCATCGGCGGCGAGCGCGCGCGCGACGCGGCGATCGACCTCGGCGCGGTACTCGTGCACGCGCGCGAGCGGCGGCCGCGATGCCTGGCCGCGCCGCGCGCGCTCGACGCGCCGCCCGAAGCACTCGTAGTAGCTGTTGAACAGCGTGCGAAAGGCCGGATCGAACGCGAGCTCGCCGAGCACGAGCTCCTCGAAGAACCACGTCGTGTGCGCGAGGTGCCACTTGGTCGGGCTCGCGTCCGCCATCGCCTGCACCTGCTGGTCCTCGATCGTCAGCGGCGCGCACAGCTCCACCGTGCGTGCGCGAACGCGCTGGAAGCATGTGGCAAGGGCGTCGCGATCGAGCATCGCCGTTCAGCCCTTGTCGACGAGCAAGTCGTTCGGCAGCTCGAGCAGGTCCTCGTGGACGTAACACCAGCCCCATTCCTCGCCGGGCTCGAACGACTCGATGATCGGATGCCGCGTCGCCTCGAAGTGCTTCGTCGCGTGATGGCCGACCGACGAATCGCAGCAGCCGACGTGCCCGCACGTCAAGCACACGCGCAGGTGCACCCAGTCCATGCCGAGCTTCAGGCACTCCTCGCAGCCATCGGTTTTCGGCTCGACATGATGTGCAGCGGACAGGTGTGGATCGCGTGGCATGGTGGCTCCTAGGTCGCCGGCGCGCGCTCGAGCTCGGCTCGATTCCAGCCGGCGAGGTCCGCGCCCGCTTCGTACGTGCTCTGACAGAACTCCAGGATCTGCGCGGTCGCATCGGGCCCGTGACAGACCTCGTACGGCAGCACGAACCCGTGAAACGACTCCTGCCAGTGCGCGAGCTCGGGGCGCACCTTCGCGCGCGCGAGTCCCGCCGGCTCGGGATAGTGCAGCGCGTAGAACGCGGGCTGGCCGTAGCTCGCGTCGCCCGGCCAGAAGCCGACCTCGCTCACCTCGTGCGAGTACGCCTCGCGCTCGATCGGCCCGGCCGCCGGCGGCACCGACACGCGCTTGCCCGAGTAGCGCGCGACCGCGAGGTCGAACGTGCCCCAGTAGAAGCCGACGCCGCTGCACGTGCCGAGGAAGCGCGCGCGGAACTTCTCGAGCACCTCGGCGGCGTTCGAGAGCACGTGGAAGAAGCGCGTCGCGTAGTCGCGATCGTAGGCCGCGTGCATGCGGTCCTGCCTGAACGGGATCGTGTCGGTCGTGATCTCGACCGGGTGATCCCAGATGTGGACGCGGATGCCGAGCCCGGCGAGCATCTCCATCAGCTCGCGGTAGTAGTCGGCCACCGCGATCGGCCGCAGCTCGCGCGCATCGCGCCCGCCGTCGCTCGTGCGCACGACCGTACGGTGCTCGACGAAGTCGAGCTCGACATCGAACGTGCGCCCGTCGTACCGCAACGCAGACGTGGCGAGCCCGCGTGCGGTGGGGCGCAGCGTGACGTTCCAGAAGTGGCTGACGACCGGGGTCAGCGCGAGCTGGATCTTCCCGATGATCTGCGTGAACCGATGCAGGGTCTCCTTGGTGGGGCGCCACGCATCGAGCGGCAGGGACGGCCAGACCATCGCCATGCCGAGACGCGTTGCACGTCTGCGGCCAATGCACTCGGTAATTCACCGAGAGCTATGGACAGGTCGCGCGGATCGTCACGGGGCTCACCGTCTTCGCGCTGAACGCGGACGGATCGGCCGCCACCACATCACACGTATTGGCGACGAGCGACGACGCAGCCGGATAGCCCGAGTCGATCGCGGCGCCGGCTTCGATCGCGACGCCCGCGAAGCTGCTCCCCTGGATGATGTTGCCGCCGAGGCCGACCTGCGGCACCCCGGCACCGTCGCCCGCCGCGAGGTGTACACCGTCGCTCGCCATGCACGAGATCGTGGTCAGGTTCGCGTTCACCGTCGCGCTCGACTCGGCCCAGATGCCATAGACGTCCGGTCGTGGTGACTCGCACACCGAAGGATCGGCGCCGAGCGTCGAGTTGTCGTGCAACCACAGCTCGCAGTTGTCCGACGCGGCGATGTCGCGGCCGTGCGCCGCTGCGACCACGAGGTGTCCGGCATCGAACTGCGCCGGGTGCAAGGGATCTGTCGACGAGCAGGACACGCCGTCGCCTGCGATCTTGTCGATTGTGACCGAGTCTGCGCGCACGTCACCGCCGGCGCTGACCTCGATCCCGCGCGCGACGTTCGCGATGCGCACGTTGTACAGCGTGAGCTGGTCGGCGACGTCGAGCGCGTCGCTCGCGCCGCCCGCGCCACACGAGCCGTCGATCGTGAACCCGGTGATCGATGCGCCGCCGCCGGAGGCGTCGACCACGAACGCGGGCACGCCGGCCGAACCGCCGAAGCACGGACCGAGCCCGGTATCGTTGGTGTCGTTCGCGATCACGTTGCCGCTGTCGTCGGTCGTCGCGGCGTACAGCTGCACGTCGCCGGAGAGGTGGATCGGATAGCTCTCCTCGCGCGACGCAACGCCGCTGGCGTCGGGCGCGACCCAGATCGTCGTGCACGGGGTCACGACGTGCTGCAGCGCCTTTGCGAGCGTGAGGCACGGTCCATTGTGGCCGAACCGCCACGACGACTCGAAGCCGCAATCTTCTGTGTCCGCGCCGACCGCATAGTCGGCGGCGACGAACAGCTCGTTCATCGCCACTTTCGTGCAGTCGATCGGCGAATCCGCCTTGCCGTCTCCGTCGCCAGGCGATGGCGACGGTGAAACAGATGTGTCAGCACAGGACACGAGCGCGGTGGCTACGGCGGTCCAGGCGAGGCGTTGCATGGCGGCCGCCGTCTGCACCCGATATGCCGGCGCAACGTCGCGACCGGACGCGTCGCGTCGGTGGCGGCGGGCGCAGTCTTGCCGGCGAGTGTCCTAGCCGCTCGAAGGTCTGTAACAAGCCACGGCGATGCGCGGACGCTATTGTGACACCAGCCCGAACCACATCCCGGTGTTGACGCCGTTGACCTGCGAGAACAGCACGAACTCGCTGACGCCGAACTCGCTCGCGGGCGCGATGCGCTGGATCGTCAGGTTGAGCTTGTCACCGTTGTTGCCGGTCGAGCGGTCGAGCGTGAGCTGCAGCTCGGGCGACGACATGTTGTACTGCGATGCGACGTCGTAGGCGACGACCGTCCAGTCCGCGGTCGGCGCGTCGCTGTAGAGATCGACCTCGACGGTCTTCGACATCCCGTTCGGCACCTGCACGCCGCGCGTCGTGAACTGCTGGCCGCCGCCGTCGACCATGATGTCGGGCAGGTTCGCCGCGGCCTCGACGTACGGCGTCGTCAGCACCGGCACGCACGGGTCGTGGCCGGCGGCGGCCGACGCGTTCGACCACGTGCGCTGGACGTAGAACGAGCCGACCATCGGCTGGTACACCGCGCGGGCCATCTCGCACATGTCGCCGAGCTCGCCGCCCGGCAACAAGCTCAGGATCGCATCGTCGTCGTCGACCTGATTGTACGCGGGATTGCTGTATGGATGCGGATCGGTCGAGGCCTCGAGGACCTCGTGGCTGGTCGCGATCGTGAGGTACTCGAGCCCGGGGTAGTTCATCGACGAGCAGCGCGGCAGCAGCGCGTACACGGTGTTGTTGTTGGTCTCGGCGTGATAGCCACCGAAGTCGACGCAGCTCGTACCACCCGCCGTCAGCGTCACGCCTTCGGGCAGGAACACGGCGTAGATCGTGTTCGGCGTGTTCGCGGGCCAGCCGCCGGTGCCGTTGGTGTGGGAATCGACGATCGTCTGCAGCGCGTCGTCGGTGGTCGGCGGCGTCTCGGTCGCGATCACGGTCGGGGCGATCGTCAGCGCGCCCACGCCGTACTCCTGCGTGATCGCCATCCAGTACGGGGACTGCGCCATCATCGGCAGGAACGACTCGACCTGCGTCTGCGCGTCCTTGTCGTTCGCGAAGAACACCGGCACGACGACCGGCGCGGTCAGCACGTTGCCGCCTCCGCTGCTCACGACGGGCTGACTGGGATGATGCGCTTCGGCCCAACCGGTGTCGGGCGGTGCATCCATCTGTGGAGGGTTGCCCGCGTCGGGCGCGCCCTCGTGATTGCTGCTGCACGCTGCGAGAACCAGCCCGCATGCGACCCGGTGAAGCGACCGTCGATGGCTCATGGCGCTATTCGAGTCCCGCACCGCGAAAAACGCAGCCTCCGCGCCCTCACGCCTGATGACGTGCCGCGACTCACACGCTGCGGCTCTCGCGTTGCGATTGCGCTTGTTGTGCACGAGCGCGCGCAGGCGCTTCGATCGCGCTCGCCTCGTCGCCGAGCTAGGATGCGCGGGCTTGCTGCGTTCCGCTGCCACGCTCGTCGCGATCGCGGTAGTTGCCGGTTGCGGCGACAACCTGGCAGGCCCGTGCGACGGCCGAGACCCGGTGTGCGGAGACAACGTGCGCGACGCGCAGGGCCGCGCGCTCGTGCTGCGCGGAGTGAACCTCGCGGGCGCGCACAAGAACGCGCCCTATACCGACAACTTCCAGCCCGCCGACTACATGCGGCTGCGCGCCGACTGGGGCATGACCGCGATTCGTTTCTTGATCACGTGGTCGGCGATCGAGCCCAGCCAGGGCACGTTCGACGACACCTACCTCGACTGGGTCGCCGAGCGCATCGACTGGGCGGGCGCCGCCGGATTGTCGGTCGTGCTCGACATGCACCAGGACGTCTACGGCGAAGGCTTCGGCTTCGACGGCGCGCCGATGTGGACGTGCGATGCGTCGAACTATGCCGGCTTCGTCGCGAAGCAGCCGTGGGGCTTGAACTACGCCGATCCGAAGGTGATGGCGTGCTTCGATCACCTGTGGACCGATGCGCCGACCCAGGGCGAGCTCGTCGCGGCGTGGCGGCACGTCGCGCAGCGCCTCGCCGACAAGCCGCAGATCGTCGGCTTCGATCCGATCAACGAGCCATCGTGGGGCTCGTATTCGATCGCGACGTTCGAGCGCGATCGACTGCAACCGTTCTACGAGTCGGCGATCGCGGCCGTGCGCGAGGTCGCGCCGACGTGGGTCGCGTTCGCCGAGCCGTCGAACTCGCGCGGCCTGGGCTTTCTGACCAGCCTGCAGCCGTTTCGCGCCAAGGACGTCGTGTACTCGCCGCATCTGTACGACGTGAACGCCGAGCAGACCGGCATGTTCGATCCGGCGGATTCGTCCGACCTCGTGCAGACCGGCGCCGACTTCGCGAGCGAGGCCGGGCGGCTCGCCACGCCGGTGTGGATCGGCGAGTACGGCGGGCAGGGCGCCGATCCGGAGATCGCGGCGTACATGGGCGCCGACTACGAAGCCGCCGCCGGCGCGGCCGCCGGCGCGATGGTGTGGGCCTACGACGAGGGCGGCGGCTACTCGCTGCTCGACGCGAGCGGCAACGAGGTGACGCCGCTCGTCGATGCGGTCGTGCTGCCGGCACCCGCCGCGGTCGCCGGTGCGCCGCTGTCGTGGAGCTTCGATCCGATCTCGCGCACGTTCGAGCTGCGGTTCGTGCCCGAGCCGACGATCACGGCGCCCACGATCATCATGACGCCCGAGCGCGTGTACCCGACCGGCGTCGCCGTCAGTTGCGGCGGCTGCGTGGTCGAGCTCGTCGCCAACGAAGTCCACGTGAGCGGCGCCACCGGCAATCCGGCGGTGGTGAACATCACGCCGCGGTAGCTGCAGCTCTAGTGATTCGTCACATGCCGGCTGGCTACGCCGCGCAGAACGCGCGGCCGCGCCGTGGATCCTGTGGACAGCGCCGACCGTCGACACTCGTGGGATGCGCTGCCCACAGGCTCCACCGCGCCGGACGAGAGCGCGTACGCTCCGATCGGAGTTAGATCGGGGGAAGAGGAAGAGCGCTCGCACGACGCGCTGGATCGCACGAGCTCTGCTGTCCAACCTTTTTTGATCTTCCCGCCGCCTCCGCGCGTGGCGCGGGGGCTGTGGAGCCTGTGGGCAGCGAATTTCACGATGTTCATCTGTGATAGCGCTGTCCACAGGATCCACAGCCCAGGCCGCATGCTCTGCACGGCCGTAGCCGGCATAGACAGGGCGCGACAGCGCTTGTCAGACACATATCAGCGAATTCAAGCATCCGAATGCTACC